>JBCCBC010000111.1:0-8855 GCA_039814435.1 Pseudomonadota bacterium
TCGGTGCGTTGTTGGCCCTTGGTGGTTTTGTCATAAATGGTGCGGTCGGCGTTTTCGCCGGCGGCGCGGGTCAGCGTTTTGCGCGCGGCAGCCGGATCCTTGATTGGGCGTCGGCGGGTGTTTTTGCGGGCCTTGCGGTCCATCTGGCGGTATTGGAGCGGGCATGAGCCGAATTGATGAGAACGCGGAGTACATTGCCATTCGCATCGCTGTGTTGACGGTGAGCGACACGCGCACACTGCAAGAAGACAAGTCCGGCGATGTGCTGGTGCAGCGCATTGCGGATGCGGGCCATGTTCTGGCCGACCGTCAGATCTTGCCAGATGAGCGGGTCGAGATTGCCGCCCAACTGCGCCGCTGGTGCGATGATCCACAGATCGATGTGGTGATTTCGACCGGAGGCACAGGGCTGACCGGCCGCGATGTCACGGTCGAGGCGCACCGCGACGTCTATGAAAAGGAGATCGACGCCTTTGGCACAGTGTTTACCATCGTGTCGATGCAAAAAATTGGTACAAGCGCGGTACAAAGTCGGGCAACGGGCGGCGTGCGCAACGGCACCTATTTGTTTGCTCTGCCGGGCAGCCCCGGTGCGTGTAAGGACGCGTGGGATGAAATTCTGGGCCGTCAGCTTGATTATCGTCACCGCCCCTGCAATTTTGTCGAAATATTACCGCGTTTGGATGAACATCAACGACGGAAATGACAGGCGGGCCCGTAACAGTATTGTTGCTTGGTATTCCGGAACTGCGGTCTACTTTACGGTTAGCGACGTCGAGACGGTGTAAAGGCGTGAAAAGATGCGATTTTTGAGGCAAAGTCTGATTGGGCTGGTGCTTGCAGCCCTCAGCCTTGGGCTGCTGGCTTATGCCGGTCAGATTGTTGGGGGCGCGGTGCAGACACGCCTTGCCCAAGAGACAAACGCCCCGCCGCCCCGCGAGCGTGTGTTTGCGGTCGGCGTTGTGCGCGCAGAGCCCGGGACGGTGACGCCTGTCCTTGAAAGTTTTGGCGAGATTGAGAGCCGTCGCCGCCTGGAGTTGCGTGCTGCGGCGTCTGGGCGTGTCGTCGAATTGGCGGATGCGTTTGAAGACGGCGGAGAGGTTATTGCAGGTCAGGTGCTGGTGCGTATTGATCCGGCAGACGCTCAGGCCGTGGTCGACCGCGCCGACACTGATCTGTCAGATGCCGAAGCCGAGGTGCGCGATGCCGAACGCACCCTCGTTTTGTCGAAAGATGAAGAGGCCGCAGCCCAGGATCAGGCCGATTTGCAGCAACGCGCCTACGAACGGCAGGTTGATCTGGCCGCGCGCGGCGTTGGCACCGCCGCTGCCGTCGAGGTCGCAGAATTGGCGGCCGCATCGGCCCGGCAATCCGTGTTGTCGCGCCGCCAGGTTGTCACGGCGACCGAGGCGCGTATTGATCAGGCTCAAACGAGCCTCGCGCGCGCCCGGATCGCCCTGTCCGAGGCCGAGCGGGCCCTGGCTGACACCACCCTTGTCGCGCCATTTGATGGTACGTTGAGTGAAACAGATGTGGTGGCGGGCCGTCTGGCGTCCGCCAACGAAAAGCTCGCTGTGTTGATTGACGCAGATGCGCTTGAGGTCGCGTTTCGCGTCTCGACAGCGCAATATTCCCGATTGCTGGACGACTCAGGTGCCGTTATCGCCGCCCCGGTGACTGCCACGCTCGATGTGTCTGGCGTTGATTTGGCCGCAACGGGCGTGGTCAGCCGCGCCAGTGCGGGCGGTGAGATGCAGACCGGGCGGTTGATATATGCCCGCCTCGAGACGGCGCGCGGCTTCAAGCCCGGCGATTTCGTCACAGTTGAGGTCGAAGAACCGCCCTTGGCTGATGTGGTGCGCCTGCCGGCCTCGGCGATTGATGCAAATGACAGGGTGCTGGTGCTGGGCGAAGGGGATCGCCTTGAATCGGTGCAGGTGCGTTTGATGCGCCGCCAGGGTGACGAAGTTCTGGTGCGCGGACGCGATTTGATTGGCCGTGATGTGGTTGAGGCGCGCACGCCCCTGCTTGGCGTCGGTATTTCAGTGCGCCCGTTGCACAAGGATGATCGGGCCGTGCCCACACAGCCCGAGATGCTAGAGTTGACGGACGAGCGTCGCGCCCGGCTGGTCGCCTTTGTCGAGGGCAACACTCGGATGCCGGCCGAGGCCAAGGCCCGCGTTTTGGGTCAGCTAAGCGAGGCCCAGGTCCCGGCGCAGATGGTTGCCCGGATCGAGAGCCGGATGGGGGGTTAGGCCATGGCGCGTCCCAAACCCTTTGGCATTCCCGCCGCCGCCGGTGGTATTTTTGGATATTTCGTGCGCCACCGGACGGTTGCAAACCTGCTGTTGCTGTTGATGATTGTGGCAGGTGCGGTTGCCATCCCCAACATGCGCGCCCAGTTTTTCCCCGATGTGATTGTCGACAACGTCACCGTGTCCGTCCAATGGGACGGCGCGGGGGCCGAAGACGTCGATGCGGGCATTGTCCAGGCCCTCGAGCCGGGTCTATTGGCGGTTGAGGGTGTCGAATCATCGTCTTCAACCTCAAGCGAGGGGTCGGGCAGCATCACGCTTGAGTTTGAGCCGGGCTGGGACATGGGCCGGGCTGCGGATGATGTGCAAACGGCGGTGGATTCGGTCACAACCTTGCCCGAAGAAGCTGACGAGCCCTCGGTCCGTCGCGGGGCGTGGCGCGACCGCGTCACTGACGTGGTCATCACCGGGCCCGTGGACCCCCAACAGTTGGGACTGTTTGCCGATGAACTGGTTGTTCGCCTGTTTGCCGAAGGGGTCACGCGCACAACCATTCGCGGTGTCGCGGCCCCCCAAACATTGGTTGAGGTGCCCTCTTTGTCATTGATCGCCAATGACGTGACCATGGCCGATATTGCTGCCGCAATCGCAGGCGAAGTCGACACCGACCCCGCAGGCGACGTAACCGGCGCGAACGCCCGTGTGCGCACCGGCACGCAAAAGCGCACGCCGGACGAGATCGGCGGCATTGTCTTACGCTCTAACCCGGATGGTTCAAAGCTGCGGATACGCGATGTTGCCACGGTCGAGCAGTTGGGCGCGGCGCGCAATCGCAGCTACTATGTGGACGACAACCCTGCTGTGTCCGTCCGTGTCGACCGGTCCAATCGCGGTGATGCGATTGCCGTTCAGGCCCAGGTTGAAGAGGTGGCGGCCGCGTTGCAATCCACCTTGCCTCCTGCCGTCACAGTCGAGTTGATCCGCACCCGCGCCGAGGCGATTTCTGCGCGTCTCAACATTCTGCTGGACAATGCGATGGTGGGTTTGGCCCTCGTCGTAAGTCTGTTGTTCTTGTTTCTGAATGCGCGCACCGCCCTGTGGGTTGCGGCGGGCATTCCCGTGGCTTTGATGGCGGCCATTGCGTTGATGTATGTCGGCGGGCTGACCATCAACATGGTGTCGTTGTTTGGTCTGATCATCACCTTGGGCATTGTGGTGGATGACGCCATTGTGGTGGGCGAGCACGCCGACCACCGCTACCGTGCGTATGGCGAACCGCCGCTGGTGGCGGCAGAAAACGCCGCGCGCCGCATGGCGATGCCGGTCTTTGCCGCCACACTGACGACGGTCATTGCGTTTTTCGGCCTGTTGGCTGTGGGTGGACGGTTTGGTGATCTGATCAAGGATATTCCGTTCACTGTGATTGTGGTGCTGATTGCGTCGTTGATCGAATGTTTCCTGATCCTGCCCCACCACATGGGCCATGCGCTGGCCGCATCAGACAGTGAACGGTTCAGCCGCCTGAAGCTGCTCTTTGCAGTGCTCAGCATCGCTGTGCTGACGGGCGTGGTTTCTGGTGCGCTGGGCTACGTTCTATGGCCTGACGATATGACCACGTGGCGAACTGCGTTGCCCTACCTTGTTACGGGTCCTGCAATTGCGGCCGCCTTATTCCTGATTTCGCCCCGTGCGCGCAAACGCGAATGGGTTGCGGCGATGGGGATCAAGGGCCTCGACACGCCATCGGTGATCGTCAATGGCGGGTTTGAGTGGATGCGCGAAAAACTGTTTCGCCCGTTCATGGCTGGCGTCATCATGTGCCGCTATGCGGTCTTGGCTGGTGTGTGTGTGATCCTTGCGTCGCAACTGGCGCTGTTCATTGAGGGCGATGTACGCTGGCGGTTCTTTAACGCGCCCGAACGTGGCTCTGTTACGGGCAACTTCGCCATGGTCGAGGGCGCCACACGCGAAGACACCCTTGAGATGATGCGCGAAATGCAACGCGCGACCGAGGCACTGGGCGCAGAATACGAGGCCGAACACGGTCGCAACCCCATTGACTATGTGATTGCCGAGATTGGTGGCAATGCGGGGCGCGGGCTGGCGGGTACGGATTCCAAGGACGCGGATCTGCTGGGCGGCATTTCCATTGAGTTGATCGATGCGGATTTGCGCCCCTATTCCTCATTCGCTTTTGTGGCTGCCCTGCAGGACGCCGTAATCCGCCACCCGTTGGCGGAAACCGTCAGCTTTCGCGGCTGGCGGTCGGGCCCGGGCGGCGACGCGCTGGATGTTGAGTTTTTCGGGGCGGACACAGACACGCTCAAGGCGGCGTCCGAAGACCTCAAGCGCGCCTTGTTGCAATATGGTGAGGTGAGCGCGGTTGAGGACAATCTGGCCTATGACAAAGAAGAGCTGATCCTAGATTTGACCCCGCAGGGACAGGCCCTTGGCTTTACGATCGACACGCTTGGCAGCGCGCTGCGTGATCGCCTGAACGGGATCGAGGCTGCCACTTATCCCGACGGTCCCCGCAGCGCAGAAATCCGCGTGGAACTGCCCGCAAACGAGCTGACAGCTGATTTTCTGGACCGGACCCAGATGCGCACGCCCGACGGCACCTATGTGCCGCTCGCAGATTTTGTCAGCGTCGAGCGGCGCACCGGTTTTTCAACGGTGCGGCGTGAAAACGGCGTGCGTCTGATTTCGGTCACTGGCGACATTTCCGAAGACGATCCTGCCCGCGCCACTGAAATCAACGAGGCACTGGCCGAAGATATCCTGCCCACGATCGCGTCCGAGCGGCAGGTGGAGTATCGCCAGGCGGGCTTGAACGAACAGGAAAACGCGTTCCTGAGTGATTCCCTGACCGGACTGATCTTGTGTCTGGCGGGTATTTACCTCGTGTTGTCGTGGGTGTTTTCCAGCTGGACGCGGCCCATGGTCGTCATGGCCATCATCCCCTTTGGTCTCGTCGGTACAATCTATGGGCACGCATTGTGGGGCATTCCGCTGAGCATGTTCACCGTCGTTGGCCTGTTGGGCATGACGGGGATCATCATCAACGACTCAATTGTGCTCGTGACCACGATTGACGACTACGCCCAGGAACGCGGGCTGTTTCCCTCCATCATTGATGGGGCATCGGACCGGTTGCGCCCGGTGATCCTGACCACGCTGACCACAGTTCTGGGCATGGCCCCTCTGCTTTATGAAACATCCCAGCAGGCGCAATTCCTCAAACCGACCATTATCACCCTCGTGTACGGTCTTGGCTTTGGGATGATCCTTGTACTGCTGGTTGTGCCCGCGCTGGTGGCCGTGCAGCATGACGTTGGCCGCCAGATCCGCGCGATGCGGCGCGGTCTGACGTCACCTGCCGTCTCGGTGCGCTGGGGGTTCATTGTCCTTTGGGCTGTGGTGCTGGGCTGGTTTGGCGCAACGTTGGGATCTGCCATCGCCTTTGGTCAAATGCCGGCTGTCGTGCGCGATGCGGTGCCAAGTGTTGCGGACATGGCCGCAATGCCGGGTGCGCTGTTGCTATTCTCGGCGGGGGTCTGCGCCGTGGGGTTTGCGGCCTACGTGCTGGGTGCACTCGGGTATCAAGCGGCGCGGTGGCGCGCCGGTTAACTTGCCGTGCAGCCCTGCACATCAACCGCATAGTTGCCGCCAAGGATCGTAATCCGCACGTCCGAGCGATCAATCCCAAAGGCGCCACCGTTCGGGTGGATCATCTCGCTGATCGCAACAACAGTGTCACCCTGTCGGGATGTGCGTGCTTCGCTGATCCACAGCCCGACGGTGCCGGTTTCGATCACCGCGACTTCTGTACCGCCGGTGTGGGGCAGGGTCACATGGGCCTCGATCTCCATCCCGTTTTCGGTTGAGCGCAACTGGCAAATGGCGGCGCGCACACCCGCTTCGTCCGCCGCATAGGGCGCATCGGCGAGGGCCGCGACAATGGCAGGTGTCGGGCTGGCGTCCGGTGCATCCAGTGTGGTGTCGAGTTTGACTTGATGAGGCACGCAGACCTCGGCGCACACGCCCATCGACAAGGTGGAGCGCAGGCGGACAGGTTTGCCGGGTGTTGACGGCGTCACATAGATCGGTATCACGACCTGGTTGGTATATCCGATCGAGCGCATGCCGTTCTGGTGGTACACTTTGGGCGTGGGCCAGGTCACTGACACGGCTTGCAGATTACGCGCCCGGCTCCAGTCAAAATGGGGTGGAATGCCGGCATCCCCGGGCGCCCGCCAATAGGTTTTCCAACCCGGTGCCAGCGTCAGCCGCACGGCTGCCAGACGGCGCCCATCGGGCAAGTCCCAGCCCTGCAGCACTTCTGTTTCAACCACATCGTCAAACTGCCCTTGGGCCAGGGCAGGGGACAGTGCGGAAAAGGTCATGGCGCAAGCGGCCACAGCGGCGGCAGAGAGAAGGCAACGTGTCATGCGCCCTACATGCCAATTGAGGGGATAAATTCCAAGTCACGATCCAGTGCGCGTGCCTTTGCCTGCGGCATTGGCAGGCCTTGCCGCGCGGCACCCGGGTCGCCATTGTAAGGGGGTGAGCGCAACAGGATGACCCATGTCCGAACTCAACCCATTCGAGCACGCCCTAGACCTGACCGGAGCACTGTTGGTGGCGATGCCGGGGATGAGCGATGTGCGCTTTGATCGGTCTGTGATCTTTGTGTGCGCGCATTCTCAGGACGGGGCTATGGGGCTGATGGTCAACAAACCTGCTGCAGACATGGAGTTGAGCGCGCTTCTGCGCCACCTGGAGATTGCAAGTCCGGCCGCACCCCGCGATGTGCCTGTGCATCTTGGTGGGCCGGTTGAGACGTCGCGCGGGTTTGTGCTGCACTCCGAAGACTACCGATCAAAACTGCAAACCCTCAGCGTGGCGGAGGGTTTTGGGATGACCGCGACAATCGATGTGCTCGAAGATCTGGCGGCAGGCGAAGGCCCGGCGCGCGCACTGGTGATGCTGGGCTATGCCGGGTGGGGGCCTGGGCAACTTGAGGGCGAGATTGCCCGCAACGGGTGGCTGACGGCCGAGGCTGATGCGGAGTTGGTGTTTGGGACGCGCGACGATGACAAATGGATGGGTGCCGTGAAATCGCTGGGCATTGATCCGTTGGGTTTGTCAGGTGCTGCCGGACGGGCCTGATGTAAGTCGGAAGTCTCTTCCGACGCGGGACATGTCTGAAATGCGGCCCCTTTGACTCGGCGCGGTTGGTCCACGGGGCTACATGACTAAGTAAGGCGGAGGTGTCCTCCGCCACGCCTGCCGGTTAGCGCGGCGCAGCGGCACGGCGCAAACGGTCGTTTATCGCGCGACCAAGGTCACACTCCGGCACTGGGGCTACAGCTATGGGGCGGCCCAAGCGGTTCAAGTCATGCAAATGCCCAAACAGATTGCTGGCTGCTTCAACAAGATCCCCCGCCACCGACAGATTCAAATCCGACTGCATCGGCCCGAACCCCAGCAAAGCTTCGCCCGGTTGCGCTTGATTGGCGTTAAGTCGGATGGCCACATCCGGCGCATAGTGCGACGCCAATTGACCCGGCGCGGTGATCTGGTCGGACGGGGCGGCCAAGCGACCTGTGATTGCCTCGATTTCTTCGGTGGCAAGGCCCCCGGGTCGCAACAGGGCCAAGGGCGCATCGCCCAGAATTGTGGATTCGACCCCAACCTCGCAGGGCCCGCCATCAATTACGCCATCGATCCGGTCCTCAAGGCCGGACAACACGTGCGCAGCAGTCGTCGGGCTGATCTGCCCCGAAGGATTGGCAGAGGGGGCCGCAATCGGCCGGCCAAATGCGCGCAACACATCGCGCGCCACGCCATTGGCGGGCACCCGCAGGGCTACGGTGTCCAGACCGGCGCTGACCAGCGGTGACAGGCCATGATTGTGCGCCAACGGCAAGACCAAGGTTAGCGGCCCGGGCCAAAACGCGTGTGCCACCTCCAGCGCCATGGCATCAAACGCAGCAAGTGTTTGCGCGGCCTGCAGATCCGGTACGTGAACAATCAGCGGATTAAAACTTGGCCGCCCCTTAGCCTCGAAAATCCGTGCGACAGCTGTGCCATTGCGGGCATCGGCCCCCAGCCCGTACACCGTTTCGGTGGGGAATGCGACCAACCCACCTTGCGCCAAAAGCTGTGCGGCGCGCGCGATCCCGTCCGCATCAGGTGCCAGTTTTAACGTCGGTACGTTGCGCATATCCGTCCTCGTGACGCGGCGTTTGAGTTGCGGCGCGTGCCTCGCATCCGCATCTATAGTAACAAAGACGCCCATGTACGCGCAGCACTTGCGCTTGCCAAGACATTGATGTTCGGAGCCTACCAGATGCCATATCGCGCCCCCGTTGACGACTACACGTTCCTCTTTGACCATGTCGTGGGACTGGACCAGGTCACAGCAACCGACCGCTTTGCCGAGGCAACGCCGGATGTCACAAGCGCGATCCTGACCGAAGCGGGCAAGATGTGCGAAGACATCATGGCCCCGCTGCAGCGCCCGGGGGATTTGCATCCCGCCCGGTTGGAAAACGGAGTGGTGCGCACCTCGCCCGGATACGGCGAGGGCTATCA
>JBCCBC010000094.1:0-10003 GCA_039814435.1 Pseudomonadota bacterium
GACCCACCCGACACAAGCGCGCCCATCACACTCACGCAGAGCCCGTTGATGTGATAGATCGGCAGCACGCACAGGCCGCGATCCTGCGGGCCCAGTTCATGGGCAACGCTGGCCGTCCAGCCGCCCGCCAGCAGGCTGGAATGGACATGGACAACGCCCTTGGGCCGCCCCGTCGTGCCCGACGTATACATCAACAGCGCATCGTCCTGCGCGCTCAGCTCACATAACGGGGCGACACCCCCCTTGGGCGCATAGACCTCAACACCGGACGGGCACACGGCGTTGAACATCTCCAACTGATCATCATGGACAAAAGCGATGCCCGCCTGGGAATGCTCCAGCGCATAAGCGATGGCGTCGGGGCCCGCCGCGAGATTGATCATCGTGGCGCGAAACCCGCCATACATCGCCGCGTAAATCGCCGTCAGACCCGCCGCGCCGTTGGGATGCACAACCGCCACGCTCTCACCCTTGGCCAGCCCACGTGCGGCCAGATCACCGGCAATGGCCACCGCATCCGCGCGCAACGCGGCCCAGCTCAGCTCTTGGCCGGTTTCGGGAAACACCACAGCCGTGCCACCAGACGCCGCGCGGGCATCCAGCCAGTCGCGCACCGTACCTTCGGGCGGGGCAGCCGGGCTGATCTTCATTTCCCGGCCTCGGCCCAATAGGCGTCAAAGATGTCCTCAAGGGCCGGTTCAACAGCCGGGATCTCGCGCACAATCTTGGTGGATTGCAGGAAATGGCGCACGTTCACATTGTCATTGACCGAATTGCCACCCCAGGTGCCACAACCCATCGACAGCGAAAACGGCATCCCATTGGTGAACGCGCCGCCCGTGGCAAAGGTGTGGGCCTGATTGACGATCACGCGGCTGGTCGGAATGGCATTGGCAAGGGTCATCGGGCGCGTCGCGTCAGTGGTATGAATACCGACGGAATGCCCCGCCCCAAGGTGCCTTTGAAGGCGCGCTGTAATGTCCACCGCGTCCTCAAAATCACGCGCCATATAGACCGCAAGGACAATGGACAGCTTTTCGCCCGACAACGGGTGGTCCGGCCCGATGCCGGTGCAGTGAACAGCCAGCACCTTGGTGCCATGGGGCACCTTGTCGTCCAGGCCCAGGGCCGAGATCACCTTGGCCGGGTCCTTGGCGACCACCTGAGGCGACAGTTTGCCCGCGGGCCACATCAACGCGGTGACTTGCGTCTCGTCCAGCACGCCCTCAAGCGAGGCCACACCATGACGCTCCAGTTCTGCGCGCAGGGCATACCATTCGTCCTCGATCACCACGATCGCATTTTCCGAGGAACACGAGGTTGCATTGTCAAAGGTCTTGGAGGCGACGATTTTGGCGGCCGCATCCGCCAGATCGGCCGTCTCATCCACAATGACGGTGACGTTGCCCGCCCCCACAGCCACGGCAGGGGTGCCAGCCGTCTGGGCGCGGTGCACGTTGTTCTGACTGCCGGTGGCGACAATCATGTCGCACTGCTCCATCAGGCTTTGGGTCTTTTCCTTGGATCCGGGGGCCGGGATCATCTGGACCAGATCGGGATCCTCACCAATCTTGGCAAACTCAGCGTGGACATAGGCGATCAGTTGCTCGGCGCAGGCCACCCCCTTGGGGGAGGGCGCAACTACGATGGCATTGCCGCATTTGAGCGCGTTGATGATGTTGTTGGCCGGAGTGGCGGCCGGGTTGGTAGAGGGGACAATGGCCCCCACCACACCTTTGGGGCGGGCGATTTCGGTGATGCCGGTGGCCGGGTCATCCGACACCACGCCATAGGTCGTCACCCCAGCGATGTCGCGCATCAGGCCCAGCGTCTTGCGGTGGTTCTTGGTGATCTTGTCGGGGACATTGCCCAGACCGGTTGTGGCGACCGCCAGCTCTGCCAGGGCGCGGTTGCGGCCCGGTTCCATGATCGCCCAAGCAACGGCTTGGGCCGCGCGGTCATAGCGGGCCTGGCTGCCGCCCGCCTCAAACCGCGCTTGGGCGGCGCGGGCGCGGGCCACAATGGCATCTAGTGTCTCGGCGCTCATGCACGCACCCTCCTGGCTATTGGCGATTTGGCTGCGACCTACACAGTCTTCTTGGCGGGGGCAAAGGCCTTGTAGAGGCTGCTCAGCAGCGTCAGCGTGCCCGCCGCAATCAGCAACGCGCAAATGGGCCGCGAGAAATAAGTACCCAGATCATAATGCACCATCTGCATGCCCTGGGCAAAGTTCTGCTCGCCGATCTTGCCTAGGATCAGGCCCAGCACGATGCCTGGAATGGAAAACCCGGTGCGGCGCAGCAGATAACCAAGGATACCCGCAATGAACATCACCATCACATCCAGCACCAGACCACGGCTGATATAGGCACCAATCGTGGCCAGCATCAGGATCAGCGGGGCCAGAAACTGGAACGGGATCTTGAGCAGGTTGAGAATGGTCTTGGTCTCGACCACGCCGATGATCAGGATCGACAGGTTGGCGTAAAACATCGCGGCAAACACGACCCAGATCAGATCGGGCGAGGTGTAAAAGACCAGTGGGCCGGGTTGCAGATCATGCATCTGGAACACCGCGACCATCATGGCCGTGAGCGCACCGCCCGGCAGGCCAAGGGCCAGCAGCGGGATCATCGCCGCGCCCGTGGCCGCGTTGTTGGCGGTTTCGGACGAAATCACGCCCTCCAGCTTGCCCTTGCCAAACTCTTCCTTGTTCTTGGACCAGCGCACCGCCTCGCCATATCCCATAAAGGCGGCCAGCGTCGCGCCAATGCCCGGCAGGATACCGCAGAAAAAGCCGACAAGGATCGAACGGATGACCGCAATCTTGTGGGCCCACAGCTCCATAAAAGACGGGAAGGCCATGCTGACCTTGGGGGCCTTGTACTTGCCGCCTGCGGTCTTTTCGGCCTGCACGAAAATCTCGGACACGGCGAAAAAGCCAAGGATCGCCGGGACAAAAGCGATGCCTGCAGCCAGATCCGGCAGGCCAAAGTTGTACCGGTTGATACCGCCCACAGGGTCCTGGCCCATGGTGGCAATCAACAGCCCGATCAGCACCGACATCCAGCCTTTCCAAATGGTGCGCGCCCCGACCGAGGACGCGACAGCGAGGCCGAAAAAGACGAGGGCAAAGATCTCTGGCGGGCCGATGTTCTGGATCGCCCACTGGGCCAGCGGCTCGGTGGCGGCCATCATCACAAGGGCTGATGCAATGCCACCAATGGCCGAACACAGCACCGCCGCGCCCACGGCACGACCGGATTCGCCTTTTTGGGTCATCGGGTAGCCGTCAAAGGCGGTGGGGGCGTTCTCGGGCGAGCCGGGGATGTTGAACAGGATCGCAGTGATCGCGCCACCATAGGTGCCGGTGCAATAGATAACAGCAAACAGCATCACACCCTGGGCCGGTTCAAGGCTCGCCGTAAAAGGCAGCAGAATGGCGGCAAGGGTCAGCATGCTGACACCGGGGATGGCACCAAACAGCATGCCGCCGATCACCCCAAAAATGAAAATCCCGATGGTGAACGGGTCGCCGAACAGCGCGGCAGAGCCCGCCAGAAAATTCTCTATCATGGTGTTACCAAAGCCCCTGAAGCTGGGTGTTCATCTTCAGGATCCACGCGCTGAAGTCATAAAACGGCGATGTGTTCCCTTGGGGCAAAGGGGCGTTGAGAACGACCAGAAACAACCCGAGGAAAATGAGGTAGATGACACCTGTCATCAGCAGAATGGCCTTCCAACGGCGCTCGCCGAACAGCCACATGATGGCGGCAATGAAAAACGGCGCGCCAAAGTATATGCCCACGGGCTTGAGCAGCCAGGCAAAGACAAACGGGGTGAACAACACGGCCAGCATGCGCAGCAGCGTCGGGGTATGCGAGAAATCCGCACCATCATCGCCGGGGTCAGACAGACCCACACGGCCCTCCTGCGTCGCAGATCCGTAATTGTACTGGTAATAGATGTTGCCGATGGTCGCGACAAACAGCAAAAAGATCACAACGCGCGGCCACGCGGTGGCCCCGTACTTGTAAATCTCGATAGGTTGATTGAATTCAAAGGAATAGGCGTAAAAGACCACCACGATTCCAGCCCAAACCACAGCTTCGACGAGGTGAGATCGCGTCAGACGTCCCATAAACACTCCCTTGAACCACATGCAAAAAAGCGTGGCACCCATGCAGGGCACCACGCCTTTGGTAAGATGCGTGACTTACTTCACATCCAGGCCCATGGCCTTGTAGACGTCACGATACTGGTCGATCGACTTGGTGATCAGCTCTTTGGAGCCTTCGGTGTCGCGATAGCTGTCGATGACGGTCATGAACTTGCTCTCGTTGAACGCCTGATAGCTGTCTTCGCAGTATCCACGCTGGAACGCCCATTGCAGCCACGCCACGCGGTCGGCAGGGGCATCCTTGTGCACGTAAAAGCCACGGAAGCGCAGCAGCGGGTCAAAATCCATACCCATTTCGCGGTGCGTCGGGGTGTCAGCAAACACACTGGGGCGCTCATCAAAGATGGTCAGGACAGGTTTGAACTGGCCCGCATCCAAAAAGTTGCGCACGTCGCCGGGCTGTTCAAACAGGGCATCGACCTGTCCACCCAGCAGGGCACCATACCGCGGCGCACCCTTGTCGAACGAGATCTGCTGAATGGTCATGCCAGTCGCGTCGGTGATGAACTTCATCGTCACGCGCTCCATCGACCCTTCTTTGGACACGTTGGCGATGGTGGCTTTGCCGTCCTGGGCCTTGACCCACTCAACAAATGTCGGCCAGTCGCTGAACCGGGTCTCGTTTTCGCGGATATAGATCTGCGAGAAGGTGACTTGACTTGTGACCAGCGGGATCAGGTCTTCGGCCGGGTTTGGCACCGAAGAATCAAGCGCATGCGCGGACGACGCATCGTCGATGTGCTCAAGCACGTTATAGCCATCCGCCGGGGACGCCATGAACGCGGTCATGCCAACAGTGCCGGAGCCACCGGGCTTGTGATCGCGGTTGATGCCCACGCCGGTCAACGACGTCACGGCCTCGGCCATGGCGGCGGCAACCTGGCCGGATCCCCCTGCGGGACCGTATGGTACAACCATGGTCAACGCGCGCTCGGGAAATCCACCCGGGCGTTCCATCGACGCTTCGCTGACCGCGCATTCAAACGCAAACGCACCGGCACCAACAGTAACTGCAGCGGAGAATACCGCTGTTCCTAATGTTTTATTCATTACGTCCTCCCTGACGCGCTCCGCTATTTTTGTTTTGTGCAGAGCATTATAAGACCTAGACACACGCTGCTTTTTCCAAAGCCGGTACGCCCATATCCCCAAGAATTGGTACTAACCGAAATTCGTTCTGTCTAGGTTTTCTCGAACTTAGCCCACGCAGGCACGCGATCAACCGCGCGCCAAACAGGGCAGAGGCCCGCAGACCCCGGTATCAACGGGGCCGCAACATGGCCTGGCGAAGCTGCATTAAAGTGCAAAATACCGCGCATGAATGGGCAACAACGCCGCCCCGAGCGCGCGGGCATTGCGGCCCACCTGACCGCGATGAATGGCCGGGCGCTCAATCAGGGTGATATCCAGATCGTCAAAGGCGCGGCGGGTCATCTCTGTCACCTGCACCGCGACTTCCTCGGGCATGGCACCATCAATCAAGACAGCCTCGACTTCGACAACCGACATGATCGAGGCGATGGCGACGGCAAGGCGCTGGCTCGTGGACTGCACCCACACATCGACCTGCTCCTGACAAAAACTCCAATCCGTGGGATTACGGCGCAGGTCACGCGGATCCAGCCCGTCATTGCGCAGAATGGTTTCCAGCACGTGGAGGGACGCAACACTCAGCAACTCGGTCGTGCCGCCGCGCCCGTCCGCAACCGGCATCGGACCAAAGGCAGCCGCATTGCCGGTGCGCCCGGAAAACACCTTGCCATTCAACACCAAACCACCGCCGATAAAGGCCCCGATAAAGATATAGGCGAAATCGGAAAACGCGCCGCCCTGCCCCAGCAACTGCTCAGCCACGCAGGCGGA
Organism: Pseudomonadota bacterium; assembly: GCA_039814435.1. Lineage (GTDB taxonomy): Bacteria > Pseudomonadota > Alphaproteobacteria > Rhodobacterales > Rhodobacteraceae > Tateyamaria. The sequence goes on from JBCCBC010000094.1 coordinate 6,044, forward strand.
TGTCGCGTCGTTCTCCACATAAACGTCGAGGCCAGTCTGCTGGGCAATCGTGGTCTTGATGTCCAGATCCCGCCACTTGCGCATCACGTCTTCGGGGGCGTGGACAATCTCCAGCCAGTCCCAGATCTTGCCGGGCACCGCGACACCGATGCCAGTCGTGTTGGCCCGGGCCGCAGGGTGCTTGGCAAAAATGACGTCCATGCCGTTCTGGAGAAAGCTGAAAATGCTGTCGATGGTCGGGTGGGAATACGCGGTCGACACCGTCTCGATCTGGTTGCCCAGAAAATCGACGAGCATCAATTCCGATGATCGCCGCCCCAGGCTCAGACCCAGGGCATGCACGCCCTTTGGGTTCAGCATCACCGGGACGGACGGCTTGCCAACCTTGCCCTTCACCGCCTCTCCGCGACGCAACAGGTTATCGGCCTCAAGCGCGCGGGTGATGTTGGACACGGTCTGCGCAGACAGGCCCGACCGGCGGGCGATCTCGGCACCGGGCATCGCGCCGTTGCGCCGGATGAACGACAGCACCACGCGCGCGTTCTGATCGCGCAAACCGGCTTGGTTTACGGCACCTGTCGGGTCCGCGACGTGACTGTCAGGCTGTGGCACGATGTGTTCTCCCGATCTTACGGTGGCGGCAACGGGTCGCCCTGTCAATTAATAAATCACTTTTATTTATTAATTGACCGACATCCCGAATCGCGCTTACCTAAAGTCAGCCCGGTGTTTTCACGGGCATAGATTCCTTGGGAGGACACTATGAAAAAACTGCTAGTAGGAACTGCATTTGCAGCCATTTCCGCCGCCAGCGGCGCATTGGCCGACGGGCATTCAACAACCGTCTGCCTGATCACAAAAACCGATACGAACCCGTTCTTCGTCAAGATGAAAGAAGGGGCAGAAGCCAAAGCAGCCGAACTGGGCATGACGCTCAAATCCTTTGCAGGCAAGATCGACGGGGATCACGAAACGCAAGTGCAGGCGATCGAAACCTGCATCCTGGACGGGGCCAAGGGGATCCTGATCACCGCGTCCGACACGTCCTCGATTGTGCCCGCCGTACAGCAGGCGCGCGACGCAGGGCTGGTGGTGATCGCGCTTGATACGCCACTCACACCCATCGACGCGGCGGACGCGACTTTCGCGACCGACAACTTCCTCGCAGGCGAGCTGATCGGGCAGTGGGCGGCCGGTCAGATGGGCGACACCGACGCGGCAAAGATCGGGATGATGAACATCAACGTCTCACAACCCACCGTCGGCGTGCTGCGCAACCAGGGCTTCCTGCAGGGGTTCGGCATTGAACTGGCAGACCCGGCCAAATGGGGCGACGAAACGGACGCGCGCATCATCAACAACGAAGTGACCAACGCCAACGAAGAAGGCGGGCGCAAGTCCATGGAAAACCTGCTGACAATGGATGACGGCGTGAACGTGCTCTACACGATCAACGAACCGGCAGCCGCAGGAGCGCATGAAACGCTCAAGGACTTTGGCAAGGTCGACGACGTAATCGTGGTCTCGGTCGATGGCGGCTGCCCGGGCGTTCAGGCCGTGGCGGATGGCGCAATCGGGGCGACCTCACAGCAATACCCGCTGCTGATGGCCGCACTCGGGGTCGAAGCGATCCAGAAATGGGCGGATGAAGGGATCAAACCCGAACTGACGCCGGGCAAGGACTTCTTTGACACAGGCGTCGCACTGGTCACAGACAGCCCCGTCGACGGCGTGCCCTCGATCTCCTCCGAAGAAGGGCTCGCGCTCTGCTGGGGCTGATGCGGACCTGACATAACAGTGGCGGAAGGGCGGAGAAATGCGCCCTTCCCGACCCCAAACGAACCCGCGACCAACGGCGCGGGATATGTCATCCTACCCCCAAATCACCCCTGCGAAGTTTCGTGATCAAGCGAAAGAAGTCATATGGCCGACACACCACCCCCCACCAACTATGAACAGGCGGCGACGGGTCACCAGGAAACGGTGGCCGAATTCGAAGACGTGAACAAAGGGATCATCGGCAAGATCCAGCACGCCCTGCACGTCAATCCCGCACTGGTGCCGCTGATCGTGCTGATCTCGTCGGTGATCGTGTTCGGGATGCTGATCGGGCAACGGTTCTTTTCGCCCTTTGCGATGACGCTGATCCTGCAACAGGTGCAGATCGTCGGTATCGTGGCCGCCGCCCAAAGCCTGGTGATCCTGACCGCGGGCATCGACCTCAGCGTGGGGGCGATCATGGTGCTGTCCTCGGTTGTGATGGGGCAATTCGTGTTTCGCTACGGGCTGCCCGTGGAACTGGCCATCGCCTGCGGGCTCGGGGTCGGCGCACTCTGCGGGGCGATCAACGGCTGGCTTGTGGCACATATGAAACTGCCCCCCTTCATCGTGACGCTGGGGATGTGGCAAATCGTGCTGGCCTCCAACTTTCTCTATTCTGCGAACCAGACAATCCGCAGCCAGGACATCGAAGAACAGGCGGGCCTGCTTCAGGTCTTTGGCACCAAATTCCAGATCGGCGGGGCCACGCTGACACTGGGGGTGATCTTCATGCTGGTGCTGATGGCGGTGCTGACCTACGCGCTGAAACACACGGCTTGGGGGCGGCATGTCTACGCGGTCGGGGACGACCCAGAGGCGGCAGAGCTGTCCGGGGTCAACGTCAAGGGCACGCTGGTGTCCGTCTACGTGCTGTCGGGGATCATCTGCGCCTTTGCGGGCTGGGCGATGATCGGGCGGATCGGGTCGATCTCTCCGACCTCGGGGCAACTGGCAAATATCGAAAGCATCACCGCCGTGGTGATCGGGGGCATCTCGCTCTTTGGGGGGCGGGGCTCGATCCTCGGCTCGCTCTTTGGGGCGCTGATCGTGGGGGTGTTCACGCTTGGGCTGCGGCTGCTGGGGGCAGACGCACAGTGGACGTTCCTGCTGATCGGGCTGCTGATCATCGCCGCCGTCGCTGTGGACCAGTGGATCAGAAAGGTATCAGCATGACCCAACCCATCCTCAAAGGGCGCCAACTGGTGAAACGCTACGGCAAGGTGACAGCCCTCGATCACTGCGACTTTGACCTCTACCCGGGGGAAATCCTGGCCGTGATCGGGGACAACGGGGCCGGAAAATCGACGCTGATCAAGGCCGTATCGGGGGCCGTCGTCCCCGACGCGGGCGAGGTCTGGCTGGAGGGCAAAAAGGTGCAGTTCTCCACCCCCATTCAGGCGCGCGAGCACGGGATCGAAACGGTCTATCAAACGCTGGCCATGTCACCCGCGCTGTCGATTGCCGACAACATGTTCATGGGGCGCGAGCTGCGCAAATCCGGGTTCATGGGGACATGGATGCGCCAGCTGGACCGACCGGCCATGGAAAAATTCGCACGCGACAAACTCAGCGAACTGGGGCTGATGACGATCCAGAACATCAATCAGGCGGTCGAAACGCTCTCGGGCGGGCAACGCCAGGGGGTCGCAGTGGCGCGGGCGGCAGCCTTTGGATCCAAGGTGATCATTCTGGACGAACCCACCGCCGCGCTCGGCGTCAAGGAATCGCGCAAAGTGCTGGAACTGATCCAGGACGTGCGCGCACGCGGCATCCCGATCATCCTGATCAGCCACAATATGCCCCACGTGTTCGAGGTCGCAGACCGCATTCACGTCCACCGACTGGGCAAACGGCTCTGTGTGATCAACCCCAAAGACTATTCCATGTCCGACGCCGTCGCCTTTATGACCGGGGCCAAGGACGCCCCGGCCGAGGCTGTGCCTGCTTGATCCCGCTGCCCGACATTGCGGCGGCAATCCTGCGCGTGCCCGTGCAAAACGGGCGGCGCATCATCGCAATTGCAGGGGCACCCGCCAGTGGCAAATCCACGCTGGCCTACGACCTGAACCAACAGATTGCGGGGTCGTGCGTCTTGCCCATGGATGGGTTTCACCGCAGCAATGCCGACCTGAAACAGCA
>JBCCBC010000190.1:0-5782 GCA_039814435.1 Pseudomonadota bacterium
CGCGTCATGCCCGCCGCGCAGGTGGTCAAGTTGCCTGATGCGGTGCCCTTTGACGTGGCTGCGGCCATGATGTTGAAAGGGTTGACGACCGAATATCTGTTTCACCGCACAACACCTTTAGCTGTGGGTGATACGGTGTTGTTTCAGGCGGCGGCGGGGGGTGTTGGCCTGATTGCTTGCCAGTGGGCCAAATCCGAAGGAATTACCTTGATCGGGACGGCCGGTGGTGCGGAAAAGTGCGCTCTGGCGCTGGATCACGGTGCAGCCCATTGCATCGACTACAAGGCTGGCGATTTTGTTTCGCAGGTCCGTGCGCTCACGGATGGGGTGGGCGTTGACGCCGTGATGGACGGCGTGGGCAAGGACACGTTTGACGGCTCGCTCGATTGCCTCAAGCCGTTGGGAATGTTGATGTCGTTTGGCAATGCCTCTGGTCCGGTGCCGCCGTTGAATATCGGCAGTCTGGGACAAAAAGGATCGCTCAAAGTCACCCGACCGACTTTGTTCACCCATATCAGCCAGCCCGACACCCTGCGCGCTATGGCTGAGCGGCTGTTTTCCAAGGTTACCACCGGCGATGTCACCTTGCGCATCGATCAGCGGTTCAAACTGGACGATGTCGCAGATGCGCATCGGGCACTTGAAGCGCGCCAGACGACGGGCTCAACCGTGATCGAACTTTAGCGGATCGGCGTGAACAGGGCGTCGCTTGCCGTGCAGTCGCGCACGACGTCCTGACCACAGGGCACGGGATCAAGGGCGCGGGACAGGCAAATGCGGGCTTCCTGGATGTACCCTTGGCGGCATGTGATGGTGATTCCGTCCGGTTCCATATCTGGGTTGGTTTTCAGGAATGCCTCTTCGACGACGGCGGCGGGTAGGCGCACGTCGCGGTCCAGTTTGCGAAACACGGGCGGGCGCACAACGCGTCCATATGCCTCGCGCGACAGCGCATAGTAGGCGGCGGCTGACAGCCCGGTACAAACGCCATGCTTTTTCCATTGGTGCCAGGCCAAACCGGATGTGCCCATGATATCTGCCATATCTGCTGTCATGCCACGCGAGGGTGCGCGTTTGAACGTGTTGCAATAGGACGGAAATCCACGGTGAAACTGGGGCCACAGCCCATGCATGATCCAGCCGTGATCATGGCGTGCATCGCACTGATCGGAGTCGCGCGCGTCCCCCTCGTAAGCGCACCAATTGGGCGACCAGCTTAGGCTGAGCACGTAATAGTCAAATTCACCTGACGTCTCGCCCTCAGCCCAGACGGGCAAAGCCATCATCATCCAGATCAACACAAACCGCATAAGGCTTTCCTTTTCCGCTTGCGCCCCTTATATCCCGCCCAAGTTCCCCCACAACGGAAACCCGCCTTGGATGCCAAGGCCGCCGATTTCAGGCGACGGGACAGATATGCGCGAAGGAGCATGACAATGGCAAAACCGATCATGGCCAAGGCCACCGCCGTCTGGCTGGTGGACAACACGACCCTCAGCTTTAAACAGATTGCTGACTTTGTTGAGATGCATGAACTTGAGGTTCAGGGCATTGCGGACGGCGATGTGGCTGCGGGTGTCAAAGGCTTTGATCCGATTGCCAACAACCAGCTGACGCAGGACGAGATTGACGCGGCTGAAAAGAACCCGCTGCACAAGTTGTCGCTGAAGTTCTACTCCGCCGCTGTGGGCGAGGAAAAGCGTCGCGGCCCGCGCTATACGCCCTTGTCCAAGCGTCAGGACCGTCCTGCCGCGATCTACTGGCTGGTGAAATTCCACCCTGAACTGACCGATGGCCAGATCTCAAAACTGGTTGGGACAACCAAGCCGACAATTCAGTCCATCCGGGATCGTTCGCATTGGAACATTTCCAACATTCAGCCCGTGGATCCCGTGGCGCTGGGTCTGACCAAACAGTCCGAGCTGGACGCCGCCGTGCAAAAGGCCGCCGCGAAAAAGGCCGCCGAAGGCGCTGTCATGTCGGATGATGAGCGCCGCAAGCTGGTCAGCACCGAGCAATCCCTGGGCATGGAAGCTGAACCCAAGATCCCGACGGCCATCGAAGGTCTCGAGACATTTTCGTTGTCAGCGGATGATGAGGACGAGGATGATACATCTACACTGGTTGATGCCGACAGCCTGTTCAACCTGCCCAAGGGCGGCGGAGACGAAGACGAACAACCCTGATCGGTTCCACCTTGTAACTGCCTGAGGGGCGCGCCTAGGATATGGGCGCGCCTATTTTCATTTTCGAGGTCCGTGATGAACCAATACGCAACCATTCAAGACGTCCCCGATGGTCCTGTGATCGCGGATTTGCGCAGTGATACGGTCACCCAGCCGGATCCAGGGATGCGCGCTGCAATGGCAGAGGCAGAGGTCGGAGATGACGTCTTTGGCGATGATCCGACGGTCACCCGGCTCGAATTCACGTTGGCCGAACGTCTGGGGAAAGAGGCTGGGTTGTTCCTGAGTTCAGGCACCCAAAGCAACTTTGTTGGTATGCTCGCGCATTGTGCCAGGGGCGAAGAGATCATTACCGGCCGCGGTTATCACATTCATAAATACGAGGCGATGGGCGCGTCCGTGCTGGGCGGCATCGCCTTTGATCCCTTGACCTTGGCCGCCGATGGCGCGCTTGATGCAGACGCTGTGCAGAACGCGATCAAACCGGACGATGCGCACATGCCCATGACGCGTTTGCTCGGCCTTGAAAACACTCATAACGGCAAGGCGATTGCGATCACGCGCCTGCAAGACGCAGTGGATGCGGCCCAAGCGTCGGGTCTGGCGACCCACCTAGACGGCGCCCGCTATTTCAACGCTGTGGCAGCCCTGAACTGTGGGGATAGCGCGATGGCGGATTTGTTCGACAGCGTGTCCATCTGCCTGTCCAAAGGGTTGGGCGCGCCGGTTGGCTCTGTCCTTGTTGGGCCGCGTGATCTGATCGACCGGGCACGGCGGTGGCGCAAGATGCTGGGTGGTGGAACACGGCAAGCCGGTGTGTTGGCGGCTGCGGGCCTTTACGCGTTGGAACACAATGTGACACGGCTGGCCGAGGATCACGCGCGTGCCACCACACTCGCCGACGGGTTGCGCGCGTTCGGGGATGTTGATCACGCCACGAACATGATCTTTTTCACGCCACCGGGTGGGATAACTGCGGATATCACCCGTCAAATGGGTGAGCACGGGATTAAAATGACCGGCGCAACCGGCACCATGCGGTTGGTGGTCCACAAGGATGTGACCGATGCCGGGATCGCCGCCACGTTAAACGGATTTGAAGCCGCGCTGTCCAGCCAGCCGTCTTAGATCGCTTTGCGGGCCCGCAGGGCGGCGGTGATTGTACCGTCGTCAAGGTAGTCCAACTCGCCCCCGATCGGCACCCCTTGGGCCAAGGAGGTCAGTGTGACCTGACCGTCCAATTGGTCAGCGATGTAGTGCGCAGTGGTCTGTCCATCGATGGTCGCGTTCAGGGCTAGGATCACTTCGCTGATCTCTTCCGTGGCGACCCGGTCAATCAGACGCGGAATGCGCAATTCGTCCGGGCCAATGGCATCTAAAGCCGAGAGTGTGCCCCCCAGAACGTGATAGCGACCCTTAAACACGCCAGACCGTTCCATTGCCCACAGATCTGCCACATCCTCGACCACGCACAACTCACCATTCCCGCGTTTCTCGGATGTGCAAATGTCGCAGATGTCCGTTGTGCCGACATTGCCGCAGTTCATGCATTCGCGGGCTGTCACGGCCACGGTCTGCATCACATCCGCCAGCGGGGTCAGCAGCAATGCGCGCTTGCGGATCAGATGCAATACGGCCCTGCGTGCCGAGCGTGGGCCAAGCCCTGGAAGCTTGGCCATCATCTCAATCAAGGCATCGATATCGCGTGTACTGCTCATGTTGGCACAATCTATTGCGGTTTTGGAACAACAGGAAGGGTGTTCACCACATTTCAACCCACCGGGCCTAGGGTCGCGCAACAGGTAATGGCAACGCGGGTTGGTATGGGGCAGATCAGATTTGGATTGCAGGTTCTCTTGGCAGCACTCTGGCTGCCGGGGGTTACATGGGCATGCGTCTATCCGGCGGCGATACAAACAGTAACGGCGACACTGATTGACGTGCGCGATACGGGCGGGCAGGTGGCAATCCACCACAGGGCACGTTTACGTCGCACGCTTGCTGGTGTGGATCCCGCGAGCCTGAGTGCGACCTTGGCGAGCGATCTCAGCCGCGCCAACCTGCGCGCCGTGGATACCGTTCTGGCGGGCGCCACGGCACTGGCAGATGGCAAGGGGGTAGAGCTTGGCGCACACCTGACGGCGGCGTCTGTCCGGTTGCGCGAAGCGGTGCAAAAAGACTGCGCGCAAGGCGAACAGGCCGCGGCAGGCGGATCAGAGGCGCAAGGGGCTGAGCACGGGGCACGGCGCGTCGGTGTCGGTACGGGCACACCGCTTACGTTTCGCGAAGGACTGACACGATTGAGTGTCGCGTTCACGATCTACGCGGTATTTCTGTGCTTTGTCATAGCGTTGCGCCGCAGGTGGCCGGCGCGACATGATACAGAAGAGGTGACTGAACCCATGTCCAAGCCTTTGCTTGATCGGTTCGTACCCTCTCCCATATTGCGCATCACCCGGCGGACCTAACGCAACCAAAGTGCGTGATACCGCAAGGTGATCATTCGAGATGGTTTGGCGTCAAAAAGGCAGTTTCATGCCCGCGGGTAAGCCCAGTCCTTCGGTCAGTTTGCTCATCTCGTCTTGGGCGCGTTCTGACGCTTTGGCTTGCGCGTCCTTAATGGCAGCGAGGATCAGATCTTCGACCACTTCCTTGTCGTCGCCGTTAAAGATCGATGGGTCGATGTCCAGCGCCGTTAACTCGCCCTTGGCGGTGGCCGTCGCCTTGACCAACCCGGCCCCGGACTCGCCGGTCACCATGACAGAGTGCAGTTCGTCCTGCATTTCCGCCATCTTGGTCTGCATTTCCTGCGCTTTTTTCATCATCCCGGCCATATCGCCGAGCCCGCCAAGTCCTTTTAGCATCTGTGCTGTCTCCGAATATCAGTCGCCGCGTTGCCGCGGCATGGTGTACAAAACTGTCCCCACACATATTGCAGCCACTGCCGCGATGAACAAGGTCGGTGATCCGATGCACCCTTCGATCATGGCATCTGAACGGAGGCCGCCGGGGTCAGCCATGGTGACAAAGGTTATGAATCCGGTCCACAGCAACACAGCCACCAACCCGCCCCACTGACTGCGCAAAGCCAATGCTAGGGCCGTCGCAGCGATCAGGAACACGCCAGCCGGCGTTGTGAACAATCCAATCGCTTCGCCGACGGCCGATACGGGTGCTCCGTCCCAAAGGGGGCGTTCCTTGTCGCACACGTCCGCCCAAGCCGCGCCGGGTACAAGGGTGAACGTCAGTCCTCCTCGAACGGATCCCATTCGTCATCCACTTCTGGCAAGGCTTCTATGTGGGCTTCTTGTGCGATGTCCGCAGCCGTGCGGATGGCCGTGATTTTCGCCTTGGGGAATTGGGCGAGCACGGCCTGCACCATGGGATGCGATTTGGCCTCCGCCTCGCGTGCGTAGTGTTCGGCATTGCGCACTTCGTCGATGGTTTTTGCGCCGCCCTCAGACACGATGGTCACAGCCCAGCGATTGCCTGTCCACAGTTGCAGCCGTTGCCCCAAACGTTGGGCCAGGTCGCGGGGTGCATTTTCGGTTGGCACAAATTCGATGCGCCCCGGTTCATAGCGGGCCAGGCGCAGA
>JBCCBC010000104.1:0-9355 GCA_039814435.1 Pseudomonadota bacterium
CACAGCCCCGGCGACGGGGATCTGGTGTTCAGCGTTTCGACCTCCCAAACACCTCTTGCCACGCCAGGTGACCTGGGGCTGATCGGGCACGCGGGCGCCCTGTGCCTCAGCCGGGCAATCGCGCGCGGGGTCCACGCGGCCACACCAGCGCCGGGCGATCTTTTGCCAACATGGGGATGCCTCAATGCCCAACCTTGAACGCGGCGATGTCACCTTGCACTACAAGGTCACAGGCAGCGGACCGCCGCTTTTGATGCTGGCAGGCTTCATGTCGGATCACGCCAGTTGGACGCCGCTTGTGCCGCTGCTGCAGGATCACTTTACCTGCGTCATGCCGGACAATCGCACAACCGGGCAGACCGCGCCCTGGGACGCGCCTGTGTCCATCGATTTGATGTGCAGGGACGGATTGGCGCTGATGGATCACCTGGGCCACGACCGCTATCACGTGATCGGGCACTCCATGGGTGGGATCATCGCGCTGCACATGGCCCAAGAAGTGCCGGACAGGCTCGCCTCGACCCACGTGGCCGCATCTGCGCCGGTGCGCCTGCCGCGCAACACGGCGCTTTTTGCCAGCCTGATCGCGGTGCGGCGCAGCGATGCACCGGCGGGCACATGGCTGCGGCTGCTGTTTCCCTGGCTGTTCAACCCGCGGGTCTATCACGACCCTGGCGCAGTCGATCAGGCGGTGGCCGACAGCCTTGCCTATCCGCACGGCCAGACGGCGGACGCGATGGAACACCAATTGGCGGCGCTGCGCGGGTTTGACGGCACGGCGCTGGCCCGCCCGACCTGTCCGACCCAAGTGCTGATCGGGGCGCTGGATCTGATCGTGCCGCCAGACCACATTCTGGCAGTGCTCAGCCACCTGCCCCACCACATCATCGAAGGGGCCGGGCACTCCATCCACTGGGATGCACCCGAAAACGTGGCCGAACTGCTGCGGGCCTACGCCGCCAAACACCCGATCTGAGGAAAGCGACATGCACGACCTGTTCGGCCTGCCCATCACCTGCACCTCCGATGCCACCCGGCAAGGCATCGATGATTTCGTACACGGGTTCATCGCCTTTCAGCCCAAGGCAGCCAACATCCTGAAAGCCGCCAAGAGCGATCCCACCAATGGGCTGGCCAATGCCTATGCGGCGATCCTGTACATGCTGCTCGAAGCGCCGATTGCGCCAAAACTTGCAGCCCCCTTTCTGAAAAACGCACAAGCGACCACCGGCCTCACCGCGCGCGAAGCGGCGGCAGTCGAGGCGGCGCGCCTGTTTGTCGCCGGTAAAATTCCAAAACTGATTGAGCTGTGCGAGGCCACAGTCGCCGCCTATCCGCGCGATATGGTGATGCTGAAACTGGGGCAGTACCACACGTTCAACATCGGGGACTTTCCGGCGATGCTGCGCGTCGCGCAAAAGGCGCAAACCGGCGCGGCGGATATTGCCTATGCCCACGGCATGCTCGCGTTCGGGTTTGAGGAATGCCATTTGCTGGAGGACGCCGAAGGGGCAGCGCGCCACGCGCTTGATCTGGATCCAAGCGAGCCGTGGGCGCATCACGCCCTGGCGCATATCTACCTGACGCGCGGGCAGGTGGCCGAGGGCACTGCATTTCTGGAATCGGTTGCGCATCACTGGACGGATCTGAACAGCTTCATGCACAGCCACAATTGGTGGCATCTGGCGCTGTTTTACATCTCGGCCGGGCGGGTCGAGGATCTGTTGGCCGCCTATGACACCCATGTCTGGGGCCTGTCCAAAGACTATTCCCAGGATCAGGTTGGCGCGGTGTCGCTGCTGGCGCGGATGGAATTTGCAGGCATCGATGTGGCGGATCGTTGGGGCGATGTGGCCGACCACGTGGCCAAGCGCGGAGCCGACACCACCAGCCCGTTCCTGACGCTGCAATATCTCTATGCACTCGGGCGCACTGGCCGGGCCGAGGCCGAGACGCTGCTCAAGGCGATTGAGGCGCGCGCAGAGGATGAGACCCAGCATGATTGCGCGGTGTGGCGCGATGTGGCCCTGTGGGCGGCGCATGGCATTGCGGCCCATGCCGCAGGTGATTTCGACGATTGCATCCGGTTTCTGGGCAAGGCTCTGCCCCGCCTTGCCGAAGGCGGCGGCAGCCACGCGCAACGCGACGTGTTTGAGCAGATCCACCTGGATGCGCTGATGCAGGCCGGGCGGATCTCTCAGGCTCAGCAGGTGCTTGAGATGCGGCGCAGCTATGACCCGGACGGTGTGCCCCTGAACACGATGCTGGCCGAGGTTTATGACCGCTCCGGCCTGCCCGCCCAAGCCAGCGTCGCCCGCGCCCGCATCCCGACCTAAAGGACGCGCTGACGCGCGACACGATTTTATTCAGAAGGGCCTTTTCAGACCCTTCTGGTTTTGCCTGTGGGCCGGGTTTTTCATGAACAGAGACCCGGCATCAGCCGTCTCGTGATATCTTGACCACGTTGCTTTGCGTCTGGCCAAGTGCGGCTTTGACCGTCTCCACAATCCCATCTGCATTAAGCCCGGCGTCGGCATACATCTCGTCCGGGCCCGCCTGATCGATGAACCGGTCCGGCAGGTGCATCGTGCGCAATTTTAGCCCGTGATCCAGCAGCCCTTCGCTGGCCATGGCTTGCAGGACCATCGCGCCAAAACCGCCCATCGCCCCTTGTTCGACCGTGACGAGAACGCCGTGCCGCGCGGCAAGATCGCGGATCATCTCCATATCCAACGGTTTGGCAAAGCGCGCATCGGCGATACTGACCGACAGCCCCTCCGCTTCGAGCAGGGCGGCGGCGCGTTCGCATTCATCCAGATGGGTGCCAAGTGACAGCAGCGCGACGTCGGATCCTGACTGGATCATCCGCCCCTTGCCGATCTCGAGCACGTCCCCTTTTTGCGGCATCTCGACCCCGCGCCCGTTGCCCCGCGGATAGCGGAACGCGATGGGGCCGCTGTCATGGGCCGCAGCCGTGGTGACCATATGCATCAATTCTGCCTCGTCCGAGGCCGCCATCACGACCATTCCGGGCAGTGCCGCCAGGTATCCGATGTCAAAGGATCCTGCATGCGTGGCCCCATCGGCCCCCACCAACCCGGCCCGGTCAATGGCAAAGCGCACGGGCAGCCCTTGCAGGGCCACATCATGCACCACCTGATCATAGCCCCGTTGCAGGAAGGTCGAATAGATCGCGCAGAACGGCTTGAGCCCGCTGGCGGCCATCCCGGCGGCAAAGGTCACGCCGTGCTGTTCTGCGATGCCAACGTCAAAGACACGGCCCGGGAACCGGTCAGCCATTTTGTCGACCCCGGTGCCGCCCGGCATTGCCGCTGTGACGGCCACGATTGTGGGATCCTCGGCCGCCAGATCGGCCAGCGTTGTGCCAAAGACAGAGGTGTAGGAGGGCGCGTTGCTTTTGCCTTTGGACTGCGCGCCGGTTTCCACGTCAAACTTGGACACACCGTGGTACTTGTCAGCGGACCCCTCGGCGGGGGCATAGCCCTTGCCCTTGACCGTGCAGGCGTGAATCAGAACCGGGCCGGTTGCCCGCGCCCGGGCGCCGCGCAAGACCGACAGGACCTGATCCATGTCGTGCCCGTCAATGGGACCAATGTAGTCAAATCCCAACTCTTCGAAAAACGTGCCCTTGCTTTCGACACCGGTGACCATCTCGCGGGCGCGCCGCGCGCCGTCACGCACCGGCTTGGGCAGCGCGCTTTCCATCCCTTCGGCAATCGCCTGCAAGGGGGCAAAGGGGGAGTTGCGGCTGAGGTTGGACAGATAGGTGCTCATCGCGCCTGTGGGCGGGGCGATAGACATCTCGTTGTCGTTCAGGATCACGAACAGGCGACGGCCCTCGTGGCCCGCATTGTTGAGCGCCTCATAGGCCATGCCCGCACTGATCGACCCGTCGCCGATGACAGCGACGGCATCACCGGTGGGCATGCCCATATCACGGCCCACAGTAAAGCCCAGGGCGGCGGAAATGGAGGTCGAGGAATGCGCCGCACCAAAGGGGTCAAAATCGCTCTCGGCGCGCTTGGTGAACCCACTCAGGCCGTCCTTTTGGCGCAAGGTGCCCATGCGACTGCGGCGACCCGTCAGGATCTTGTGGGGATAACACTGGTGGCCCACATCCCAGATCAGCTTGTCGCGGGGGGTGTCGAACACCGCGTGGATGCCAACGGTCAACTCGACCACGCCAAGGGAGGAGCCCAGATGGCCGCCCGTCTTGCTGACAGCCTCGATCACATCGACACGCAACTCGTTTGCGAGCTGGGACAACGCGCGGTCTGACAGGGTCTTGAGGTCGGCAGGGCCGGCAACGCGGTCCAGCATTGGGGTCTTGGTTATCTGGCTCATGGGGCGCACATCCTTTTTTGTCTTGCTGCCCCACCGCCTTGCCCGCGGATGTCTTGAGGCAAAAAGGCGCCGTGCCGGATTGAACAAGCACGGCGCCAGGTTCCTGTAGCCAACAGGAAGGGAACCGGGATCATATGACCCCGCGCCCGGACCAAGGAAGCCGATGGTCCGAACCTGGCACTGCAGGGCAACGGATCGCCCCGACAGTATCTCTTCTTGGCGTGGCGGGGGCCTGAGCGGGGCGGAGGACACCTCCGCCTTACGGATCAAACGCCAGCCATCATTCCCGTAAGGCGGACGTGTCGTCCGCCCAACAGATCACTCGTAGACCGGGGCGTCGCTTGTGGCCAACTCGGGCCAGTCATGCGACACGTTCATACCCTGCAGCGGGCGCTGATAGCCCTTGTGACAGGTCCGGCAACCCGCTTTGGGCGCATCGGCATAGATCGGGCCCAGACGCTCGGGGGGATAGGTGCCCTCCAGCGGGATCAGGTACTCCGCGTTCATCTCGATCACCATCTGACGGCCCAGCTGGGCAATGCCCCACTGCGGCGTGTACTGGGCTGCATCGTAAAACGCGCGGCTGTTGTGGCAGAACACACAGTTCACACCCAGCGAGTTGGCGAAATAGTTCATCAGGCTGAACGTCATCTCGGTCTTCTGGATGCTGGCCACATCTTCGGTCAGGCCGGGGACGCCGGCCACGCGGCTGTCCAGATCGTGGACATTCACATAGCTGTCGTAGTCGGTCAGATAGACTTCAAGCGCAGAGGACGGCAACGAGGTCGAGCCGCTCATCGTGGTGGCGCGGTTCTGGACCGCGGACCAGCCTTCGACGTTCTGGTTGACCGGGGTGACGTTGAACCAGATGTCGCTGGGCACGTTCTGACCGCGGTGGCAGGTGTAACAGTTGACCCCCACCTCGGCGACCGCATTGACGTGACCATCCCAGTTCTCGTTGATGTTCTGGGTCATCTGGATCATGCGACGGCTGACAACCTTGGTGTACAGATCATCCGACCCGTATTCCGAGATATCGCCCTCACCGTGGCAATAGGCACAGCCCTCTTCGGGACTGACCCACTGGGTCATGGCCAACATCAACCGGTTAAAGTTGTCGTCGGTCAACTCACCCAACACCTGAACATTCTCGTAAATGTCCTTGGCCAGCTCTTCGCCGCCTTCGGGAACATAGGGCTCTTCGGTGTAGTACTCTTCGATCGTGGGATCGGGTTTCAGACGGGCGATGTTGTATTCAGGCACCGACATGCCCGTGCCGCGCGGGCCGGTCTGCATGCTTTCCGTCTGCGCCGGGTTGCCCCAGGTCACGATCAGGGCCGCGGCAAAGATGGCGCCGCCAACCACACCCACCGCAATGGCAGGGCCAAAGATGTTGGTGGGGTTATCTGCGTTCCACTTATCAAACCACTTGGGAAACATATCAGTTCTCCTTCCCAATGAAGGCGTCGTAGCTGCCGTAGTCTTCGTAGCCATATGACCCGTCATACATCGGCGCAAAGTTGTGCTCTTGCGCCCAGATGAACCAGTTGTCGACAACCGTGCCGGTCAGCAGGATGCCGATACCACCCGTGATCGGGGTAAGCACGGCGAACCACCAGGCCCAGCGGTGAATACCCTCCATCGTGGCGTTGAACCCCATGGTCCAGCGCCAGAACAGGGCGGCACGCTCGGTCGCCGTGCCACGGTCATAGATCTGCTCCAGCTCGCGGTCGCCGCCATAGCGGGTCACGGCCAGAATGGTGCCGCCATGCATACAGAACAGCAGGACAGAGCCATAAAGGAACACGATGCTCAGACAGTGGAACGGGTTGTAATAGAGGTTCCCGTAGCGGATCGAAAACGCGGTGGTCCAGTCCAGGTGCGCAAAGATACCGTAGGGCACCGCCTCGCTCCAGGATCCCATCAGAACCGGGCGGATCAGGCCAAGCACCAGGATCAGCCACAACAGGGCGGCAAAGGCCCAGGCCAGGTGTTTGCCCATCTTGTGCTCGCGCGCGAGTTGATAGGTGCGCAGCCACCAGGTGACACAGCCAACAAGAAAGAACATGCCGGCGATGATAAACGCGCCACCATCGTTCAGGGGTGGCATGCTCAACCCGTATTCCGGGCCCGGAGGCTCAAGCGCCAGCCAGAACAGTTGCCGCAGGAACTCGGGCACCGACCAGCCAACCTGCGCCAGCATCGAAAAGCCGACGATGTTGAACCAGATCATGAAACAGACACAGGAAATCACGCCGTAAGAGCTGATGTTGATCGGCCCCAGCTGCGCATTGCCCAGCAGACCGAACAGCGTGGAAAAGCGCGGTTTGCCAGCCCGGTCGGCCATCATCTCGCCGCTGTCGTCCATGCCCCAGTCCGGGTTGCCCTGGACCTGCACCTGCGCAAAGATGTTTTGATACTCAATCATCATGATATCAGCCCCCAAAACCGGATTGATAGACAGGCAACGGATCAGCGCCCCAGATCGGCATGTTCAGCCACCAGTTCCACCACTCGGGCCAGCCGGCCGTCCAGACGGGACCAGAGATGATGATGCAGACCGCGCTGAAGAACACCGCGTTGATCGCCAGCAACCAGCCCACACGGTGGATGCCCAGCGTGCCGACGGAATAGCCGATGTAGTCGCGGAAAAAGGCGTCCTCGTGATCCGGTGTCTTGGCCAGCTCGCCCTTTTCAGGGTTGGCTGCCGACAGGATCAGGCCACCATGCAGCGCCAGCGCGATCGTCGTGGTAAAGAACAACGTGACCGCCAGCATGTGCGCCGGGTTGTAGTGGAAATGCAGGTAGGCGTAGCCGGTGTTGCTGACCCAGTCGAGGTGGCTGAAAATCCCGTACGGAAATCCATGCCCCCACGCGCCCATCAAAAGGGGGCGGAAAATGACCAGGGTGACATAGGCCAGAATGGCAAAGCTGAAGCCGATGGGAACGTGGTATCCCATGCCCAGCTTGCGGCAAATCTCGACCTCGCGCAGCGCCCAGCTTATGAACGCGCCGGTGGCGCAGAAGGTGATGATCTGCCAAAGGCCGCCTTCGAGCAGCGGGGCCATGCCCAGACCATAGCTCAGGTCAGGCGGCGCAATGTTGATCAGCCACGGATTAAAGGTGCCCTGTTGCGAGGCCCCCCAGAAAATAAGGACAGTGCCCAAAAGGCTGAAGAAGGCAGTCGTGACCCCGAAAAAGCCCACGTAAAACGGGCCGACCCAAAAGTCGAACAGATCACCGCCGATCAGCGTCCCGCCTCGGACGCGATACTTTCTCTCGAAGGATAGCAAGGCCATCTCTCAAACTCCGCAGTTCGCGGTGACACCCACCATAGGGCGACGACCGTCTTTATATCGTTAGGTTTGTTGCGGGCAGGCGAGGGCGCACTGTTCGCCCCGCCCGCAACTATCTTGTCCGCTTCAGGCGGTCTTACTGGGCGCTTTGCGCGGCCAGCTCGAACCAGTTGAAGTGGTCCGTGCTCAGCAGGACGAGGTGAATCATCGCTGCCAGCAGGAACAGGAAAACGCCTTGTGCGACAAACACACGACGGGGATCAAAGATGAGCCAGATCTTGTAGAACTTTGCCATTTGCTAATCCCTCCTCAGAACCACGGACGCCAGATGAACACTGCCAAGTGAGCGACAACGGCAACGGCTGTGAAAAGCCAGAGCCCGCTCATATAGACAGCGTGCAGCTCTTGCGCCTGCTCGTCTGTGAGACCTGTGAAAGACAGGTTTTCAGCCATAAGTATTCCTCCGGAATATCTTGCTGATGCCGCGCACCCCGCGGCCGGGTCCATCGGGGTCACCCCCTCCGGGCTCTGTCCACCTGTTGCCAGATGTCCAGTCTCGTCTCTCAGCAGGCGCACACAAGCTGAGAAATTCGGTATTTGGGTCGCGTGGGATCACGCGTTAAAGATCATCGGGGTGATGATCCGGGCCTGAGTCCAGGCACGGGCCATCGGACCCTTGTCCGTAAATGACCGGGACTTGATCGCAGCCAGGGCCCAGGTCAGGCAGGCCAGCGGCAATGTCGCCACAAAGATGATGGCGAAATAGACCATGAACTCGGTCTTTTCCGCGCTGCGTTTCTTTGGCGCTTCAGTGGCCATATTGGACGTCATGTCAGTCATTTATGTTCCTCCCTCGGAAACAGTCTCTGACGATCCTGCCAAAGCAGGATCGAGGGCGCGTACAGTCTCGATCACAACCCGGTCCGCACCACTTGCGAGGGCTGCTTGCTCAGCCGCATCGCGCAGGGTTTTTGCCGCGGATATCCGGGTCAGGATGGGGTGTTGCTCGACAATCTTGTCAAGCATGGCCTGCGCATCGGCATCCCAGGGGAAATCGCGGCGCAGGGTCGTCGGGGTCGCCTCGGCACTGTCCATGTCAGAGGCCAAAGGCAGGATGTGGAACAAGGCATCAAACAGCCCGTTGCACACTTCCTGGATAAGATATGTGGCACCGGCATAGCCCATCATGGGCGTGCCGGTATGGCGGCGGATCGCAGCGCCCGGAAAAGATGCGGGGATAAAGGCGGGGCTTGGGCCCGGAATCGATTTGGGCCCGCCCTTCAGCTCTGCCAGATACATCTTTTCATTGATCGACCCGAACACCACAAGCGGGCGCTTCTGGCCCATCCAGGCGCGGACCTCTTCGTTGTTGGTCTTCTTGCCAGCCACGCGGGCCACGGCAAAGGCGCAGGGCAGCCCCATGTCATCCTCAAGGAACTGGCGAATGCCCCGGGTGTAGGTCTCGTTTGCAACAACAGCAAAGGACGCGGTAGCAAAGAAATCCTGCGTAACGGACCGCCACAGGTCCCACACAGGTTTGAGAGTCGAGTGTTTCTCGGTCTCGATAAAAGGTTCGGGGTCGAGGCCCACCAAATCCCCCAGTGCGCGCAGGAATTTGGTGGTACTCTCGACCCCTATCGGGGCTTGTAGATACGGCTTGGCAAGAAGCTCGCACAACCCGCGCCCGAACTCGC
>JBCCBC010000029.1:0-16143 GCA_039814435.1 Pseudomonadota bacterium
ACACGGGCCACACTTGCCCTTTTGCGTCGATACCACGCTGACCGAGGCTGTGCTTGCCCGCGTCCAAACCAAAGCAACTGCGCTACAACTGCCCACGCTTAGCATCACCAAAAGCGACGAACATGCTCGCCATGCCGGCACCCTGACCCTCAGCGCCGACACACTGCTGGCAGTGATCCGCGATATTACCGCGTCCGTGGCGCAGGCAGGCATCAAGCGCCTCGTGTTTTTCAACGGGCATGGAGGAAACACTGCCCTTCTCGATGTGGCAGCACGGGCAGCGCGCATCGATCACGGGCTGATCTGCGCAACCACCAGCTGGTTCGTCTTTGCCGATCTGACGGGTTTTGATGCCGCCGAACTCGCCTATGACCTGCACGCAGGCGACATTGAAACCAGCGCAATGCGCGCCGCCCGGCCCGACCTTGTCGCCATGGCGCGCGCCAAGAATTTCGAAACGGCGATGGCAGGGTGGGAAAAGGCCGGGCATCTCACCGGGCTGACGGGGCAACCTGCGCGACCGGGCTGGATCATCGACGATCTGAATCCGGACGGAGCGCTTGGCAACGCCGCCGCTGCCACGGCAGAAAAGGGCGCACAACTGCTCGACACTGCCGCCAATGGCACCGCCCGCTGGCTCGAAGATTTTGCAGCCTTTACTCTGGCAAAGCAGACATGAGCGACGTTCTGGTGCCCCGCGTCCTCGTGTCAGACCCCGCACGCTTTGGCGGAGTGGTCACGGGCGACTGCCTGCGCGGCGCACCTGTGATCGAAAATGGTGCCCTTGCCAGACTTGCCCCACCCAAGGGGCAGAACGCTCGAATAGTGATCCCCACACTGGTCGAACCGCACTGCCACCTGGACAAATGCCACACCATACACCGCATCGGACAGGTGGGTGGCGACCTCGCCCATGCAATCAAGCGACAATGGGACGACAAGGTCAACTGGACCCAAGCCGATCTGCGCACACGAACGCAACGTGGCCTGGACGAGGCACGCGCCAACGGCTGCCAACTGATCCGCAGCCATGTGGATTGGGGCGACGACACTGACGCACCACTTAGCTGGTCGGTTCTCAGCGAATGTGCGGAGGACGCAACGGGGCTGCAACTGGCCGCTCTTATCGGGATCGACAAGCTGGCCGAGGATCCGTTTGCGCATGCCATCGGCAAGACGCTGGCACGCACGGGCGGCACGATCGGGGCGTTTGTGCTGGGCCAGGAGGACCTGGCCAAGGGGTTGCGGAACGCCTTTGATACGGCTGCACGGCATGGGCTGATGCTGGATTTTCACGTGGACGAGGGACTGGGGGAATTCAACGGGCTCGAGGCGATTGCCGATGTTGCCCTTGCTACTCAGTTCGATGGGCCCATCCTGTGCGGGCACGCGGTCAGCCTGATGGATCGCAGCGCCGCCGATTTCGCGCGCATCGCGGACAAGCTGGCGCGCGCAAAGATCACAGTGTGTACGCTGCCGGTGACGAACCTTTACCTACAGGGACGCACCAGCGGCACACCAGACCGGCGCGGCATCACGCGGCTGCGCGAGTTGCGTGCAGCGGGGGTGCGGGTTGTGGTCGGTTCGGACAATGTGGCTGATGCCTTCTGCCCGCTAGGGGCACATGATCCACGCGCAGCCCTCGCGCTGGCCAGCATCACCGCGCACCTCGACCCACCTTTGGGTGACTGGCTCACAACCATCACAACGGATGCGGCCGCAGCACTTGGGCACACCCCGACCTTTGTGGACGGTGCCTCCCTCAGCGATCTGCTGACCTGCGATGTCACGCACACCGCCAACCTCATATCCGGGCGCACGCCCCTCAGACCCGCAACGGAGACGCTGGCATGACCTCCATTTCCGGCAAGACAGATATCGATTGGGCGGCTTTTGCGGCCGAACTTGATCCGGTCGAAACCATAACCGAACCCGTGCTGATCAAAAAGCGCAGCCGCGACTTCTTTTGGTACTCACCCATCCTCAACGACGCGCTCAAACGCTGCTTTGGCGATCTGGTAGCCTGCCCCAAAACGCCGCAGGATATGGCACATGCGCTGGCGGTTGCGCACGCCCATGACGCGCCGATCACCCTGCGCGGCGGTGGGACCGGCAATTACGGGCAAGCCGTGCCCATGGACGGCGGGCTGATCATCGAAACCACCGGGATGAACAAAATCACCGACATCGGCGACGGCTATGTCACGGCACAGGCCGGAGCGCTGATGGCCGACATCAACGCAGCGCTCGCACCGCGCGGGGCCGAACTGGCCATGTTCCCCTCAACCCAGGACATCGCCACCGTGGGCGGGTTTGTTGCGGGCGGCAGTGCGGGCATTGGATCAGTCGCAAACGGGGCGCTGCGCGATCCCGGCAACATCCTGTCGCTGACAGCGATGACAGTCGCAGAAACACCGGAACTGCGCACCTTCGAGGGGGCCGACGCATTGCACATCCACCACGCCTGGGGACTGAACGGGGTAATCATCGACGTTACACTGCGCACCGTGCCCAAACACGACTGGGTGGGATGTATGGCTACGTTTGACAGTTACGACACCGCCTACGCGACCGGGCACGCCATCGCGCAAGCTGATGAAATTCGGGCCAAGCTGCTGACCACGGTGGATGCGCGCATCTGCACCTACTTCCCGAAACTCACCGGACACATCCGGGCGAACAAGCATCTGCTTGTGTCACTGATACCGCCCGAAGATATGGACGCTTTTCGCGCGCAGATCGCGGCGGCGGGTGGGCATGTGGACCTGATGCTGACAGATGCCGCGCGCCGGGACCTCGGCCTGCCGCACGTCTTTGATTTCAGCTACAACCACACCACACTGCAAGTGCTGAAAGCGGATCGAAAGGCGACCTATCAACAGGTCGGTTGCCCGGTGCCGCCCGACCCGGAGGCCATCGCCGCCTTGCGACCTACGCTTGGCGATGACGTGTGGATGCACCACGAATTCGCGCGGGTAGGCGGGGATATCGTGACCTTCGATTTGCCCATCATCTGGTTTTCCACCCCTGAACGGCTGGCCGAAATCAACGCCACCTACCAAGCCGCAGGATTTCCCGTCTACGACGCACACACCTGGAACGTCGAAGGGGGCGGATTGAAACCGGATTACACCCATCTGGCCTGGAAAAAGCGGATGGACCCAAAGGGGCTGTTGAACGCCGCCAAATCGCGGTTTTGGGACGACGTCAAACATCTCGACCCAGATGAAATCCAAGCCAAGGGACAGGAGTAAACCGATATGCGCATGACACCGCTGAGTGACCGCTTTGGGGTTGAAATCCATGATGTGAACCTCGCCGCGCTGGACGGTGATGGGTACACGGCGTTGCGGGCCGCCTTCGAAACCCATTCGGCCCTGCTGTTTCGCGATCAGGATATCGACGACGCGGCTCATATCCGGCTGGCACAGATGTTTGGCCCGATCGAGGACCGCACCATGGACGAGCGGCCCAAGGGCGAGGCCTTTAGCGTGCCGCGCGTCAGCAACGTGCGCGAGGACGGTTCGTTGACGGCAGAGGCAGACCTGCACACACTCCACCTCAAGGCGAACATGCTCTGGCACGCCGATAGCACGTTCATGCCGCGCCCGGCGCTGGCCAATATCCTGATCGGGCGGGTGGTGACGAAAACGGGTGGGGCAACGGAACTGGCCTCGACCCGGGCGGGATGGGCGGACATGCCAAGTGCGCTCAAGGAGCAGATTGCGGACAAGGGCGTCTGGCACCGCTACGCGCATTCGCGGGCGCGGATCAGTCCCGAACTGGCAGCCCTGCCGATGTTTCACAAATGGCCCGACCAACTGTGGCGGGCCGTGTGGCGCAATCCCACACATGGGGCGGATGCGCTTTACATCGCAAGTCACGCATTCGGGATCGAAGGGATGGCGCAAGACCGCGCCACAGAACTGATCGATGATCTGATCGGGTGGGTCACGCAAAACGAATACGTTTACAGCCACCAATGGCGGCCCAATGATGTGCTCATTTGGGACCAAAGGGCGGTTTTGCACCGTGGGACGGCGTGGAATCACAACGAAGCCCGGGTTTTGTCTAGTATTTGTGTCTCCACAACTCCGGAAGATGGGGTTGACGCCATGCGCCTGATCGTTTGAACTCCGGGCGTCCCCCGCAAAGGGGTGGCGATAAAATCGCAGATCAACTGCAACACCAAAGGTGGGCACTCACCCACCACCAAGGGACGCGAAGACATACACATCGCGACACCAACAGAGAGGAAGAACATGACCTTTTACACCAAAACCGGCAAGCCGCTGCCCCAATCCGTCGTGGATTCTGCTGCAGCCGCCGGCAAGGACGCCGTCAGCCGGCGTGAGTTCCTTGCGCTGGCCAGCGCGTTCGGCGCAACAACGGCAACAGCCTACGCCATGCTCGGCGCGGCGACACCTGCAATGGCCGACGGCCACAAGACAGGCGGCACCGTGCGCATCCAGCAGGAAGTGCGCGGGCTCAAAGATCCACGCACATATGACTGGAGCCAGATCGCGAACTTTTCGCGCGGGTGGCAGGAATACCTGGTGCACTACGAAAACGACGGCACATTCACCGGCAAACTGCTGGAAAGCTGGGAAATCAGCGACGATGCCAAAACCTACACGCTGAACGTGCGCAAAGGCGTCAAGTGGAACAATGGCGACGACTTTACCGCCGAAGACGTGGCGCGCAACATCGCGGGCTGGTGTGACAAGGACCTCGAAGGTAACTCGATGGCGGGTCGTTTCGCCACACTGATCGATGCCGACACCAACAAGGCACTTGAGGGCGCGATCGAAATCGTCGACAGCCACACGGTCAAACTGAACTTGCCTGCATCCGACATCTCGCTGATCCCAGGCATGGCGGACTATCCTGCGGCCATCGTACACGCCGATACGTCGCTGAACGACACATCCAGCCCCATCGGCACTGGTCCCTACCTGCCCGAGTCGCTCGAAGTTGGGGTCAAAGCCGTGCTGGTGCGCAACGAAGACCACACATGGTGGAATGCGGGCAATGGCGCGTTCATGGACCGGGTCGAATACATCGACTACGGCACCGACCCATCAGCGTTTATCGCCGCTGCCGAAGCCGAAGAAATCGACATGACCTACTCGGTCGAAGGCGAATTCATCGACATCTTCGACACGCTGGACGGCTGGAACAACAACGAAGTTGTAACTGCATCGACCATCGTGATCCGGCCCAACCAGCTGGCCGAAGTTGACGGCAAAAAACCCTACGAGGACAAGCGCGTGCGTCAGGCCATCACAATGGCAGTGGACAACGCGGTTCTGCTCGAACTGGGCTATGCCGGTCGCGGCGTACCTGCCGAAAACCACCACGTGAGCCCGGTGCACCCCGAATACGCCGAACTGCCAGAGCGCAAAGTCGATCCAGCCGCCGCCAAGGCGCTGATGGACGAAGCAGGCATGGGCGATTTCGAGCACGAGCTGATCTCGATCGACGATGCATGGCGCAAGGACACCACTGACGCGGTGGCTGCACAGCTGCGCGACGCTGGGATCAACGTCAAACGGACCATCCTGCCCGGCTCGACCTTCTGGAACGACTGGGCGAAGTACCCGTTTTCCTCGACCAACTGGAACCACCGCCCTCTGGGCGTCCAGATCTGGGCGCTGGCCTACCGCTCGGGCGAGGCATGGAACGAATTTGGCTGGTCCAACGCCGACTTTGACGCCCTGCTGTCCGAAGCACTGGCAACCCCTGACCTCGAAGCGCGCCGCGCTCTGATGGCCAAGGGTCAGGCGATGATCCAGGACGAAGGCGTAACAATCCAACCCTACTGGCGCTCGCTCTACAACCACACCAAAGACGGTCTGGTCGGTGGCGCGCACCACATCTCTTTCGAGATCCGGCCCGAGCAAATCGCCTGGACCTGATCCAAGCGATCACGACAAAGAACCAATCAGGGGCCACCACCGCGTGGCCCCTTTTTTATGGAAGGACCCTGAACCCAAAAGGCTCTGACATGGACACAACGCTTCTCGCCGCGCAAACCCTCGCCACCGGGCTGATCGCCAGCTGGCTGACCTTGGGGGTGCGCGACAACATCCAGCACCCCGCCGTCAACGAAACCTACACCGCCGAGGTGATGGAGATGACGCGGATGAAAGAGGAATACCCCGACAGCTTTGCCCATGTCGCCCACCGTGCGATCTCGGACCGGCGTCTGCAACAGATGGCCTTTCGTCTGGTGGTCGGGGTGGAACTGGTGGCGACACTGGTGCTGTGGGCCGGGGCGTTTGGGTTGCTACTGGCCGTGCTGGGGCCGGGCAACGGAGAAACGGCGCGCAGCATCGCGATGATCGGGGCAATGCTGTTTACGGCGGTTTGGGCAGGGTTCCTGATCGTGGGGAACCACTTTTGTTACTGGTTCTGTCACGAGGGGGCGCAGAACACACACTACCAGATGACGCTTTGGGGGATCGGCACGCTGATCCTGCTGGCACAGTCCTAACGATGCGGGTCTAGCGATGCGGGCTTGGGACGGTGGGCGGGGCGTCTTTGCGCGGTACGCGCAAACAGCGTCCGCACAGCGCCCTGCTAACTGGCAGCGATCCGGGCGACGGGAAAATGGACCAATCGTGCTGCTTGGGTGACATCCGCAAACAGGGCCGGACCGATGGCGCTGTGCAACCGCTCGACCAATGCCGAACCTTCCAGCTCGACCCGCGTGATCCGGGCAAACCGGGCCTCTTCGTGGATCAGATCCTCGATCAATGGGTCCACAACCGCGCCGCCCCCGCCGGGATAGCGGAAATAACCCCAGCCGACCTTCTTGCCCAAACGGCCCTCGGCCACCATGCGAGCCAGGATCGGATGGGGCGCAGATCCCGTGCGGCTTTGCAAAACAGCGTCCAGACCAGCCAGATCCTGCGCCTCGCACGGACCAAACCCATACCCCCACGCCACAAGGGCCTCGTCCAGCTCCCAAGGGTTGGTGTGGTGGATCAACAGATCCTCGCACGCTTGCCAGAACAGGTCCTGCAATGGAGCAATCGGCTGGGTCATTCCAATCCTATGCTTTCCAGAAAACGGTTCTTGGCAATCGTGGCCAGCAACTCGTTGACCGAGGTCTGAACCGGCTTGCCTGTGGTGTCGACCTGGGCCAACGCACGCTCATACAGTGGGGTGCGGGTGGTCAGAAACGCCTTCAGTTGATCCATTGCGGCCGGGTTGCCCTCCATCGGGCGCAAATCGCCCTGGGCGCGCACCCGTGCCATATGCTCGGCCGGGCTGGTCTTGATCCACACAGTGTGGAACCGCTCAAGCACCTGGGAAAAAGTGTCAGGTTCAGCCACAATCCCACCGCCAACGGCAAGGATCAGCTTGTCATGGGTGTTGATCACACGCGCGATGGCCTGGGCCTCAAACGCGCGATACCCGTCCTGGCCATAAAGGGACATAACCTCGCCCATGGGCATGCCAGCCTCGGTCTCGATCTCGTCAGTGAGTTCGACAAAGGGGATCTTCAACTTTTCAGCCGCCTGACGGCCCAGGGTCGACTTACCTGCACCGCGCAAGCCTACAAGGCAGATGCGCTGACCGCGCAATGCGGTCGGGTTCTCGGGGGCCAGCAGGGCGCGCACCCGGCCCTGAATGGCGGGCGGCGCGCCCTCATAAAGGCGCGCGACACGGGACACATCGCCGTTAAGCGGCGGGGCTTCGCCCAGAAGATCCTCAATGCGCACATCAAGCGCGCGCGCAATGCGGTCGAGCAAGATAATCGACACGTTGCCCTCACCCGCTTCGAGCTGCGCAAGATAGCGCGGCGACACGCCCGACCGGTCCGACAACGCCCGGCGCGGCAGGCCAAGTTCTGTACGCGCAGCGCGCACACGTTGCGCCAAACGCTCGATCATGGGGACGGAAACAGGGGGGATAGGCTTAGGAGAAGTCATGCGCGCATTCAGTTTTTCTGGATGCAAAAGCTAGCTCGCTATTGAACTGTTTCAACGGGTTAGGCCTCTGGAACGAAAGGTGCGATAATCTGGCGCAGCGCGAGCGGGACCGGTTGGCTCTTGAACTGGTCCGCAATGACGAAAACGCAGGTAAAGCGGCCCTCGAAACACAACACATCGTCCTGATGGCCGTTGACAGCAAAGGTAACGGACGTGGTGCCGAGGGCACTTGGCCACACAGAACACTGCAAGCGGTGGCGCGGGGTGACGGGCGCGTGAAAGTCCATGCTCATGTGGACAAAAGGCGTGCCCACATTGTGATCCAGTTCCAGCTGATACCAGCCATCCCCGCCCAGATGGGCCTCCCACCAGGCGTTGATGGCGTCCAGCGCAAACCACGGCAGACGGGCGGTATAGGCGATGCGGGCGGGGTCACAATCGCCCCACGTCACCCGGATTTCGTGCACAAACAAAGGGGCCATTCAGGCTGCCTTGGCCGCCTGAAATTGCTCCATGATTGTGACAACCCAAGGCAAAGCAATATCTTCGGGCATTTCAAAGCCCGAGGCATCGTGCAAGCCGCGCTCGCCGATCATCTCAGCATTCTGAGCAACCAGCATCTGGCTCAGCTTGAGAGAGCCGTGATTGAAAGTCTCGGCAAACACCTGATCGCCCAGGCCAAACATCGCAAACCTGATGCCCGTCAGATCCGGCGCGTCGGCTTTCAGCGCGTCCTCAAAGGGCAAGGCCGTTGATGGCAAATCGCCGTTGCCATAGGTCGACGTGACAAAGATGTAAAACGTGTCCTTGTCCAAACTGGACGGGTCCACATCCGACAGGCTTTCGATATGGCACTCGTACCCGTCGCCCAACTCCGTCTCGATGTCTTCACACAGCATCTCGGAATTGCCGGTCTCGGATCCGTAATACAAACCGATTTTCATGGGCGTCCTCTCTGGTGTCCCTAAAACATACCATTGTCATGCGCGGCCTCTTTGGGCAGCAACTGCAACACATCCCAGTGCTCCACCACCTTGCCCGCCGCATCAAAGCGAAAGATATCGATGCCGGCATATTCCTCGTCTGGCCAGACCTGATGGCAGTGCAGCACGACCAGATCACCCTCGGCCACCGCGCGTTTGAAATGGACGCGTTTGCCGGGATAGTCGCGGGCCATCTCCTCAAAGTAGGCAATGAAGCCCTCGGTGCCCGACACCACGTGCGGGTTGTGCTGGATATATTCGGCCCCCACAAACTGCTCGATCGCCGCACGCGGGCGACACTGATTGAACATCATATCGTAAAAGGCCGTCGCATTGGCCTTGTTGGTGTCAGTATCCATGGCGCGCCTTTCAGGCTCTGTGCTTGGGGGCCAAGGGGTCATGCCATGTGCAGTTTGACGTACTCAAAATCGCCGGGCTTGTTGTCGATGCCCACACGGGGTGGGGCGATCCAGCTGGCGAATTTTCCGGGCTCGTAACAGGGTTTCATCAACGACTGGATAAAGGCACCGTCCTCTGTTGTGGGCAACCACTCATGTGCGCGGGCCGCCCAGTCGGATGGGTCGATAAACGTGCCCTCCGGCGTAATGGGCTGATCCTTGAACACGCCGATCTTGCGGTGGAACCCTTCATGGGGAAGGGTCAACTCAAACGCGGTACCTGTTCGGGAAATCTGCTTGTTCCAACGGCGCAGGCCACCACTGGCATCGCGCACGTAATCGTCGCGCAGGCGCATGTTGATGGCTGTGAGGGCGGGCACATCCTCGGTCACGATCTGACCGTCCTTGATGCTGGCGACCTTGTAGGTATCACTTTGCAGCTTGTGATCATCCTCGATGCGCTGCTCCAGATACCGGCCCTTGATACCTGCATTGAACGCATTGGCGGCATTTGTGCTGACCTCCTGACCAAACAGATCAAGCGACAGGGTATAATGCAGGTTCAGCTTTTTCTGGATGGTGGGTAGGTCAATGACGCCCAAATCGCGGATCTTGTCGATATCGTAAGGGTCATCAATGCCGTTGGCCTTCATGGCCTCAAGCGTGGCCTGAATTGTGCGTCCCACACCTGTTTCGCCCACAAACATGTGGTGGGCTTCCTCGGTCAGCATGAAACGGCAGGTGCGCGACAGCGGATCAAACCCTGACTGTGCAAGGCTTTCGAGCTGCATCTTACCATCCCGGTCGGTAAAATAGGTGAACATGAAGAAGGACAGCCAATCTGGCGTCTCTTCGTTAAAAGCACCCAGCATGCGCGGGGCCTCGTCACTGCCGGACGAGCGGACCAGCATGTCATCGGCCTCTTCGCGACCGTCCTTGCCGAAGTACTTCTGGAGCAGGTAGACCATGGCCCACAAATGCCGCCCCTCTTCGACATTCACTTGAAACAGGTTGCGCATGTCATAAAGGCTTGGCGCGGTAAGGCCGAGAAAACGTTGCTGTTCGACCGACCCCGGCTCTGTGTCACCCTGAATGACGATCAGACGCTTGAGCATGTTGCGATACTCACCCGGCACCTCTTGCCAAGCAGGGTCGCCGAAATGCTCGCCCATGGGAATTTTGCGATCCTCGACGGCAGGGGCCAGCAAAACGCCCCAACGGTATTCGGGCATCTTGACGTAATCAAACTTAGCCCAGCCTTTGGGATCCACGCTGACGGCTGTGCGCAGATACACCATCGAGTCCTGAAAGTTCTGCGGGATCAGGTCGTTCCACCAGTTGATATAACCGGGGTGCCATTTCTCCAGCGCCTTCAGCACTTTGCGATCTTGCGCCAGACCCACATTGTTGGGGATCTGACTGTCATAGCTCACGTTCACCAAGTCCATCTTCCATCTCCTCTCTGGCGGGGGCGCAAAATTAAGTAATTTTGCGGCTCAGATTTTTCCTTAAAAATCTGGCCCCCTCACACCCGTTCCACATCAAAATCTGCGCGCATACCTGTCCCATATCGTTGCAGGGCACCCGCGGCGCCCACGGCATTGGGTCGGTTGAAAATCCAGTTCTGCCAGGCTGTCAGCCGACCGAAAATGCGCGTTTCCATCGTTTCTGGTCCAGCAAATCGCAAATTTGCTTCCATGCCCGTCATCGCATCCGGACTGAATGACGCTCGCTCTTCCAGGAACATCCGGATCTCATCCTCCCAGTCGATGTCATCCAGGATCATGGTGACAAGGCCCAGATCTTCAGCCGCTTCCGCCTCCAACGGAGTTCCCACGTGAACAGCCAAACCGTCTGCGCCGTCCGATCCATAAAATCGGGTTTGCAACCGCGTCAGATCATTGCCCATCGGATAGGCCCCAAGATTACCCGCGCTCAAGGTGATCGTGGCCAGCGGGCGATTGTCGCCCTCAAACGGGTCTTCCATCATATACGACCGGTCGACCGCCCACAGGACCTCAGCCAGCGCCCCGGCATAACAACTGCCGTGCTCAACCAGTGCCACCAACGAGCGTGACGTGACATCAATGCGCTTTAACACGCGTTTCCAATACTGACGGATCTCGTTGGCCAGCCAGTGATCGGGGTTGGACAGGATCTGCGTCTCATGCGCCAGCACCGCCTCGGGGTCTCCTTGGGTGCGCACCACCCACACCCCCAAACCCACTTCGTTCAGGCGAAGATGCAACACAGCATCGTCCAGTTCCCGCGCCAGACGCAAAAGATAGGATTGATCCCCCATCGCCACCAACGCATCCAGATCGGCGGGCGGTGCATCCTCGGGGCCCTTAATCATGATTTCCGCCCGGCGCGCCGCCCGGTCCACCGTCACCTCGACCAGCCCGTAGGACACCGCGCCATCGTCAGCGATGGCTTTGTCCAGCGGGCCAAGCGTGATGCCCGCAGCCACATCCACCTTGATCGACGCGGCTGCAAAGTCAGCTGCGCGGGTGGCGACAACGTCATCAAACTTTGCATTGGACACAGCCTCGTCCACCAGCTTCCACTGCACGGCGCGTTTGCCTTTGACCCCTTCTTCGGTTGAACAGAACACATCCGCCAGGTCGCGGCGCACGTGGCGCTTGTCAGTCACGCGGGTCAGGCCACCTGTACCAGGCAACACCGCCAACAGCGGCACTTCGGGCAGCGAAACAGATGACGTGGAATCATCCGTCAGCATGATGTAATTGCACGCCAAGGCCAGCTCATAACCACCCCCCGCGCAGGCCCCTTTTATGGCCGCGACGTAGATTTGGCCGCTATCGGCTTCTGCCGCCTCATAGGTGTTTCGGGTCTCGTTCGTAAACTTGCAAAAGTTGACCTTGTGGGCATGGCTCGCCCCGCCGAGCATGCGAATATTGGCCCCTGCGCAAAACACCCGGTCCTTGGCCGACTGCATCACGACCACTTTAACCTCCGGATGCTCGAAACGCATCCGCTGCACTACATCCGCCAACTCGATATCAACGCCCAAATCATAAGAATTGAGCTTGAGTTGATAGCCCTCAAACAACCCCCCATCTTCGTCCACATCCATGAACAAATGGGCAACCGGACCGTCGTAAGTAACCCGCCAGTGGCGATAGCGGGACGGGTCAGTTTGGAAGTCGATCAGCTGGGCCATGCCGCTCTCTGGTTATGTCAGGATTTAGCAGTATCTTACATTGAGGGGGACTAATTTGCAGGATCTCACCCAATTTCCCACACATTAATTGCATTTTAGTGCGTATCTTCGGCGCTTGGGATCTCAACAGGCTCCGCCTCCAGCCGCCACAGGGTTGTACAAAACGCGCCAATCGCTGCGCTGACGGCAGGTTCAGCCGAGACGTGAGGCGCATGACCTTCGCCAGGCAGGATTAGCGTTTCAACCGGGGAATAGGCGCGTTCCTCAATTTCGTGGACCTGGCTCAGCGTTCCATAGGGATCCGCACCTCCCTGAACGACAAGAACCGGCACGCGCCAGTGGTCAATGACATCACCGATGTTCCAGTCGGCAAACCCAGGATCGCTCCAGGCATCATGCCAGCCTGAAAACGCAACGTCCGGATGCACATGATGGCGGGCAAGCTTGTCGCGCAACGCGCCACTATCAAATGCGCGCTTGGCCTCTGCAATCGCGACCAGCCCGGTCGGTTCGACGAAAAAGTGTGGCGCAATCAGGATCAGGCCGCGCACGCGGGGATCAGCGACCGACCCTGCATAAATACCTGCAATGCTGGCACCGTCCGAATGGCCCAGCAGCACACAAGACTGCACCGATGCAGCCTCTAGCAGCGGGACCAAAACATCCAAAGCCTCGCGCGTCATGTAATCCAATGGGTGCGGTAATGCGACGGGGTCAGACTGCCCATACCCAGCTCGGGAATAGGCCAGAACACCCATGCCCGTGAGGGCGGCCAACTGTGCGGGCCAGTCGCGCCACAGTCCAAGGGATCCCAGCCCCTCGTGCAGCATCACAAGCGTGGGCGCGTCCCCTGGGGGTGGTCCCCAACACCCGTACTCCAGCGTCTTGCCGGCAACCTCAAGCGTCCCCGCACCCCAGTTCATGAACACACCTTACGCAGCTTGAATCGTTGGATCTTGCCCGTGGCCGTCTTGGGTAATGTGTCGACAAAAACAAACCAGCGTGGGTATTTCCACTTGCCGATGCGGTCTTTGACATGGGCGCGCAGGGCATCTTCCAAATCATCGGGCTGTGCGCCCTGCACCACGACAAAGGCCTTGGGTTTGTCCAATCCATCCGGATCATTAGCGGCGACAACCGCGCATTCCAGAACGGCTGGGTGACTGGTGATCGCCTGTTCCACTTCAAACGGACTGACCCAGATGCCCGATACCTTGAACATATCGTCTGTGCGCCCACAATAGATGTATCGACCGTCCGCACGGCGCTCGTACTTGTCGCCTGTTCGGGTCCATACGCCCTCGAATGTCGCGCGGGTCTTGGCGCGCTTGTTCCAATAGCCCCCGGCAGCGGACGCACCATTGACCAACAACTCGCCAATTTCGCCTGTGCCGACCTCGGCCCCCGCCTCGTCCACAAGACGCACGTCATAACCGGGGACTGGGACCCCGGACGTGCCATAAACGACGTCATCCGCCGCATTGCTCAGAAAGATGTGCAGCATCTCCGTTGATCCCACGCCATCCAGAATGGGGACACCTGTCAGGCGTTGCCAACGCAGGCCCACATCCTCGGGCAATGCCTCGCCCGCAGAAATACACACGCGCAGGGGGGCGGATGGAGCACCCTGCGCTTCCATATGGGCGACCATGGCAGCATAAAGGGTGGGCACACCGCAAAATACGCTGGGCTGCTCGCGCGCAATAATGTCGACGACCCCATCCGGGGTCGGGCGGCCGTTATAGATCACCGACGTGGCACCAACCGACATCGGAAAGGTCATGGAATTGCCCAGCCCATAGGCGAAAAAGAACTTGGCGGCAGAGAACACGACATCGTCCTCCCGAATGCCCAGAACCTGCGCACCATATGTTTCCGCCGTCGCGCGCATCGCGGAATGGACGTGATGCACACCTTTGGGCGCACCGGTCGATCCCGAGGAGTAGAGCCAGAACGCCGTTTCGTCATCGCTGGCCTCAACCGCGGGCATTGCAGCGTCTGCCCGGTTCATGAACGCATCAAAACTCAATGTCGCACCGCGCGCATCACCGATCACGATCACGGACGTGAGGTGGGGGTTATCTGCCAGTGCCGGGGCGACACCCTCAAACAGTTCGGCAGATACAACCAATCGGGTCGCCCGCGCGTCCCGCAGGATCGCGTCATAGACCGGGGTGGCAAGCAGCGTGTTGATGGGCACGGGGATCACTCCGGCCTTGATCGCACCCCAAAACAGGATCGGGAACTCGATCTGGTCCAGCACCAGCATTGCCAGCCGTTCTTCGCGGACGGCCCCATCGGCAATCAGTGCTGCAGCGGCGCGGCCTGACAATTCGGCCAATGCCGCGTAGGTCAGACTGCGCCCCGACTCTACCTCGCGAAACGCAATCCGATCACCGCGCCCTTCGGCCACGTGGCGATCCACAAAATAGCTGGCTGCGTTCGCCATGCGCCCCTCCCAAAGCTCATGATGGTGCTTTATACTGCGCCCTGCGACCGGCTGTCG
Organism: Pseudomonadota bacterium; assembly: GCA_039814435.1. GTDB lineage: Bacteria > Pseudomonadota > Alphaproteobacteria > Rhodobacterales > Rhodobacteraceae > Tateyamaria. Next base: position 15,012 of record JBCCBC010000029.1, read on the forward strand.
CAACCGAACTGAACGCGATGGGCAGTTTACTGCATGCACATCCGTGCATTCGCACCATGTCAAAGTTTACACATCGTTCAGATCGGTAGCCCCGCCAAGTAGCGCGTAGTTCGCCCATCTATCGGCAGGATCTGCACGACGTACCCACCAAGCAAAGCGTTGCGTCAGGCGGGTATCAAGAACAGCGTAATGACCGGGAACGCAACCAACAGAAACACACGCACGATGTCTGATCCGACAAAGAACAGCACGGCCTTATACGTCTCGGTCATTGGCGTTTCGCGGTCCATAGCATTGATGATGAACAGGTTCATTCCGACCGGCGGTGTGATCAAACCAACCTCAACCACGATCAGCACAAGGACGCCAAACCAGATCGCCACATGCTCGGCCGACATGCCAAAATCGAGGCCCGAAATGACCGGGAAAAAGATCGGCACCGTCAGCAGGATCATCGACAGGCTGTCCATCACGCAGCCAAAGATCAGGTAAAACAGCAAGATCACACTCAGTACCAGCAAAGGGGTAAACCCTTGGGACAACACAAAGTCCGCCAGCCATTGTGGAGCCCCAGACAGGGCAAGGAAGTTGTTGTAAAGCGCCGCACCCAGTACGATGAAAAAGATCATGGCAGTGGTCTTGGCCGTCCCGATCAACGCCTCGCCCAACACGCGCCAGGTCAGATTGCCGCCCACCAGCGCCACGATGCCCGTGCCCGCAGCGCCCACGGCGGCCCCCTCGGTCGGGGTGAACCAGCCTGCGTAAATACCGCCCACCACCAGCGCGAAAATCACAAGGACAGGCCAGGTTTCGCCCAGCGCCTTCCAACGCTCAGCCATGGGTACAGGCGGGCGCGTGCCCGCAGACCCTGGGTAAAGACGTACATAGATCGAGATCGTGATCACATAGCCGATCGCCGCCAGGATGCCGGGGATAAAGGCGGCCAGAAACAGTTTGGCAATGTTCTGTTCGGTGATGATCGCATAGATCACCAGGATGACCGACGGCGGGATCAAGATGCCCAGTGTCCCTCCCGCCGCCAGGGTGGCGGTCGAGAAACCCCCTGAATATCCGTACCTTTTCAGCTCGGGCAGGGCCACACGGCTCATCGTGGCAGCAGTGGCCAGGGACG
>JBCCBC010000214.1:0-4730 GCA_039814435.1 Pseudomonadota bacterium
TTTGAGGATCTGCACAAGGCGTTTCACATGGCGTTGTTGTCCAATGCCCCCTCGCCCATCCTGCTCAAGTTCTGTTCTCAGCTTTATGATTTGAACATTCGCTATCGCTATCTGGCGGGCAGCGCCCTGAACTACCAGCGCCGCGATGTGAGCGATGAGCATGCCGGCATTCTGTCCGCCGCCATCACCCGCGATGCGGATGACGCCTGTGCCCGTCTGCTGAGCCACTACCGTATGACCGGCGATTTCCTGTCGGGTCTGTTTGGTGACGGGGCCCTGGGCTAGCCGTTACGCGGGCACCAGCGTGAGGTCGAATTCCACCTTGAGGTAGGCGTCGTCCACTGTCCCTGACAGTTCGAACCCGTCCGGGAACGTCCCTGCCGCCATCTGTTGGTAGGACATGATCAGATCCTTGCGCACCCCGAACACCGTATCCTGATCGAGGTAGGGATCGTCGTCGGGGAACACTTCGGTCACAAGCGGGCGATATCCCTCCGCCTTGACGATGAAGTGCAGGTGCGAGGGCCGCCATGCGTGCCGCCCGCTCGCCTCAAAGAAATCCCCGATGGGGCCGTCCGTCGGCACCTCGTATTCCACCGGTTTGACACTGGTGAACGCATACCGCCCATCCGCCCCTGTGGTCTGGATCCCGTGGAAGGAATAGACATCCTGCTTGTCGTCCTGGCTGGCATAGAGCCCGTTGGGCGCCGTCTGCCAGATATCGAGTTTTGCCCCTTCGATCGGTGTGCCGTCGGGTGCTTTGATCACCCCTTGGGAGATCAGCACGGGCGCGTCAAAGTCCCCGCGCAGGTCCCCGCCGATGGCCAGGTCGGGTGCCCCCATCACGTGGAACGGCCCCAACACGCTGGACGACGTTCCCCCCGGTTTGTTGTGCAGCATGTCGACCAGAGACGACAGCCCCAGCACATCCGACAGCAGCACGAACTCGTGCCGGTCCTCGGTGCACATCATCCCCGACTTTTCCATGAACTCCAGCCCCGCTTGCCATTCCTCGTGACTGAGGTTGGTTTCGCGGGCAAAGGCGTGCAGGTGCGTGACCAGGCTTTCCATGATCTCGCGGAACCGTGGGTCCGTGCCTTGCGCCATGTAGCTTTTGAAGACCTCGGTGATGTTGTCCTTGGTGACATTGCGCATGGTCGGGCTCCTTTTTTGGGGTGGCTGTGCGGTTATAGCAGCGCGAGGCTGAGGATCGGGAAGCGGATGAGCACGATCAACACGAGCAGCATCACGAATGCAAAAGGCAGCGCGCCGAGGAACACGTCCTTGAGCGCGATCCGGTCATCATCCAGCGTGGCCTTGATCACGAAACAACTGAGGCCCAGCGGTGGTGTCAGCAGTCCGATTTCAGCCGCCACAACCGCCACGATCCCGAACCACACAAGGCTGAGCCCCATGGTGTCGATCAGCGGCAGGAACAGCGGCACGACGATCAGGATGATCGAGGCCGTGTCGAGGATTGTACCCAGGAACAGCATCAGCACCACGAGAATCAGCATGATCCAGAAAAAGCTGAACTCGTTTGCCGCCAGGATGTTCTGCAATTCGTTGGGCAGGCCCGCGATCCCGAGCATGCGCGCATACATCGACGCCGCCGTGATCAGGAACAGGATGGCCGCCGTGATATGCCCGGTTTCGATCACCGTTTCCCAAAAGCTGCGCAGGTTGATCCGCCCGCGCGCCGCAGCAATCACGATGCCAAGGAGCGAGCCGGCCGCCCCCGCTTCGACCGGAGTGGTCCAGCCGGTGTAGATCCCGCCCAGCACCACGACGATCAGCGCCATGATCGGCAGCGTTTTCACTGCGATCTCGGACCAGGGCATCAGGCTTTCGTCTTCGATCAGGCTGCCGCCCACAAAACCGGGCGTAAACCGCCCCATGAACCAGATTGCGCCCACATAGGCGATGGCCAGAAGGATCCCCGGAATGACCCCGGCCAAAAACATCTCGCCCACCGACTGTTCGGCGACAAAGGAATAGATGATCAGCATTGCCGAGGGCGGGATGATCATCCCCAGCACCGAACTGCCCGCAACAACGCCGACCGCAAAGCGCGGATTGTAGTCATGCCGGAGCATCTCGGGCACGGACATCTTGGAAAACACCGATGCCGACGCAATCGAGGATCCCGTCACAGCCGCAAAGACCGCGTTGGCCCCGACCGTCGCCATTCCGATCCCGCCGGTGATGCGGCGAAACCCCTGGTTCATCACCGAATAGATGTCGGCCCCCAGCCCCGCCTTGGATACGATCAGCCCCATAAACGTAAACAGCGGGATGGTCGCAAATGTGTATTCCATCGCGCTGTCGCCAATGGCGATCTTGAGCAGCGCAAAGGACAGATCCGCATTGTCGCGCATGATCCAGATCGCGGCAAAGCTGACCAGCCCAAGCGCAATGGGGATGTAAACGCCGAGGTAAATCAGCACGATGATCGCGATAATCGAGATCATCCCAATATCAATGGAACTCATGAGCCGCTTTCCAATTGTGCGGGGTCTCCGCCTGATTTGGTAAAGACGTGCAGCAGAAAGTGGACGGTACACAGGCACGCACTGAGGAAGATCACCAGCTTGACCGGCCACCACGGCGCGGTAAAGACGCCGGGCACCCCAAAGAAATCCTTGGTCTCCCACATCTCGACAAATTCGGGCCAGATGGCGACGGCCACCAGCACCATGAACCCGGCACTGATCAGGTCGATAAAGGCGCGCATCGCCCGACCCGCAGGCGGTGATGTGCGCCCCACCAGCCCAAGAAATCCATCCGAGCGGGTCAACCGGCCCACGCGGATCACGTCAGGCAGCTGCAGGAACACGATCAACACCATGGAGAACTGCACCACCTCGACCGCGCCGAGGAAGGGTTTGTTGAACAGCCCCCTGGCGACAATGTCGTAGTTGACCACCGCAATCAGCGCGATGACCACGAATGTACCGGCGGCATTGGCCATCATGGCAATGCCGCCGGCAAGTTTTGCAAACGCGTGCGTCACTTTGAGTATGCGCCTTCGTGTTTAGTTGGTCGCGTTTTCGGCAGCCCAGTCACGCACCGGCGTAAAGCCTTCGGCGGCCAGCTTGCCCATGTAGGACTGCAGCATTTCCGAGCCGGGCTGACCGGCTTCGTTCAGGCCCTTGGCCCACTCGGCGGAGATGTTTGGCATGGCAGCCGCCCATTGAGCACGTTCGCTTGGGTCCATTTCCACGATGGTGCCACCGGCGGCCACGTACGCCTCGCGGCTGGCCCCTGCGCGGTCCATGGCGATCCCTGCGACGTGGTCACGGTAGGCAACGGCAACCTCTTGCAGCGCTTCTTTGACCTCATCCGGCAGTTTTGCCCAATAGTCCTTGTTCACTGTGATCGTCTTGGAGTTCACAGCGCCAAGGTCCGCCTTGAGCATGTAAGGTGCCACTTCGGCGATCTTGAAGGTCTTGGCCGCTTCGGGCCAGAGCATCGCGTGATCTACCAGCCCGGTTTGCAGCATGTTGTAGAAGTCTGTCAGACCACCGCGCACGCCTGCCGCGCCTTCGATCCCTTCGAGATAACGCAGGTTCATCCCCGCGCCGGCGACCTTGCCGCCCTCAATGTCCTTGAGGCCCGTGATCGGGTTTTTCGAGAACACCTGATAGGTGTCTAGCACAACGCCGGTTGCGAGATAGACCTGGTTCTGCTTGTCGAACTCGGCCTGCATGGCCGGATATTCCTTGGCAATCTCATCCACCGCCTTGGCCACGGCACGCGCGTCTGCGGCCACGAAAGGTGTCACAGCCGACAGCGCCTGGCTGGGCAGTTTGGAGGAGTGGAAGATCGTGGTGACGATACCGATATCGCCCAGACCCAGCTTGACCCCTTCGAGCACGCCTTTGGGTTTGACGATGGTGCCGCCGTAGCTTTCTTGCCAGTCCATCTTGTAGTTGCCGGTTTCGGCCAGTCGCTTGTCCACTTCCGGGATGAAGAAACCGGTGAATTCCTTGACCCACAGCGCGCGCGCTGGATAGCCGTCGATCACGACGGCTTTGATCGTTTCCGTGGCAAATCCGGGCAGTGCTGCCGTTGCCGCAAGGATCGCGCCCAGTGTCAGGCGTCTTGTCCAATTGTTCATGTGTCGTCCTCCCTTGGTTGTGTGCGTTGAGGGGTCAGGCCTTGACCCAGTCCACCTCGAGTTTTGTTCCAGCTGCTTCAAACAGCTTGGCGATTGCGCAGTATTTGGCCGTTTCTTCGCCGACCTTTGTCAATTCCGCCTGCGAGGCGGGTCCGGTACAGTTGACCGTGAGTGTAATGGCTGGGAACGGCACGTCGATTTCTTCTTCCATCAACACGCCGCGCCGGTCGAATTTGCAATCCGCATCGATGGTGACCCCGCCGAGGTCAACGCCAAGCCGGTGCGCGTTTTTGTGCCCGATCACGTTGGTGCAGGCGATCAGTGCCGCCAGTGCCGTTTCGGTGGGTGTGATCCCTTCGTTGGTCCCGCCCCGTTCGAGCGGTTCGTCGATCACTGTCGTGAGGTCCCGCACCGGGATTTCGGTGCGCGCGTGGCTGGTCGCGGTTGCGGTGGTGCGGTAGGTCACCACTGTTTTCATTTTGATCGCCATGGGTCAGATCACCTCGCAGATATCGTCAAATTCAAAGCGCGGCAGTTTCCCGAACAGGGCCGTTTCATCCGCGTAGCCGATGTTGCACAGAAAGTTGGATTTCCACCCGTTTTCGGCAAA
>JBCCBC010000050.1:0-13442 GCA_039814435.1 Pseudomonadota bacterium
CATAAAGCGGCGACCACACGGGATGTGCCGTTTGCAGCGGCCATGACGTTCTTTGAGCAGGTCAACCACTCGCCCTATATGATGCGCAACGTGCTGGAGCGCATGGCGCTGAACCCGCAGGACGACTTTGAAACAGCAGCGAGCCGGGTGCGCGGAGAATTGGCCGACAGGCAAGGGTTCCCGCATCTGTGGAACACGCTCAGCGCCCTGAACCAGGCCGTGGTGATCGAAATCGTGAATGGTGAAACCGCACTGACGTCCAAATCGGCGCTGGGACGGATGGCGACAGCCACGAGAACGGACAAGGTTACGGCAGGGCGAATCTCGGGGGCGCTGAAAACGCTGGGGCGCAACCACATCATCCACAAGATTGACGACGTCTGGGTGCTTCAGGATCCCGAATTCGGGCGCTACGTGCACGACCTTTTTGCCTGACCATCTCTGCGCACATCCCACACGTCCCATACGCACGAGTGCGCCCCTTGCTCCGCAGGCCCGGTGGCATACATTGGCGGCACACAACATTGACAAAGGGGCGCGCCCATGACCGATCCAACCTACACACCCGCTGCAAAATGGACCTGGGACGCTGAAAGCGGGGGCAAGTTTGCCTCTATCAACCGCCCCATCGCCGGGCCCACCGCGGACAAGGATCTGCCTGTGGGCAAACATCCTTTCCAACTCTACTCGCTGGCGACACCCAACGGGGTCAAAGTCACCATGCTGTTCGAAGAGTTGCTCGCCGCCGGGGTCACGGACGCAGAATACGACGCATGGCTGATCAACATCGGCGAAGGGGACCAGTTCGGCTCCGGCTTTGTTGACGCCAACCCCAACTCGAAAATCCCCGCGCTTGTGGACCGGTCCGGAGGGGGTGAGCTGCGGGTCTTTGAGTCCGGCTCGATCATGATCCACCTGGCTGAAAAGTTCGGGATGTTCCTGCCAACCTCGGGACCTGCGCGCACCGAAACGCTGAACTGGCTGATGTGGCAAATGGGGTCGGCCCCATTCCTTGGGGGCGGCTTTGGCCACTTTTACGCCTATGCACCGGAGAAATACGAATACCCGATCAACCGCTACGCGATGGAAAGCAAACGACAGCTTGATGTGCTGGACCGCGAACTGGCGCACAAACCGTTCATCGCGGGGGATGAATACTCCATCGCAGATATGGCGATATGGCCGTGGTACGGACAGCTGTGCCTCGGGCGACTCTACTCGGCGGCAGAATTCCTCGACGTGGAAAGCTATACCAACGTGCTCGCCTGGGCGAACAAGATCGATGCACGCCCCGCAACCTTGCGCGGGCGGATGGTCAACCGCGCCTTTGGCGAGCCCGAGTTGCAACTGCACGAACGCCACGATGCCAGCGATTTCGACACGCAGACGCAGGACAAGATTGGGACCCCAGAGTAAAAAAGCGAGGCGTCTGACGCGCCACTGCCACGACCTGTCACCACGGCCTGAAAGGGTGGGGTATCCACAACCCCGAAAGGCTTGTCATGTCTGTTCTCATCTCTGACCGCTTTGTTGCCCAATCCGGGCATATCATCACCGTGCAAGTTCCCGAGGCCGAAACCGACAGGCTGCTGACGGCGATTACAGCGGTCGACCCGCTGGGCTACGGGGACTATGACAGCGTGGCCTTTGCCAGCCAGCCCGGCACGCAGTCCTTCCGCGCCTTGGGCACGGGACGCAACGCGGCAACGTCGGATGTCGTAACCGTCGCCTGCGTGGAACTGTCGTTCTTTTGCGCAAGCGAGCCCGCGCCGGTGATCAAGGCGATCTATGACGCGCACCCCTACGAAGAACCGGTGATCTTTGTCACGGCCAGCACGCGCAGCCTCCATATCACTGGGATGGACGAGGATAACCCAAACCGGTTCTGGAACCGCCCCACGCCCGATTGGGTGCCCAAAGAACACCGGTAAACGGCGCGCATTGCCTTGATGACCGACCACGCTAGTTCTTGGTGGATCAAAAACAAAAGGTGCATCATGCGTATATCCACTCTTCTCACAGCACTCGTTGTGCTGGCCCCGCTGCCCGCAGCGGCAACCATGACTGCCACCTTTCGCGACGGCGCGCCAAAAGACCGGTTTACCCTGCAATACAGCGGTGACTGCGTGCTGAGTGACATCGAGATCGAAATTGACCTGGGCACAGCACCCGCTGGGCTGATCTTTGACACAACCAGCGCCGGGGCCGGGGTCGAGGTATTTCAACCGCTCGAATGGGTCACCGGGACCGCGCGCACAACGGCAGTAACTGACGGCGACACGGCACTGACCCTGTCGCTGGACACGATTGCACCGGGCGATGTGCTCGCTTTTACCATCGACATTGATGATACAACCAGCACGCGCCAGATCACGGTGAACGGGTCGGAAATGGCAGGGGCGACACTGCGCATGGACTCAACCGACGCACTCTTTGACGACACCGGCACAGCCGTGATGGCGCTCGCACCCTGCACATCCTGATAGGGTTGGGCGGCTAACGTCGCCCCACCTGTCGGCAGATCAGGATAACGGGCAGCAGCCCAACGGCGACAATCACCAGACTGGGCACAGCCGCCCCATCCAGCCGCTCGTCCGAGGCGAGGCGATAGGCCTGCACCGCAAGCGTGTCAAAATTGAACGGGCGCATGATCAGCGTCGCGGGCAGCTCCTTCATCACGTCAACAAAGACGATCAGCAATGCGGTAAGCAAGCTAGGGGTCAGGATTGGCAAATGCACCCGCCGCAACGTCGCAAAAGGGCCCTTGCCCAGGGACCGGCTGGCTGCATCCATATTGGCATGCACCAGCGCCTGACCACCTTCATAGGCACCCAAGGCAGCGGCAAGAAAGCGGACCATATAGGCAAAGACCAGCAACCAGATGGATCCGGTGATCAACAACCCGGTCGAGATGTCAAAGGTGCTGCGCATCCACGCATCCAGCGCATTGTCAAAGGCGGCAAACGGCACCAAAAGGCCAACCGCAATCACACCGCCCGGCACGGCATAGCCCAAACGGGCCACGTATGCGGCCGTCGCGGATGATCGGCCCGGCTGCGTGCGCTGAAAAAAGCCAAGGATGATGGCCGCGCCCAACGTGAGCACGGCAGCGGTCGCCGCCAAAATCAGCGAATTGCGGATGAACCCCAGATAGCGGGGGCTGAGCAAATCCTGCTCTGAGCCGAGGCCCAGACTGAACAGTGCGATGACCGGGATCACAGCACCAAAAGCAACGGGCAACCCACATAAAATAACGGCGGCCCAAGCCTGCGCTCCCCTGAGCTGCAAGGGCGGATGGTGCTTTTGACCCCGGCTTGGGTCGTGGTATTTGGCGTCGCCGCGCTGAATACGCTCCAGCACGGCCAGCAAAAGGGCAAAAGCCAACAGGCACAGCGCCAGCTGCGCCGCCCCTGCCCGGTCCGCCAGCGAAAACCAACTGGTGTAGATGCCAGTCGCAAAGGTCTGCACACCGAAATACGCGACGGTGCCAAAATCTGCGATAGTCTCCATCACGGCCAGCAAAACACCAGCGGCGATCGCCGGGCGAGCCAAGGGCAGGCTGACACGCCAGAACGCCACCCAAGGGCGCGACCCAAGGGCACGGGCGGCCATAAACGTCGACCCGCTTTGCTGCAGAAACGACGCACGCGCCAGTAGGTAGACATAAGGATAAAGCACCAGAACCAGCATGACAGCCGCCCCACCCAAGGAGCGCACCTCGGGGAACCAATAGTCACGCGGCCCCCACCCGGTGGCAGCGCGCAAACTGGCCTGCACGATCCCTGGGTGGTCGAGAACATGGGTATAGGCATAGGCCAGAACGTAGGCTGGAAAGGCCAACGGCAGGACAAGCGCAATCTCGAACATACGCACACCAGGGAAGCGGGTCATCGTGACCAGCCACGCAGCCCCAACACCGATGCAAAACGTGCCCATCGACACGAGCACCACCAGCAGTGCCGTATTACCTGCATACCGCCCCAGCACCGTGCCCAGCAGATGCGCGATCGTCTCCGTTCCACCCGACAGCGCAGCCAGCACAACCGCCAACATCGGCAACAGACACACAGCCCCCACGGCCCACGCCATCCACGACAACGTCAACGGGGCCGAGCGCGCAGGTTTGGAGGTGGGCAGGGACATATCGGACAAGGAGAAACCACAGCCTTTTGAAGGGTCGCGCCTTTATCCAACGTTTTCGCTCGGGTTTCCAGCCCAGGGTTTGGATTGACCTGGGCGGAGGACACCTCCGCCTTACGGGGCGAACGCACAGGTTTGATGACGCGGGCCCGGGGCACGGCAGATTAGTCGTAAACGCGCTGGTCCTCGATTACGATACCGTCCTTTGGCAGGCTTCCCGGGGCAACAATCTCAACTTCACCTTTGAGTTTGAGGGTGGCGGCAATACTGTCCGCATAGCTTTGCGCCTCGGTCCCTGTGCTTTCCAGTTGCACCAACATCGCATCCTGCTGCCCGTCCCGGCGCGCAATGACACGGGCCCGGGTGACTTCGCCATGCTTGGCCACAAGGGCCGCCACCTGTTCGGGGCGCACAAACATCCCCTTGATCTTGGTGGTCTGATCCGCGCGACCCATCCACCCTTTGATGCGCATATTGGTGCGCCCACACGGGCTGTGGCCGGTCATCATCGCGCTCATGTCGCCCGTTGCAAACCGGATCAGCGCGTAGTCTGGGTTCAGCGACGTCACCACGACCTCACCCACATCGCCCGGGGCGACGGGATCACCGGTGCCGGGGGTAACGATTTCGACAATCACACCTTCATCCACCACCATCCCCTCAAGGGCTGGGGTTTCGTACGCGATATTGCCCAGATCCGCAGTGGCATAAGACTGCATGCACGTGATGCCGCGATCCGCATATTCCTGGCGCAAGGACGGAAACAGCGCCCCGCCCCCCACTGCCGCCTTGGTAAAAGATAAAGAAATCCCCATCTCGTCCGCTTTGTCGAGGATCACCTTGAGGTAGTCTGGCGTGCCCGCATAAGCCGTCGTGCCAATGTCGCGGGCGGCTGTGACCTGCAATTCGGTTTGGCCCGTTCCCGCAGGCAAGACCGTCGCGCCAACCGCCCGCGCTCCGGATTCAAAGATCATGCCAGCCGGGGTCAGGTGATAGCCAAAACAGTTCTGCACAATGTCATCCGCGCCAATACCGACCGCATGCAAAAAGCGGCCCATGCGCCACCAATCGTGGCTGACTCCCCCGGGCTCGTAAATCGGGCCGGGGGACTGAAACACATGGGCAACGTTGGACACAGGCAATCCGCCAAAGGGGGGCGTCGCCGCCTGCCACTTGGCCAAATCCGATTTGCGCAGCACCGGCAGATGGCACAGATCATCGAGGTACTTGAGCGTACCAACATCCGGCAGGCAATTGTCCGCAGCACCCGCAACACGGGTCAGTTGCGCATTCACCAACCTCAGTTGATCCGCGTGACGCGCATCACTTGATCGCGTTTCCAGATCGTCAAAATACACCTTGCCCAGCATAGCCTACACCGCCCTGATCTGTTGCGGACCCTTTGCGTCAAGGCGTTCAACCTCGCCCCGCACTTCCAATTCCAGTTTGACCGTCACAACGTGCCAGCTCAGCTTGCCCAAGCCCGCGCGCGTGTCCGCATCCAAACACCCAGCGACCATGTCGCTCAAATCCATCGCCTTGATGGGGCCATTCGCCAGCACATCCAGAATCGCGGCGCGGAGGGTATCAAATTTCCACACAGGGATATTCGTCATTCCGTCCCGCCCTTCGGCCGGTGTGCGGCAGGCGACCCGCTCCATCAACTCAGCCAACGTTTGCGCCGCCGGTATGAGCGCACATCGCGGAATGATTTGCGGCCCTCGTCGGACATGCCCAGATAGAATTCCTTCACATCCGGGTTCTCACGTAACTCTGCCGCCGGGCCGTCCATGACCACACGGCCGCTCTCCAGGATATAGCCGTAGTGGGCAAAGCGCAGGGCGACATTGGTGTTCTGCTCCGCCAGCAAAAACGTCACGCCCTCGTTCTCGTTCACCGACTTTACGATCTCGAAAATCTGCTCCACCAGCTGCGGGGCCAAACCCATGGACGGCTCATCCAGCAGGATCGTTTCTGGGCGGCTCATCAACGCGCGGCCAATCGCCGTCATCTGCTGCTCCCCGCCCGAGGTATAACCCGCCTGACTTTTGCGTCGCTCCCGCAAGCGGGGAAAATACTCATAAACCATCTCAAGGTCCGCTGCGACCGCGCCCTTACCATCCGACCGGGTATAGGCCCCCGTCATCAGGTTTTCTTCGACGGTCAGGTGCTCAAAACAGTGACGGCCCTCCATCACCTGCACCACGCCGCGCTTGACCAGATCAGCCGGGTCGGCATGGGCGGTGTTCTCACCGTGATACACAATCGATCCCTTGGTGACCTCCCCACGTTCCGAGGCCAACAGGCCCGAGATCGCCTTGAGCGTGGTGGTCTTGCCAGCACCGTTGCCACCCAGCAGGGCAGTGATCCCGCCCTTGGGCACCTTCAGGCTCACACCCTTCAACACGAGGATCACGTGATTATAGATCACCTCGATATTGTTGACCTCCAGAACGGTCTCGGCTTTCACCTGTGCGTCCAGCATGACCCACCCTTCATTGTTCCAAAAATATGTAAAAATCTCCGGCGGCAACACGCGCCGCCGCCGGAGAAAAACGCTTAGTTACATGACGCTTCGATACCGTTCTCTGTGGCATAGGCCGCGCTGTCTTCTTCGATCAGGGGCTGGATGACGTCCATATCCGTGGCCGAAAAGTCAGAAATCAGCGACCATGTACCCGCAGCGGCATCCCACTGAGTCATGCCGATCAGGCCCGGACCACCGTGATTGGCGCAGGACACGTTGAACGAGGGGCCAAAGCCGGGCAGACCAAGCTCGGTCATCTTGGTTTCGGTGATTTCCAACGCTTCCATCCCGTCACGCATCATGGCCGGTGTGATCTCACCCGTTCCGTGAATGCCTTGTGCGGTCTTGGCAGCTTCAGCAGCCAACATGGCAGCGTACAAACCACGGTTATATAGTACCGTACCAATCTGATCGCCGGACCCAGCAGCCAGGCCCTTGTCGACCACATGCGTCTTGATGTCGTCAAACACAGGGAAGTCGCTGCCCACACCGTGGAACGTCAACGCCTTGTAACCGTCGGCCGCATCGCCCGCAGGCAACACATCGTTCTCAGAGCCCGACCACCAGATGCCGATAAAATTCTCCATCGGGAAACGGATGTTGGCCGCTTCCTGAACGGCGACTTGGTTCATGACACCCCAGCCATACATGATGACATTGTCAGGACGCTCACGACGGATCTGCAGCCACTGCGACTTCTGCTCCTGGCCCGGGTGATCCACAGCCACCAGCATCAGCTCAAAGCCGTGCTTTTCGCTCAACTCTTCAAGCGTACGGATCGGCTCCTTGCCATAGGCAGAGTTGTGATAGACCAACGCGATCTTCTTGCCCGCGATGTCGCCCTGGCTCATCAGGTAGTTGATGGCACCAGAGGCCCCGTTCCAGTAGTTGGCGGGGTAGTTGAACACGTGGCTGAATACGTCGCCATTGGCAGCCGAGGTCCGGCCATACCCCATCGAGTGGATCGGAATGTCGTCTGCTGTCGCCTTGGGGATCAACTGATAGGTGATGCCGGTGGACAGGGGTTGGTAGACCAGCGCGCCCTCGCCCTTGGTGGACTCATAGCACTCCACACCCTTTTCGGTGTTATAGCCGGTTTCGCATTCCAGCACGCGGGTGGCCACGCCACCGATGCCACCGTCACGCTCGTTCAACAAGGTCATGTAGTCAGCATAGCCATCCGCAAACGGGATGCCACCGGCCGCATATGGGCCTGTGCGATAGCTCAAGCTGGGGAACACAAGGTCCGCCATCACAGGGCTGGCCACCATCATGGTGGCTGTGGCCCAGGTTGCGAGTTTCATTTTCATCGGTATTTCCTCCCTATTGGTTTTATCCGATACGTCTTCCGTCTTGCGTAGGGTGGGCAATCTGCCCACCACAACTGGCGCTCCGCTAATGCGGGAACGGCCACAATCTCAATTTCTCCTTGGCCACACGCCACAGCTGCGCCAGCCCATGCGGTTCCAAGATCAGGAACACGATGATCAGCCCACCCACGATAACCAACTGAAAGTGGGCCACGATATCTGTGGGCCAGCCCATCAAATCCACGCCCACCACCTTCAGCAGCACAGGCAGAACCACCAAAAACGCCGCCCCGGCAAAGGCACCAAAAATCGACCCCAAGCCGCCAATGATGATCATGAACAGCACCAGGAACGACTTTTGGATGCCAAACACCTCGCCCACCTCAACCGCGCCAAGATAAACAGCAAAGAACAGCGCACCCGAAATGCCTACGAAAAAGGACGACACCGCAAAGGCTGTCAGCTTGGCGCGCAGCGGGTTCACCCCGATGATCTCGGCGGCAATATCCATATCGCGGATCGCCATCCACTGGCGCCCCACCGACCCACGCGTCAGGTTGCGCGCGATCAGCGCCGCACCGACGGTAAAGACAAGGCAGAACAGATACGTCGCCCAGGCCTCAGTGTTGGGGCCGGTGACCTCAATGCCAAACACCGTGCGTTCTGGCGCGTTGATCTGGCCCGAGGCGGAATAGTTGTAAAACCAACTGACCTTGTTAAACAGCCACACCAGAAAAAACTGCGCGGCCAGTGTCGCCACAGCCAGATAAAAGCCCTTGATACGCAAGCTCGGCAGACCAAAGGCAGTGCCGACAAGGGCCGTGATCCCCCCCGCCAGAATAACGTGGAAAAAGATGCTCACATCCGGAAACGCCGTCATCAGCTTGTAACAGGCATAAGCCCCCACAGCCATAAAACCGCCCGTGCCCAGGGACACCTGCCCGCAATACCCGGTCAGAATGTTCAGACCGATGGCCGCAATGGCGTAGATCAAAAACGGCAAAAAGATTGAATTGACCAGATAATCCGTCATCAAAAACGGCATGACAATGACGGCCACAGCCAGCACCGCATAGTAGCGATAGCGGTCAAACCTTATGGGAAAGGTCTGACTATCCTGCGGATACGTCGTCGAAAAATCACCCGCTTCACGATAAAGCATGGCTGTCCCTCCCAAGGCTGCACATGGCAAACATGGCCTTAACCACATCTCCAGCTTTTCCGGTTTCGCCACATTTCGCCCCATTTCCCGTGCCACCTTCGCGGTGGGAAAATGGAGTGGGTCTCATGACTGCAATTCTGGACGACATGCGTCGTCTCGATGCCGCGCATGCGCGGGGTGAAATCTCGGCCGTCGATCTTGCCGCCGCCAAGGCGGACCTGATTGATGCCGTGCCCGAAGCGGATGCCGAACCGCCACCCGCGCCGGATACAGCAGCGCAACACCAGCGGCCCACACGGGCCGGGGTCGGACAAACGTTGCTGCTTTGCGCGCTCATCCTGACAGTCTGCGTCGGGGCGGCCCTGCTGCTAACAGGGGATTTGATGCTGTCGCTGACGCTGGCAATCACCGTGCTTGCCGCCTTCACGGTCATGCTCTTCCGGCAATTGGATGGATAGGCGAAGGTTCCCGGGTGGGCGGGTCTCATTGGGCAGCGCCCAATGGGGTCGCCCGAACGGGGATCACACACGCTCAATGATCTTCTCCCCAAACAGCCCCTGCGGGCGAAAAACAAGGAAAATCAGCGCCAGCACATAGGCAAACCAGTTCTCGGTCGCATTCATGGTAAAGCCGAACAGCGCGCCAGCCAGATCACCCGAGGACATGAAAAACTCAAACAGTTTCTCGCCCACACCGATGATCAACCCACCAACAATGGCACCTGGGATCGAGGTGAAGCCGCCCAGCATCAGAACTGGCAACGCCTTGAGCGCAATCAGCGACAGCGAAAACTGCACGCCGGATTTCGCGCCCCACATGATGCCGGCAACCAACGCCACAAACCCCGCAACCGACCAGACCAATATCCAGATATAGTTCAGCGACACACCAACGCTTAGCGCAGCCTGGTGATCATCGGCCACCGCACGCATGGCGCGACCCTGCTTGGTGTACTGGCTGAACAACACAAGCAAAGTCACCAGCAAAATGGCGATGATCGTCGCCGTAATATCCAGATTATCAATGAAAAACCCGTAGCCAAAGATGTTGAACGTCGCCTCGTCAATGGCAAGGTTGATGCCTTGGGGCAAACACGTCCCCTCAGTCAGACACACATTCAGCTTCTTGATTTCTGACCCCCACATCAGGTCGGCCACACCTTCCAGGAAATAGGCCAATCCGATGGTGGCCATGAACAGGATAATCGGTTCTTGCCCCACCAGCTTGCTAAAGATGAACCGCTGCACCCCCCACGCGAGCGCAATCATGACAAAGACAGTCAGCACAATGGCGATGATCGAGTGAATCTCCCATCCAAAGTAGTGAATGTTGGTGCCAAACAGCGCGTTGATCAGATGGTAAAACGGCACCTGACCCGTCTGAATACCCACCAGCGTCATGGCGGCAAACAGGGCCATCACCCCTTGGGCAAAGTTGAAGATACCGGAGGCCTTGAAGATCAGGACAAAGCCCAACGCGACCAAAGCATACATGACACCAGCCATCAGCCCGTTCAGGAACACCTCCATCGCGAATAATAGTTGCTCAGGCATAGTCTAACCCTTCCATCCCATAGATGAACAAAACGCGGCCGCAGCCGGTCCCGTTGTTGCGGCAAAGACCACGCGGTCGCCGTCGCCTGCATTGAACAAAACATACACATCCGGCGCGTCAGCCGTGCAGTTGGCATAGGCGCGCTGCGGTGGCGGAAACTTCAGCTCCACCAACCCGTTCGAACGCAAGCGCGCATCTGCCCCGATCCAGCCGACAGTGTTGAACTGCGGCCATCGCGGCGATTTTGGCCCGGCCCCTGCGCAAGACCACGTGCCGGGTGTGGTCGATGTGCCCTTGGCATGATCAAAAGTGACCGCAAAATCAAATCCACCGCCCGACCCTTGGGGATAGACGACAGACACAAACGTTTTGCCTTCGCTCTCATCCACGGAGGCCGGAGGCACCTGAAAATTCCACGGAGTCACAGGCTTGGCAGCAATGTAGCGGGCGCATTCGCCCAGCCCTGCATCAAACGCGGCCTGATCCTGTGCCAAAGCCACTTGGGGAACACTCAACATAAGCGCAATCAACAAGCCCCTCATTTCAACGCCACCCCCATCAAATCGGCCGTGTGATCCCGCAGCGGCTGATAGCTGACCCGCAGGCGCGTCAGTCCCTCAAAGGTCAGGTTCCAGTTCAACGTCACTTCGGTGACACGACCGTCGCGACGCGGGGCCGCCAGAAAAGCCGCGGCATAGGCGCGGTCCATCGTCACCCGGCTCACCGGCTCAAACCCGGTGGTGGACACAAACCGCGCACCCGCACCTGCCCGCCACTCCTGAAAGGCGGGCAGCAGATCGGAGTAGGTCAAACCGCTGGAAATGATCTCACACGCCGGCTCATCATACATGAACACCACCAGTGTCCGGTCCAGATCCGTCTCCTGATAGCCCAGCGCATAGGAATTGAGCGTGCTTTCGAAATAGCGGCGGAACGTGCGGGGGATGGGCATGATATCGCGAGGAGACAGGCTGGCGGGATCCTCAAGATAGGGCAGGCAGCGCGCCTGGATCACATCGCACAACCCGGCCATGCCCGGCTGGGACGCATCACAAATCGCCGGCTCCTCGGCGGCTGCAGCGCCAGCACATAGGCCAGCCCAAAGCCCGGCGCATATGGCAAGTGTCCTAACTCTCAAGGTCTGTCTCCACCATCCAATACACTGTGCGAGCATCCGACAACTGCGATCGCATCATCACGCGCGGCTCTATCCACTCGTTGCTGACCAACCAGTCCCCATCGGGCGCATACCGCCCCGCGGCCAGTTGCGCATAGCGCCAGGCGAGTTCAGCGTCCGATCTCTCGGCGCCGGTCACTTCGACACCACACGCACGCTCCCCTTGGGACGGAGCAGCGTCAACAACCAGCAGATACCCCTCGGCACTGGGGCCAAAGACGCGGCGGGCCTCGTGCATCTGGTCCACAGGCTGCGATGCCAAACCGTCGACAACGGGCAGGCCCTGATGCTCAAACGGGTCCAGGCACCGGGCGACAAACATGTCCCAGCCGGTGCCGGCCTGCGCACCGACCGCACTCAACATTGCGCAAATCGCCAGAACAGCGCGCGTTGGGGCTGCGCGCCCGGCGCACGCACACTGCACCCATGATGGCACCTCCAGGGCAGGCCCAAACTTAGTCATGCGCAACCCAAGATAGGCATCGATCACCGCCTGATTTCCACGCACCTCGTCCGGGGTTCCGTCACCAATCTTCTTGCCGTAATCCATCACAACCACACGGTCGCTCAGGTCCATCACGACACCCATATCGTGCTCAATCAGCGCAATTGTGGTGCCAAATTCATCGTTCACATCCAGGATAAAGCGGCTCATGTCCTCCTTCTCCTCGACGTTCATGCCTGCCATCGGCTCGTCCAGCAGCAACAGCGACGGCTCGGCGGCAAGGGCACGGGCCAACTCCACACGCTTTTTCAAACCATACGGCAAACGCGCGACCGGGGTCTTGCGAATGGCTTGAATTTCAAGGAAATCAATAATCTTTTCAGCAACTTCCCGGTTGGCCGTCTCCTCCGCCTCAGCCTTGCCTTTCCACAACGACTGGGCAAACAGCCCGGTCTTCATGTGGGTCAACCGGCCGGTCATAACATTATCCAGAACAGACATGCCTTCAAACAAGGCGATATTCTGAAACGTGCGGGCAATGCCCTGTTGCGCGACCTGATAGGGCTTCATCGCCGGGCGCGGCGCACCCTTGTAATACACCTGCCCCTCCTGGGGGATGTAAAAGCCCGAAATCACATTCAACATCGATGACTTACCAGCCCCGTTGGGTCCGATAATGGCGCGAATTTCGCCTTCGCGAATGTCAAAGGAGATGTCCTTGATCGCCTCAACCCCGCCAAATCGCAGGGTGATATTCTTCATCTCCATGACGACGCCACCGATTTTGCGACCGTCCGCAGTGATGTAACCGCTCTCCTGATCAAGCATGACACGTCTCCGTCGTTCGCCCCATCAGCGGGAAATTAACCATTGTGTGCGTTAAGTAAGGCATAGCCACGCAGGAGGGCCAAACATGTTTGACGCACTGGAACGCCGCTACCTTTTGAAACTCGCCTTTGAGTGCCGCCAAAAGGGGCTTGGGCCTCGCGAAACGCGCCAAACCATGCGCAACAGCATCGGTGCGTTCACCGGTGACAACCGACTGCGCTGCGCGGTGCGGCACGTGTTCGACAGCTGAACACCGGGCATTCTGAGTTCCCCAAAAATCCCTCCCGAAGGGTCGGCAC
>JBCCBC010000189.1:0-5785 GCA_039814435.1 Pseudomonadota bacterium
ACGCTCAAGCCCGCGGCTGAAATACGCGCCTGAGACATAGCCAAGGCCCGGTTGGTCCGTGTGATGAAACGCGCGCACCTCACCGATCAAAACGCAATGGTCGCCTGCGGGCAGCGCCTGGTGGGTGGTGCACGAAAACTGGGCCGTCGCCCCTGCAATCACCGGCACCCCGTGGAGATCATCGTGATGCGCCGCGCGCGCAAATCGATCACCTTTGTAGCCCGCAAACGTGTTCGAGATGTCCTCTTGCCCCTCGGCAAGGACGTTGACAGCAAAATGCGTGCAGGTCGCGAACGCATCGTAGTTGGATAGAAACTGACCAGGGCAAACAAGAAGCAGCGGCGGAGACAGCGAGACAGAGGCAAAGGAATTGGCCGTAAAGCCCACCGGCGTCCCATCGGCTTGCCGCGCGGTCACAACCGTTACCCCGGTCATAAAGCTACCAAAGGCGCGGCGCAGTGCGTCAGGGCAGAGCGTGGTCATGCAAAACACTCCTGAACAAACTCCAACAGCGCAGCGTTTACTGGGACGGGATGTGTCATCGGCAGCATATGCGCCGCGCCGTCAATCACGATCGCCCGCCCATGTGGGGCCAGACCGGCCATCGCCCGCGACATCGCCGGAGTCGAATTTCGCTCGTTCTCGCCGGTCATGAACAGTGCAGGGCACGCAAGGGTGGCTAACGCCGACTCCGCAGGTCCATTTTCTGTGGCAAACACGCGGTAAGCGGCGCGGTACCCAGCGGGATCGCACGCTGTCAGCCAATGCTCACATGCGCTGCGCTCTGCTGACGAAGGTGTGCCAAACCAGCGCGCCAAGGGTGCAGATGGATCCGCAATGGTGGCACCATCCAACGTCTCCGCACGCGCTTGCACTGCGGATTGGGCGGCTGCATCGCGTCGATAAATGGCGTTCAACGCAACTACCCCAGACACAAGGCCGCCGTAGCGCGCAGCCAAATCCAACGCAATCATCGCGCCAAACGAGTGTCCGATCACAACCGCCTCGCGGTTTTCGGGCAGGTCTAGAACGGCGGCAATGGGGTCCACAAACGCGCGCAGCGTCGCATGTTGGTCAAGATGCGGGCTTGACCCGTGATCGGGCATATCAACAGCGACCACGCGATGCGCGCGCGTCAACGCCTCTACCTGCGCGCCCCATGCCTCGGCTCTTAATCCGACGCCGTGTATCAAAATGATCGGGCGGCCCTGCCCCGCGACAATCGCGGACAGGCCGGCCAGGTCAGACCGCGGCCGGGTTGTCCAGGTCATGGCCCAAATCCTTTAGATCCTGATAGCGGTCGCCAATGCGATGATGTGGGCGCCCCCCGGTTGCAGCGCCCAGAACCACGACAATTTCGTCGTCTCGCGGGGCATCCGGTATCGCAAACTGTATCGTCAAATAGTGCGAGCGCCGCCCCGCATCGTTCTTGTCCATAAGAGGCACCATGATCGGTGCGTTTGCGCCGCCCCGTGTGTTGGTAAAGGCCAGATAGGACTTGGCGCCAACAGCCTCACGGTAGTGATTGCCAAACCGCAGCGTGTGGATCAGGCCCGAGGCATGTTCGATCTCGCCGTCAAGCCCGACAACGGCCGCCTTTCCATAGGCCTCGATCGCATCGCCAGACCCGGCAAGCGCGATCATGCGATCGCTCATCAGTGCGCCCAAAACCGGGCCATAGGCTTGGATTTCCGGCTTCAAGTCCTCCACATACCGACCCGCCCAGGGGTTTTTGACGACAGCGGCAACAGCAAACAACCGCCACGCAGGATCAGCCGCACGAAACCCCTCAACCAGGATCTCTTCGTCATATGTGACGATCTTTCGGATGTCGGGGTGCATAACGTCTGTCCTTGGCTTGACCGGGGTAAATGTGCAGTGGCCACGGATAAATTGACAAATAAAGAGTTTGCCGTCTTAGGTATTAGAGTTTCTAATGGATGACTTGAACCATGGCGAAATCGCTCCCCCCGCTGACATGGTTCCGCGCGTTCGAAGCTGCGGCGCGCAAGCTTAGCTTTACGGCCGCAGCACAAGAGATCGGGATGACCCAATCTGCGGTCAGCCAACACGTCAAATCACTTGAAACACGGCTGGGCGTGGCGCTGTTCACACGCAAGCCGCGCGGGCTGTCCCTGACGGATGACGGGCGCAAGCTGCTGCCGCAGGTCGATGCGGCACTCGACGCTCTCAGCGCCGCGACACGCGCCTTTGATACTGGAACACCCGAAAACGTGCTGACGATTGCCACATCAGTCAGTGCAGCGCAGTGGCTGATCGCGCCGCGCCTGTCTGAGTTTACCCAGCAAAATCCAGACATCCGCATCCGGTTTCTCAGCACGATCTGGCCCGATGATTTCCATTCCGTGCGCGCCGATATCGAGATCCCATTTGCCTCAAGAAATCAGGTTGGGGCGCATGCCGTCTTGCTGGAACCAAACCGGTTGATTGCCCTGAAATCACCAAGCCTAGTTGGAGGCCTAAGTGACCTGCCGTTGATCGAGGCGGTGGGAACCTCGGACGGGTGGCAAACATGGCGCGATGACGTTGGGGGCGTTGGTGCGCCAAGTGTTTATGTGGATTCCTATGGGGCGGCGCTGAACTTTGCCGTGCATGGGAACGGCGTTGCCCTTGTCAGTGAAGTAATCGCCCAGCATGCCCTAGCGGCGGGCGTGCTGGTGCGCGCGCACGTGGCTTCGCTGGCGTGCAGCGAAGGGTACTACCTCGACATTCAAAGCAAGTCACAGACCGCGACCCGCTTTGAAACGTGGCTTCACGCCGGAATTTCTGCCGCGACCTAGCCCGTCACCAGGGCCTAGCGCGATATCCGATAAACGGCTGCATTTCCAACTGAAATGAAAAGGATGCTGCCATCAGGGGCTTCGACGATGTCACGGACCCGCAACGTGGCATCGCCCGCAATCTGTTCCACTTCGCTCACACGCGATCCGGCAACATCAAGGCGGGAAATATAGTTGAATTTCAACGACCCAACGAACATATCGCCTTTCCATTCCGGGAACATGTCGCCCTGATACACCATCAGACCAGACGGCGCGATTGACGGATCCCAGTAGTGCGCGGGCTGCTCCATACCGGCGGCTGCGCTGCCTTGCCCGATCTTGGCCCCGGAATAATGCACGCCAAAGGAAATGACGGGCCAGCCAAAGTTTGCGCCCTTTTGCACGCGGTTGACTTCGTCACCGCCACGCGCGCCGTGCTCTGCCGTCCAAAGTGTGCCGCGCGCATCTAAACCGGCGCCTTGCGGGTTGCGATGACCATACGACCAGATTTCAGGCTGAATATCGGCTTGGCCAATATAGGGGTTGTCGCGCGGCACCGATCCATCGCGGTTGACACGAACGACAGATCCGTTGTGCAGGCTGCGATCCTGTGCCGACGGCCGGTCGCCCCGATCGCCAATGGTCACGTACAGCGTACCGTCTTGTCCCTCGACCACGCGGCTGCCAAAGTGCCGCCCCGTTGTGCCGCCAAGCGCGCTTTCAAACAGGTCGCGCAGGTTGTCCAGGCGGCGACCGTCCGCGCTCAGCTCGGCGGCGGCCAGTGCCGTGCCGGAACCGCCGCGCTGCGGCTTGGCATATGTCATAAAGATCGTGCGGGTCTGGGCAAAATCACGCGCCACAGTGATATCAAGCAAGCCACCCTGCCCCGCCGCAGCCACCCGCGGAACGCCGCGCACCCGCGCGGCCTGTCCGTCAACGATACGCAGCAACTGGCCATCGCGCTCGGTGACCAACAGGCTGCCATCGGGCAATTGCGCAACCCCCCAAGGTTGGTCCAAACCGCCCGCCACCTCGCTGACGGTTGCGCCCTCGATGTCCAACGCGAAACCAGCAAAAGGTGCGGTGGCGCCCAACAGTGTAACGGCCAGAAGTCTTAGGATGCGCATCATATCTCTCCTTGTGACGGATACCCCGAAACTAGAGGTCTCAGCAGCGACATCCAGCCACTTTCGCGTCATCGCACCGATCACTATTCGGCTTTTCTTTTTGAAAACTGCCGCATAGGCTTTGGCGCAGGAAAAAATTCCAACGGGAGTAAACAAAATGAAAAAAATGCTTATGGCTTCGGCCGCAACAGCACTGATGGCCGGAACTGCATTCGCGGATGGCCACGCCAAGGAAGTCAAAATCGGGATCATCCTCGGATTTACCGGCCCAATTGAATCGCTGACACCCTCCATGGCGGATGGTGCCGAATTGGCGATGAAAGAAGTTACGGAGTCCGGTCTGCTGCTCGACAGCGCAACCGTGTCGTCAGTCCGCGCGGACTCGACCTGTATCGATGCCGGTGCCGCAAGCGCCGCAGCCGAGCGGTTGATCACGTCGGACAAAGTCGACGGGATCATGGGCGCTGACTGCTCTGGTGTGACGGGCGCGATCCTCAACAACGTGGCTGTCGCGAACGGTGTTGTGATGGTGTCGCCATCCGCAACCTCGCCTGGACTGTCGCACAACGACAACGAAGACAACGGCTTGTTCTTCCGCACCGCCCCATCTGATGCGCGCCAGGGCGTCGTGATGACCGAAGTGTTGATGGAAGAAGGCATCCAGGAAGTTGCGGTCACCTATACCAACAACGACTACGGCAAAGGCCTGGCTGACGCGTTCCAGGCCGCGTTTGAGGCCGCTGGCGGTACCGTGACAATCAACGCCGCACACGAAGACGGCAAAGCGGACTATTCGGCTGAAGTGGGCGCGCTCGCCTCTGCCGGGGGTGACCGTCTGGTCGTCGCGGGCTATGTCGATCAAGGTGGATCGGGCATCGTCCGCGCAGCGCTGGACTCGGGCGCGTTTGACACGTTCCACTTCCCCGACGGGATGATCGGGGCCAAGCTGCAAGAGAACTTCGGCGACGAAATCGAAGGGTCGACCGGCCAACACCCCGGCACCGACAGCGAAGGGGCCGCGATGTTCACAGCCATGGTTGATGGGGCTTTTGACGCCACATCGCCGTTCACGCCCGAAAGCTATGACGCCGCTGCGCTGATCATGCTGGCGATGCAAGCTGCGAACTCCAAGGACAGCAACGACTACAAAGAGACGTTGATGGGTGTTGCCAACGCCCCGGGCGAGCAGATCTTCCCCGGTGAATTGGCCAAGGCGTTGCAAATCATCAAGGATGGCGGCGACATCGATTATGTTGGCGCAACTGCCGTTGAATTGATCGGCCCCGGTGAATCCGCAGGCAACTATCGCCAGATCGTCATCGATGGCGGCGAAATCACAACGGCCAAGTACCGCTAAGTCAGAATTGACTTGACCAAACAGCCCGGGGCGCAATCCTCGGGCTGTTTTAGTGCCTTGAGGACCGCTGTTAAAGTGGCCCAAGGTCAAATCGGGGATAAACATGATCGTCGTTGACGATATTCACAAACACTTTGGCGGGTTTCACGCAGTGGATGGGGCGACCTTGTCGATCACGCCCGGGTCCATCACCGGGTTGATCGGCCCGAACGGCGCTGGAAAAACCACTCTTTTCAACGTGATCGCAGGCGTTCTTCAACCCACATCGGGCACTGTCCTGATGGACGGCGAGGACATAACCGGCCTGCCGCCCCATACTCTTTTTCACAAAGGGCTGCTGCGCACCTTTCAAATCGCGCACGAGTTTTCGTCAATGACCTGCCGCGAAAACCTGATGATGGTGCCCGGCGCGCAGTCTGGCGAGACGCTTTGGAACACCTGGTTTGGGCGCAAACGGATCGCAGATCAGGAACGCGCGCTGGCGGCCAAGGCCGACGAGGTGCTGGAATTTCTGACTG
>JBCCBC010000068.1:0-11676 GCA_039814435.1 Pseudomonadota bacterium
ACGTTGTGGCAGTATATTGTCATTGCTGAGCCCACACCACGATGAAGGAGTTGGTACTCCCCATCGTATGCGCTGCAACACACGCTGAGCAATGGCAAGCGGGCCGATTGTTTGATCCACCTGCCCAATCCGCCCGGTCCCATCGTGATCGACAGCAAGTTCCCGCTGGAGGCCTATGAGGCCCTGCGCGCCGCCGATACCGATCATGCGCTGAAACAGGCTGTTGCGCAGATGAAAGTGGCGGTGAAAAAGCACATCACGGATATCTCGGACAAGTATATCATCGAAGGCGAAACAGCCGACGGCGCGCTGATGTTCTTGCCGTCCGAGGCGGTCTATGCTGAGTTGCACGCCAACTTTCCGGACCTGGTCCGCGCCGGATTTGACGCCCGTGTCTGGATCGTGTCGCCCACGACCTGCATGGCGACGCTGAACACGATGCGCGCGATCCTCAAGGACGCGCGGATGCGCGAACAAGCGGGCGCCATTCGCAAGGAACTGGCCATGCTGGTGGGGGATGTGGACCGGCTTGGCACGCGTGTGGGCAATTTGGATCGCCACTTTTCCCAAGCGTCCAAAGATATCGAGGAAATCAAGATCAGTGCCGACAAGGCGGGCAAACGCGCCCATCGGCTGGATAATTTCGATTTTGAAGAGTTGGAAGAGCAACCTGTTTTGCCGTTAAAGGACACGGCGGCGGAGTAGCGTGCGCTGCCTGCTATGGCAGGCTTTGGCGACGGTTCCGCGTCGTGTATGACGGGTCCCAGACAAGGAAAATGCAGCATGATCGCTTATATTACAGTTGGTGTTGATGACATCGCGCAGGCGGAGCGATTTTACTCCGCGTTTCTGCCCGCCCTTGGATACGGGGTTGAGCATTATCAGGGTGACCTGAGCTATGTCTTGCCCGCAACGCCGGGCCAGACGCCGATACAGCCAGATTTTTACGTAAAGTCACCTTTTGACGGGGCTCCCGCCTCTGCTGGGAACGGGGCGATGGTGGCATTTGAGGCCCGCGATCAAGACCAGGTCCGTGCCTTGCATGCCGCCGCACTTGCGGCCGGTGGGGTGGACGAGGGCGCGCCGGGTTTTCGCGCGTCCTATGGGGCAGATTTTTACGTGTGCTATCTGCGCGACCCTCAGGGCAACAAGGTCGCCCTGTTTTCCAGCAATCCGGATGATCCGAGCCGCGACGGGTAGGCGAGAGGCTCTCTTGTGGTCGAGGGAGGCGGAGCTACCGCTGTGCGGCGACGTCTGCATCAACCAAGGGGACACGCACCCCGGCTTGCAGCACGGAGGGGTCATAGGGCGCGCGGGCAAAGACCTGTTGGACCAATGGCCGGAAGTGATCCAGCGGCAGGGTGGGGTAGTCGGGGTCAAAGCTTGCCTGATCCCAGCGTTCACAAAACGTCGCGCAATCGTCGAAATAGGCGTGCCCGGCATAGGCATCGCGCTTGTGCGGATTGGCCCCGACGTGGTCCCCGTAATAGATCATCTGAAAATCGCCGTGCTTTTCCACCACCCAGGTGCATTGTTCGCGCACAAAGGGTTTGAGGATGCTCGCCGCGTATTCGTCGTGATTGTAGGGGGCAAAGATGTCGCCGATGTCGTGCAGCAAGGTCGCGACCAGCCAATCGGTGTCCGCCCCGTCCCGCCATGCGCGGGTGGCGGACTGCAACGAATGGCCCAACCGGGTGATCTGATACCCCGACAGCCCCTCGTCCAGTGTTTCAAGGGCCGTCAGCAGGCGATGCGCAGTGCCTTTGGTGTATGCCACCTCGTGCTCTGTGAGGAAGGCGTAGTCTTCCTTGTCGCCGTCTTTCATCGCGGTGAATTTAACATGGTCCATCATACATACATCTCTGTTGAGCCTTTGGCCCCTTTCATCATCACCTTGGCCTGCGCGATACGGATGTCTTCGTACAAGGCCAGCGCGTCAGCGCCAAATGGGATGTCAGGGGCCGGGACGTGGTGGAAATTGCCGTGCGTATCCTCGCCGCGCGCCAGCATTGCGTGATCTTTGGAACCGACCTGTTGGGCCATGTCCGGTCTGATGTAGCGGACAACGCAGGCGATACGGCGGTCATGTGTCGTGTTGGGGCCAGAGCCGTGGATGGTCAGCCCGTGATGCAAGCTCATCTGGCCCGGGTGGATTTCGATGGCTGTTTTGTCTTCCTCTGCGACGTCCACTTTGACTTCTTGCCCGCGGCTCAGCAGGTTGTTGGCATCAAAGCTGTCGTGATGTTCAAGGATCGCATTCTTGTGGCTGCCCCCAACAAAATTCATACACCCCGATGCCGGGGTCGCGGGTGACAGCGGGATCCAGGCCGTGACCAACCCGTCGATGGCCCCCAGACCCCAATACGTCAGGTCCTGATGCATCGACACGATCTGTTTTGTATTGGGTTCCTTGATAAAGAATTCGGTCGAATAGATCAGGATATCGGGGCCAAGGATGCCCTCGATCACGTCCAGAACGGTTGGGTCGCGTGCAATGCGGGCCGCCATGGGCATGACCACATGCGCGTTGACCCGTTTGTATGTGTTCAAAGGGTGCGGCAGGTCGGCCGTTTGCCAGGTGGCCTCGATCTCTTCCAATTCTGTCCGGGCTGCGATCGCGACCTCGCGGGGCAGGCTGGGCAGCGGAAACAGGTAGCCGTCTTGCCAGTATTGATCGATCAAAGAGGGCGGCAATTTGCCGGATGTCAGCGCAAGACTGGGGACCATGGCGCACCTCAAGGAATAGCTATCTGCGCCAATGTGGTATGGATGGATCTGCCAATCTGTTCAGTATACGACCTTCGACATGACGAAAATCAGCTCCGGTATGTATGTTCCCGAAGTGGAATGAGTGTGGGTAAGGCAGAGGTGTCCTCTGCCCAAGCCACATCAGATACGTGCGAATTTCTGAACGATTTTCGGCAGCAGTCCCTGGAATTCCAGCGGAGCGTCGGTCACCGCCAAGCAAATGCAATCCTCGTGGATATCTGCCACGGGTGTGTGATGCATGTCGCTGTCTGCAACTTCGACATCGCCACGGGCGAAGTAGTCGTCTTCGTCCTGAAACGCGCCTTGCAACACCAACGTCATTTCCATGCCCTTGTGCCCGTGATCGGGCATTGCCGCACCAGCCGGGATGAAAAGAAGCCGGGCAGAGGCATCGCTGGACGTTGGTAAGATCGCCTGTTTCACGCCCATCCCGACGGCGCGCCACTGGATCGAGTCCAGATCGCCGCCAACGTAGTCTTGCAATGGGCCCGGCAGCACAGAGTTGCGCACGCGCGGCATCCGAATTTCATCAGGCGCGCCGCCGGCAATCAGTGCCATTGTTGCAGCAAAGCTACCCGGTTCGAGCGCGACATCGTTGCCCGGTGTCAAATCCATGACCTCGCCGCCAATTGCTTCAAAGCTTTCTGCATGTGCCCGGCAGCTGTCACACAGCGACAGATGGGCCGCGACCAACAGGTTGAACGCTTCGGGCAGGGTGCCCGCCGCATACCCCATCAGGATATCGTCACTCAGATGATGTTTTATGGTCTGTGTCATCGTCATTTTCACTTCATCGCGTGGCGCAGCCGTTCCAGCGCCAACCTAATTCTCGATTTGATCGTGCCAAGGGGCAGACCGGTTTGATCGGCAATTTCGCTGTGGGACAAGTCCCCGAAATATGCCTTTTGTATCAGTTCCCGTTGCGCTGGCGGCAGTTCTGCGATCGCCCGGCCCAACTGTTCGCTTTCCTGTTGCAGCGCCAAAACGTCGGCCTGATCAGGGTCTTCCTCGGGGCCCCAGCCGACGTCTTCGGGTTCGGGGCGTCGCTGCTTGCGCAGCACATCAATCTTGCGGTTGCGCGCGATGGTAAAAATCCATGTCGCCACCGATGCCCGCGCGGGGTCAAACATGTGCGCCTTGTGCCAGCAGGTCGCCAACACCTCCTGGGCGCACTCTTCGGCCAGCGACGCATCCGCCCCCGACTTGATCAAGAACCCTTTGACCCGGGGGGCAAAGTGCTCGAACAGCTCGGCAAAGGCCGATTGGTCCTGATCATCCCGGATGCGGCTCATGTGGGAGACCCACAACATCCGCTTTCCGTCACTTGCATTCATAATTGCCGGTCCTGTCGCCGCATGTGCAATCACCTCGGGGGGGTGCTGCGTCTCCGCTTTGAGTGTGTCTAAACCCGCAAACATACCCAGTCTACGACCTGCAATCCCTTTCAGATCAAAATTAAAAAACATGCGATATTGTACATCCGTTTGCGCCGCAGCACCGTAGATATCACAACATACTGCACAGTTTAGGGACGCCACGACTTATGCCATTCGAGACTACGCCTGCCGCCCGCAAACGCATCGCTGTCATCGGTGGGGGCATTTCGGGGATGGGTGCGGCGCATATGCTGGCGTCCGATCATGCCGTCACGCTGATTGAGGCGGAGCCGCGTCTGGGCGGGCATGCCCGCACCATCATGGCGGGCAAGCGTGGGGACCAACCGGTTGATACCGGGTTTTTGGTGTTCAACTATGCCAACTACCCTCACATGGCCGAGCTGTTTGGTGCGCTGGATGTGCCGGTCGTCAAATCCAACATGAGCTTTGGTGCCTCGATTGACGGAGGTCGCCTTGAATACGGTCTGGCAAGCCTTGATGCGCTGTTTGCGCAGCGCAGCAATCTGGTGAACCCCCGGTTTCTGGGCATGGTGCGCGACGTGATGCGGTTTAACAAACACGCCCTGCGCGTCGCAAACGAAGACAAGACACGCACCACGGCCCAGTTCCTTGATGCGCTGGGCACCGGCGATTGGTTCCGCGACTACTATCTGCTGCCCCTCAGCGGCGCGATCTGGTCGACGCCCACGGAAAAGATCATGGATTTCCCGGCCCATGCCATGATCCAGTTTTTCGAAAACCACGCCCTGCTGAACGCAACCGGGCAGCATCAATGGTACACGGTTGATGGCGGATCGATTGAATATGTCCGCCGGCTTGAGGCGGCGATGCTGGGCAACGGCGTCGACATCCGCCTTGGTACCGCAGTGCAGTCAGTGCGCCGCACCCCGATGGGGGCCGAAGTCAAGATGTGGGGCGCTGACTGGGAGGGGTTTGACGAGGTCATCTTTGCCACCCATTCCGATGACAGCTTGTCGCTGCTGGCCGATCCGTCCGATGCCGAAAGTGCCGCACTGGGCGCTGTCAAATACCAACCCAACGACATTGTGCTGCACTGCGACGAATCCATCATGCCCAAGCGCCGCCAGACATGGTCCAGCTGGGTCTATACCGAGGACAAGGGCGCCCAGACCGACCGCATCGATCTGACCTATTGGATCAATTCGCTGCAACCGGTCCCGATGGACGATCCGCACTTCGTGACGCTGAACACCAAACGGATCATCCGTGACGAGTTGATCTATGACCAGACCGTTCTGCGGCACCCCGTCTATGATTTGGCCGCGCTGGCCGCCCAAGACACGGTGCGCGCCATGAACGGTCGCAACAACACGTGGTTCTGTGGTGCATGGATGCGGCATGGGTTCCACGAGGATGGGTTGTCGAGTGCGGTTGACGTGGTGCGCGCGCTCGGCACGGCAGCACCTGTGCAGGTGGCCGCCGAATGACCGCAACGGTCGATCATATTGCAGGCGTTACCTATCATGGGCGCAAAGGGGCGATTGAAAACGCCTTTCGCTATTCTGTGGACTATATGCTGCTGGATGCCGAGGCGGATGTGCAGACCCCGCGTCTGTTTGCCCGCAACGGGCGTGGCCTGATGGCGCTGGATGACGTGGATCACGGCGGGGTCCCGAAAAACGGGCGCGGTGCGGCTTGGGTGCGCGATGTTTTGGCCGCCCATCAGGTGACGGGTGCTGCGCGCATCGAACTGTTGGCCCAGCCCAAGGTTCTTGGACATGTGTTCAACCCGGTCAGCTTTTGGTTGTGCCGCCGGGACGATGACGCCCTGATCGCGGTAATTGCCGAGGTCAGCAACACATTCGGAGATCGCCACAGCTATCTGGTCAACCATCCTGATCTGCGCCCGATTGCAGCGGATGATCGCATGCAGGCGACCAAGATTTTTCATGTGTCCCCATTTCAACCTGTCGAGGGGGGGTATGTGTTCCGCTTTGATATCCGGGGCGATCGCATCGGAATTTGGATTGACTACACCCAAGGCGAAGGGGGGTTGATCGCAACCCTGACCGGGCCGCGCGCCGCATTGAGCAACGCCGCGATTGTGCGCGCTGTCCTGCGCCGCCCGTTTGGTTCCCGCCGGGTGCTGACCCTGATCCACTGGCAGGCTCTCAAGCTGTGGTGGAAGCGGGCAACATACCGCCCCCGCCCCTTGCCCCCCAGCAACGAGGTGTCGCGGTGAGCACCACAGCCCCTCAGAACATGTCGGCCTATGCCGTTTTTGCGGCGCTGCTCGCGTCTGCGGGCCTGCCGATCTATATCCACGCGCCCAAGTTTTATGTGGACGAATACGGCGTCTCCCTTGCTGCCTTGGGGGCGGTGCTGTTTGGCCTGCGCCTGTTGGACGTCGTTCAGGACCCGCTGTTTGGTCGGCTCAGCGAGGCGCTGCGCAGCAGGCGTGGATTGGGTGTTTTGATCGGATCGGCCGTCATGGCGGTCTGCATGGTTGGCCTGTTTGCCGTCCCACCGCTGTTGCCGCCGCTGATCTGGTTCGGGTTGATGCTGACAGGGGTTTTCTCAGCCTTTAGCTTCCTGACGATCAACTTTTACGCCCAAGGCGTGGTCAAGGCGGATCGCCTGCCGGGCCGGGGCCATCTGATGTTGGCGCGCTGGCGGGAAACCGGTGCATTGCTGGGTGTTTGCGTTGCCGCAATTGCGCCTGTCATGCTGGGCGCGCTGATGGGCAAACCATTTGCAGGCTTTGCCGTTGGGTTTGCTGTGCTGGCCCTCGCTGCTGTGGTGATGATGCGGGGCGAGTGGGTCAATGACGGCTTGCCACCCTCGGTTGGGTTTGGTGCGGTGCTGCGCGACGGCCTGGCGCGCAAGCTGCTACTGATTGCGCTGGTGAACGCGGCCCCTGTTGCCGTCAGTTCAACGCTGTTTCTGTTCTTTGTTGAAAGTCGGCTGGACGCGCCCGGGTTCGAAGGGCCGCTGTTGCTGTTGTTTTTTCTGAGTGCGGCCATCGCGGCCCCTGTTTGGGGCACATTGGCGGAACGGTTTGGCACCAAGCCTGTGTTACTTTGTGCGATGGTGCTCGCCATTGCCGCCTTTGGCTGGGCTGTCACATTGGGGCAGGGGGACTGGTTTGCCTTTGCCGTGATCTGTGTGTTGTCCGGGGCGACCCTGGGCGCTGACCTGACACTGCTGCCGGCGGTGTTTGCAAGCCGCATGGCCCGGATCAGCCCGTCCGCAGCCGAAGGGTTCGGACTGTGGTCATTTGTTTCGAAATTCACTCTGGCATTTGCCGCTGTCACGTTACTGCCTGCGCTTGATCGCGCCGGGTTTGACAGTGCCGCTGCCAGCAATCCGCCCGAAGCGTTGATGCTTCTCACCGTGCTCTATGCTGCGGTGCCTTGCGGCCTAAAAATCGTTGCTATTGCGCTGTTGGCAACGACCGATCTGAAGGAGACCTAAGATGGACGCACTGATGTACGTTGTGGTTGGGGTGGCGATAATGATCGCGCTGAACTGGGCCTGGACACGCTATGCCGGGTTTCTGGCGCAGGCACCAAATGATTACGCCGACACGGCTGAACAGTTTGACATTCGAACGCACCTTAACGGTCCGATCATCTGCGAAGGTGTGATTTATGGGCCAACAGGTCGTGTTTCATCGCGGTTCGTTGGTGAATTTGACTGTGCGTGGGACGGCAACCGGGGCACCATGAACGAAGTGTTTCGCTATGATGATGGGTCTGAACAGACCCGTGCATGGGAACTCACGCTGGGCAATGACGGTCGGATCAAGGCGTTGGCCAATGATGTGGTTGGAGAGGGCACCGGACAGCAAGCCGGCAATTCGGTCCAGTTGAAGTACCGGTTCCAGCTGCCTGAAGCGTCGGGCGGACATGTCCTGGACACAGTCGATTGGATGTATCTGGCCCCCAACGGGACCATCATAAACCGGTCGCAGTTTCGCAAATTTGGGGTCAAGGTGGCTGAACTGGTTGCAACAATGCGCCCAGCCCCACAGGAGTTGAAAAGAGCAGCATGAGTGACGTCGATCTGAATGGTAAACGGTATTGGTTGGTTGGTGCAGGTGACGGTTTGGGCAAGGCACTTGCCCAGCATCTAAGCCGTGCCGGCGTCGAAGTTGTCGTGTCGGCGCGCAGCGAGGACAAGCTGGCAGCACTTGTGGACGAATTGCCTGGCAAGGCCTCCTATCAGAAAGTCGACATCGCCGACGACGCCAGTGTCAAAGCTGCCGCCGAAGCGGTGGGTGAGATTGACGGTCTGATCTTGCTTGCCGGTGTCTATTGGCCGTTTTCGGCCCGCGAGTGGGATGCCGATCAGGCTGTTGCGATGGCCGACATCAACTTTACCGGCTTTATGCGCGTTTTGGGCCAGGTCGTGCCAAACTTTGTTGCGCGTGATCAGGGACATATCGTGATCACGTCCTCCCTGACAGGGTATCGCGGCCTGCCGGGCTCAATCGGGTATACCGCGTCCAAGGCCGCCACGATGTCGCTGGCCGAGTGCATGTATGCGGACCTGCACAAAACTGGCGTGCGGGTGCAGGTTGCCAACCCGGGCTTTATCAAGACCCAACTCACGGCCAAGAACGACTTTAAGATGCCGTTTATCATGGAGCCCGAGGACGCCGCCCGCGAGATGTTTGAACTGATGCTCACGGACCGGTTCAAAAAGAGCTTTCCAACCGCATTTTCGTTAATCTTTCGTGCGTCGCAGTTTTTGCCTGACTGGCTGTACTACCGGATTTTCGCCTAAACCTCGCGCAATTGAGCAAGATCAAAGCGCCCGCTCACCCTGACTGACAGTCTGTCAGGCAGGAGGACGAAGCTATGGAACTCGAAATTGACCGAGGTGTGTTGGCGCAAGTCGTTTTGATGGGTCGCGAGATTGAACGGGCAGAGCCGGAGCTGCGTGGCATTATCGATGCACTTGGCGATGTGGAGCGGACCGAACTGGTCGCCATCATGTGGGTTGGGCGCGGCGCATTTGACGCAGAAGACTGGGCCGAAGCCGTTGTGACGGCCGAAGCCGAAGCGGTGACCCCTTGCGCTGATTATCTGCTGGGCACGCCGCATTTCACAGATCACATCGAAGCGGGACTGGACGCGCTGGGCATCTCGTTGCGTTCGGATGAGGAGGCGTTGTTTTAGTCGTAGGGCAACGTGTCCGGGTCTGCGTTGCGAAAATCGGGGGCGGGTGTGATGGGCAGCTTGATCGCTTGGATCGTGTCCTCGCCTGCCAGCAGGGCCTGCACGACGCGGTGCATTCCGTCCATCAGCCGTGCGTGTGCGTCAAGCACGATAGGATACTGGCGATCCGCATCGCTGATCAGCTTGATGTGTTCGGCGATCTTGCGCGGTGTGGGAGTGATTTGGGTGTTAAACCACCAATCTTCGTCCAGTTCCTGAATGTCGCGCAGGGCGACTGTGATCGGCGGCAGGTGGCCGTAGAGCCGAACGATCTTTCGCATATCCCAAGCGTCCAGCCCCTGCGGCCCCGGGCGAAAGTGGTACTGCGCCCGCATCATGCAGGCAGTGCTGCGTCAAACACCGCGCTGGCCCGTGACCAAACCCCTGTGTTGCGCTCCTGCAAGGTCAGCAGGCTTGGCAAAAGCTGTTCGGCGTAGTCCTCGCTTGATTCGACGGGCAGCATCGAGGGCAGATTGTCGATCGCTGTCACATCCAGCGGGGGTGTGTCATGGACCCGCAGGGCAGGTGCCGCCCAGGTGGTCGTGCGGTCATAGACTTTGATCGGGGAAAAGTCGCTGTCAGGGTCGCAAGCGATATCGCCGATCACGCTGAGTTTTCGAGGCGCATGCACTGTCCCCGCGGGGACAAAGACAGGCGTTCCCGGGCGCGCCAGGATGCAGTTCAGAAACAGGTCGTGCGCGCGCACTTGGGGAAAGGGGCCGCCATGCGCGGTTTCGGCCACATCCCACCGGGTGCTTGGCACCCCCATAACCGTGCACAGGTCTGCCGCGCCCGTACCCACGCGCCCCAAGGCCCCGATGATCAGCGCTGTGGGTCGGTGCGTACCGGTTGCGGCCAGTTGTGATTGCAGATCTGCCAGAAGGTGATTGGAGCTGGGATAGGGGCCAACCGGACCGGCCTGCTGTCCTTTGGCCTGGGCGATCCAGCATTTGAGCGCGACCGCCGCACCTGCATACCCCGCCCAATAGCCAAAGGCCGCGACGCGCTTGCCGTCCTCATCCACGAGATATTCGAGATCAAAGAGCGTGCCGCCACCCGCCTTGAACCGTTGCAGCAGCACGTGGCCTGCAGGTTGCCCTTTGAACGCGTGACCGAACATGATGTGGCTATGGACAAGGGGCGTGCCATCGTCCGGCAATTCCTTGAGGCCAAAGATGATGGCATCGCGCGGCGCGTCGGGCCATGCGTTTTCGGGCGCGATGGCGGCCCCTGCGGCGGCGAAGCGATCTGTCTGGATGCACCGCGTTTGGCTGTCTTCAACCGTCACCGCAATGCCAGCGGCGATCAGCTTGGCAACGCCTTCGGGGGTGATGCCCACGCGGGTTTCATTGTCGCGCTGTTCGGCGCGCACCCAAAGATGGGTCATGGCAACATTCCCTTGGCCCGCGCTGCCTTGACCGACGCGCGCGCTTCCATGGCATCCATGAACGCGCGTAATTTCGGGAACGGGGCAAGGTCGACACCGTCGCCGGGAAGCCATGTGCACACCACGAACAGATAGAAATCGGCGATGCAGATGTGATCGCCCAAGACAAAAGGCCCCGTCAGGCAATCCGATTCCACGAACGTTGCACTGTCGGTCATCGTTTGCGGCACTTTGGCTGTCATGTCGGCCATACTGTCCGCTTTGTCGGCCCAGCGATGGCCGCGCATCTTGTGGGCGTGGTTCACGTGCATGGTGGACGCGAGGTAATACATCACGCTGCGCGCCCGCGCGGCATGTACGGGATCGGCTGGCATCATCCGCCTGTCATGGCTCGCGATAAAGTCGAGGATTGCGCCGGTCTCCGTCAGGATCACACCGTCGACCTCAAGAGCTGGCACGCGGCCTTTGGGATTGATCGCGGCATATGCGCTTGACGTTTGTTCGTGCGTGGCAAAGTTGACGGCCTGCGCCTGGTAGTCGATCCCGGCCTCTTCCAGTGTGATGGCAACGGCGATCGATATCGAGCCGGGGGCGTAGTGGAGTTTCATCATCTCACCTTTAGACGTGGGTTTGTGCGTGGTGCCGGTCCGGCGCTTCCAGATGCGGGATCGCGTTGAACATCACAGGCGACCAGGTGCCCCCGATTGGGTGCAAGCGGTGCATTGAGGTGTTCATGATCGCCAGCGCCACGTTCGCCATCGTTTGAACCGAAAGGTGGAGGTGCTGACGCATGGCCATCGAAATGAGCCCGCCCGATGTGACCACCAGAGCGGGCCCTTGCCCTTGGCCGATGTCGCGCAAGGCGTCGCTGACACGCGTTTCAAACGCTTGAAAGGTTTCCGGGGCCCCTTCGAGGATCCCGTCCTGCCAGGCGGCAAAC
>JBCCBC010000027.1:0-16494 GCA_039814435.1 Pseudomonadota bacterium
CACGATGTGGACGTGCAGCGCCTGACCTTTGAGGCCTATATGAACCAGAAACTGGTGGCCGCGCGCCCCATGGCCCACCTCAAGATCGGGATCAAGAACCTGGCCCACCTGACAGGCCTCGTGAAAGCGAACCACGTATGAGCATCATGATCCCCGCCTGGGTGGATGGCACCCTTGTTCCCATCGAAAAGCTGGAGGCCCATCAGCGTGGGCTGAAGCACAAGGCCGTGTCGGTGTTTGTGATCCGCGGTACCGAGGTGCTGTTGCAGCAGCGCGCGATGGGCAAGTATCATACGCCCGGTCTGTGGGCGAATACCTGCTGCACGCACCCGGATTGGGACGAACCGGATTCGGTCTGTGCGGTGCGCCGTCTTGAAGAAGAGGTTGGGATCACCGGCCTTGCGCTGGAACACCGCCACCACCTTGAGTACCGCGCCGATGTGGGCGGTGGGCTGATCGAGCATGAAGTAGTTGAAGTTTATCTGGGCCGCGCGCCTGTCGATTTGAAGGTTGTGGCGAACCCGGACGAGGTGATGGCGGTGGAGTGGGTCGACTATCACGACCTGATGGCCACAGTTGCCCGTCATCCAGACCGGTTTACGCCATGGTTGCGGATTTATCTGTCCGAACATGCCGACACCATCTTTGGTGCGGATCTTGCCCAAGCCGCGCGGGTGTGAGCGGCGAGACCTACCTTTTGTACCTTGCCGCCGTGGCCGTTTTCTTTGCCACGCCGCCGGACACCAGCCAGCTTTTGATAGTCTCGAACGCGATGACGCACGGGGTGCGGCGCAGCCTGTGGGTGATCTGCGGTGATCTGAGCGCGAATGTGATCCAGATGACGGCGGCCGCCTTTGGTTTGGCGGCTGTTATCGCCAGTTCTGCATCCGCGTTCGGGTGGATCAAATGGCTGGGCGTGGCCTATCTTGTGTGGATCGGCGTGCGCATGATGATGTCGCGGGATGGGCCGGGGCAGGGGCGCGCCGGGCGCTCTGCGGCCCCGTTTGCGCTGTTTCGCATCGGCTTTGTCACGTCGATGACCAACCCGTTTGCCGTTGTCTTTTTCGCCGCCCTGTTCCCGCAATTCATCACGCCCGAGGCCCCCATACTGCCCCAACTGGTGATCCTTGGGGCGACGTATCTGTTTGTGGATGGTGTGACCCTCGTTCTGTGGGGGTGGGCCGCGGACCGGGTCGCGGCGCGCCTGTCGGGTCTGTCATTTGCGTGGATCAACCGCATCTGTGGGGGCTTGATGATCGGGGCGGCTATGTTACTTGGCCTCAAGGACATCGCGCCGCAAGGTTAACGCTAACGATTGATGCGTTCCTACTAAGGCTTTAAGAGATGTCTGGAACTCAGCCGGAGGATGCGGGTGTGACGGACGATACTGTATTTGATTTGTTTATTATTGGCGGCGGCATCAACGGCACGGGCATTGCCCGCGATGCGGCGGGCCGTGGTCTGAAGGTCGGCCTGGCCGAGGCAGGCGATCTGGGTGGGGCGACGTCGTCCGCGTCCACCAAGCTTTTCCACGGGGGCCTGCGCTATCTGGAGTTTTTCGAATTTGGTCTCGTCAAATCCGCACTGAAAGAGCGTGAAGTGTTGCTCAAGGCGATGCCGCATATCAGCTGGCCCATGCGTTTTGTTCTGCCCTACGCCCCCGATATGCGGTTCGATTCTGACACGCCCACCTCGCGCCTTTTGGCCAAGGTCATGCCGTGGGTCGAAAAGGGGCGCCGCCCCGCCTGGCTGATCCGGCTGGGGCTGTTCATGTACGACAATCTGGGCGGGCGCGAGATTTTGCCGGCCACCAAGACGCTTGATCTGACCTCTGCCCCCGAGGGCACGGGACTGAAGTCCCGGTTTAAGATGGCTTATGAATACAGCGACGCCTGGGTCGAGGACGCGCGGCTGGTCATGCTGAACGCCCGCGACGCCGAAGCCCGGGGCGCTACGATCCTCACGCAATGCGCCGTTACCGAAGCGGCCCGCGACGGTGACACGTGGCGGATCGAAACGTCGCAAGGCACCTACCGCGCCCGCGCGCTGGTCAATGCAGGCGGCCCTTGGGTGGCCGACATTCTGACCGGCGTGATGCGCCAGAACGCACAGCACGCCATCCGCCTTGTGCGCGGCAGCCATATCGTGACCAAGCGGCTTTATGACCACGACAAAGCGTATTTCTTTCAAGGCACCGATGGCCGCATTATCTTTGCCATCCCGTACGAGCAGGACTTTACCCTGATCGGCACGACAGATGCTGACCATACGGACCCGGACACGAAACCAGCGATATCGGATGAGGAGCGGGATTACCTGTGCGCGTTCGCCTCTGAGTATTTTGAAAAACCGGTGACGGCGGACGACGTGGTCTGGACCTATTCTGGGGTGCGCCCGCTTTATGACGACGGGGCCTCCAGCGCGACGGCGGCGACGCGCGACTATGTGCTGGCCTTGGATGAAAACGGCCCGCCCGTACTCAGCGTCTTTGGCGGCAAGATCACCACCTATCGCAAGCTGGCGGAACAGGCGCTGGCCAAGATGGGGTTGGGCGAGGCGTGGACCGCCGGAGTGGCGTTGCCGGGTGGCGATTTCAAGGTCGCGGATGTGCCCAAGCTGCGCGCCAAGCTGGCAGGCGACTACCCGTTTCTTGACGACAAATGGGCCGCGCGCCTGATCCGCGCATACGGCACCGAAGCGTGGGAGGTGTTGGGCGATGCCAAGACAGCCGACGATCTGGGCCGGCCCTTTGGGGCGACGTTGACGGAGGCCGAGTTGCGCTGGATGATGGCGCGCGAATACGTGACGACGGGCGATGACGCGATCTGGCGACGCACCAAACTGGGGCTGCGTCTGAGCGTTGAAGAACGCGCCGCCGTGAATACCTGGATAAAGGACGCCGCCGCATGACCCATATTCTTGCCATCGATCAGGGCACGACATCTTCGCGCGCGATCATCTTTGACGGTGATATGAAACCCATCGCGTCGGCCCAAGAAGAGTTTACGCAGCATTTCCCCAACAGCGGCTGGGTCGAACATGATCCCGCTGACCTGCTTGAGACCGTGCGCACTACCTGCAAGGCGGTGATGGAGCAGACGGGGCTGAATGGCGCGGACATCGCCGCCATCGGCATTACGAACCAGCGTGAAACAACTGTGATCTGGGATGCAGAAACCGGCGCGCCGCTGCACAACGCCATCGTCTGGCAAGACCGCCGCACCGCGTCCATGTGCGAAGAGTTGCGCAGCCAGGGCTATGGCGATCAGGTGACGGCGATCACGGGCCTGCTGCTTGATCCCTATTTCTCGGCCACCAAGGTCAAATGGATCCTCGACCAGACCCCCGGATCGCGGGACCGAGCGCGGGCGGGCAAGCTGCTGTTTGGCACGGTCGACAGTTTCCTGATCTGGCACATGACGGACCGCGCCAACCACGTGACAGACGCCACCAATGCCGCGCGCACCATGCTTTATGACATTCACAAAGGGGCGTGGAGCCCCGAGATGTGCGCCATGCTGGACATCCCGATGGAGATGTTGCCCGAAGTGCGTGACTGCGCCTCCGACTTTGGTGTGACGGATCGGCTGGGCGGCGATACCCCGATTTACGGCGTCGCAGGCGACCAGCAGGCCGCGACCATCGGGCAGGCCTGTTTCGCGCCCGGCATGCTGAAATCGACCTATGGGACAGGCTGCTTTGCCTTGCTCAACACAGGCGACGCCCCTGTGACGTCAAACAATCGTTTGCTGACCACCGTGGCGTATCAGTTGGATGGCAAACCGACCTATGCGCTTGAAGGCTCGATCTTTATCGCGGGCGCGGTTGTGCAGTGGTTGCGCGATGGTTTGGGGATCATCGGGTCGGCCGCTGAAACGCAGGCGCTGGCGGAACAGGGCAGTGGCAACGTCACGTTGGTGCCCGCGTTCACGGGCCTTGGGGCGCCTTATTGGAACCCGGAGTGTCGGGGCGCGACCTTTGGGCTGACCCGGGATACCGGGCCTGCCGACATGGCGCGCGCTGCGCTGGAAAGCATCGGATTCCAGACCCGTGATCTGTGGGAAGCGATGCGCGCAGACTGGCCTGATGCGGGGGATGCGGTGTTGCGGGTCGATGGGGGGCTCAGCGCCAATGACTGGGCAATGCAGTTTCTGTCGGACATGCTGGGTGCGCCTGTTGACCGCCCCGCAGGTCTTGAGACAACGGCCCTTGGGGCGGCCTGGCTGGCGGGTATGCGCGCCGGGCTTTACCCGGATATGGACGGGTTTGCGGCCACATGGGCGCGCGATGCCCGGTTTGAGCCGAACATGTCAGAGGCGGACCGCGAGGCCGGATACGCCCGCTGGAACCGCGCGATCACAGCGACGCAATCCGTTTAGGCGCGCGGGCCGACTGTCACCGAAATCTCGCCCACGCCGTCAACGCCGCCGGTCATTACATCACCCGGTTCAACCGCGGCCACGCCTGCGGGGGTGCCCGTCATCACCAGATCGCCCGGCGCAAGCGTCATCGACTGCGACAGGATCGAGATATGTTCGCGCACGTCCCAGATCAGGTCCGCGATGTCCCCCTCTTGCCGCAAGCTGTCGTTGACTGACAGCCAGATGCGGCCAGAGGCGAGGCTGGGAACATGTGCGATCGGCACCAGCGCCGACAGTGGTGCGGACAGGTCAAACGCCTTGCCCCAGTCCCAGGGGCGGCCCATCTTTTTCGCCTCGCCTTGTAAATCGCGCCGGGTCAGGTCGATGCCCACACCCGCGCCCCAGATGTGGTCCATCACTGCGTCCGGCGCGATGTTGCTGCCACCTTTGCCGATTGCGATGACCAACTCGATCTCGTGATGCAAATCCTGCGTCTGGGGCGGGTACGGAATCGTGCAGGGGCTGTCGATCACGGCATCCGCGGGCTTGGT
Source organism: Pseudomonadota bacterium (assembly GCA_039814435.1). GTDB lineage: Bacteria > Pseudomonadota > Alphaproteobacteria > Rhodobacterales > Rhodobacteraceae > Tateyamaria. The sequence continues at coordinate 4,913 of JBCCBC010000027.1, forward strand.
GAAAAAGAACGGCGGTTCGCGGTCCGGATCCTTGCCCATCTCGCGCGCATGTGCGGCATAATTGCGGCCCACACAGAAAATGCGGCGCACGGGAAACCGTTCGTCGGATCCGGCAATTGCGACTGACGCCTGTGGTGGCGGGTCAAAGGCATAAGGCATGTTTGGGGCTCCGGCTGTGGGTTGCAGTCAGACAAACCTCAATTTGGCTCAGTGGTCCAGCGTGGAATATTTTACATAATTCACATTACCTGCCAATTGTTCACCTTGCCCGAATGTGATGGCGCTGGCACAGTCTTGACCAACATCGGATCGGAGAAGCCCATGGCCCTGAAAACCACAGCAGCCGAGATGGTTGCGTCAGCCCGCGAACGCATTCGCGAGGTTGAAACCGTGGACGCGATTGTGATGGTCGATGACCCGGACGTGGTCATTGTGGACATCCGCGATGTGCGGGAACGCAAGCGCAGCGGGTACATTCCCGGATCTGTTCACGCCCCGCGCGGCATGATTGAATTTTGGGTGGACCCCGACAGCCCCTATTTCAAGGAGGTGTTTGGACAGCCTGACAAGACCTATCTGTTCCACTGCGCCTCGGGCTGGCGTTCAGCACTGACCGTGGCGACGCTGCAGGACATGGGATTTGACGCCGCGCACCTGCGCGAAGGATTCTCGACCTGGACCGCCCAAGGGGGCCCCATTGAAACGGAGGAGACATAATGACACCTGACATGACACAGCACCCGATTGTGACCCCGTTTTTCGACAAACGCTCAAACACGATTTCCTATGTGGTGCAGGATCCGAACGGCACCGCCTGTGCGGTGATCGATGCGGTGATGGACATCGACTACGCGGCTGGTGCGCTCAATTTCGACGGGGCGGATGCGATGATTGCGTATATCCGCGCCAACGATTTGCAGCTTGAGTGGATTATCGAAACCCACGTGCACGCCGACCACCTGTCGGGGGCACCGTATATCCAAGACGCCCTTGGCGGCAAAATCGGGATCGGGTCCAAGATCACTGAAATTCAGGACACATTCGGAAAGGTCTTTAACGAAGGCACCGAGTTCCAGCGCGATGGGTCACAGTTTGATGCGTTGTTCGAAGACGGCGACAGCTATGACGTGGGCGCGATGCGCTGTTTTGCAATGCACACGCCCGGGCACACCCCGGCCTGCATGGTGCATGTGATGGGGGATGCGGCCTTTGTCGGGGATACGCTGTTCATGCCCGATGGCGGCTCGGCGCGGGCCGATTTCCCCGGGGGCGATGCGGGCCAGCTTTATGACAGCATCATGCGCGTGCTGGCGCTGCCGGATGCGATGCGGCTGTTTATCTGCCACGACTATGGCCCCGGTGGCCGCGCGATTGCCTGGGAAACAACCGTGGCCGAAGAGCGTGACAAGAACATCCATGTGGGTGGTGGCAAGACCCGGGACGACTTCATCGCATTCCGCACCGAACGCGACGCCCAACTTGCGATGCCGAGCCTGATTATTCCAGCCTTGCAAGTGAATATGCGGGCCGGCGAAATCCCTCGGGACGGTGCTGGAGACATGGCGCTCAAGGTTCCTTTGGGCAAACTCTGATCTTTCAGCGTTCTGCCAAATATGCCCCCCGGAGGGTCGGGCACAACGACACGCGCGTTGGCCGTTCCGGGCGTACCGCTCAAAACGTGCGTGCTATGGATACCGTAATGCAAACCTGACGGTCTCCGACACGGAGACCGGCTGGAAATCGACGCGATTTCCCATGCAACCAAGCGCCTTTCTGCGTCAGAAAGGAGCCGGACTTTGTCTCAAAGTCCGTCCCCCGCGGCCAACGCCAACCCTTCGACGATTGCCGTCATTGCGGCGCCGTGATGCACGTCAGCTTTCGGCAAAAGGTCCCGCAATGCGTCCCGCACAACCTGCATCAGGCTTGTTCCACCCACAAAGATCACTTTTGTAACGGCACCCGGATCTGTCCCTGCCGCGTTCAAAGTGTGTTCCGCCGCAGCGGCAATGTTGTTCGCCATGTCCGTCAGTGTGGCCGTCATGGCAACGGGATAAAGCGGCACGCGCAACTGCGGCGAAACGACTGACAGATCAACCTCGGGTGCTGCGACCGTGCCGCTGTTGGCGGCAATCTTCGCGGCTTCCACAGCAAAGGCCATATCGTGCCCTGTCTCCTCTTCCAGCACTTGTACCAACCGATCAAGTTTGTGCTTTTCAACAGCGTATTGCGCCAGCTCCTTGGCGGATCGCCGGGGATCAGGTGCATACAGAAACGGGATCTTTGCCCATGTGGCCAGATCAGCAAAGATCGCACTTGGGGCCACGTGGGTCTTGTCGCCAAAGGCGTGTTTGATCCGGCTGCCCATGCCAAGTTCGGGCATCACAAAGGACAGGTTCAAGGCCCGGTCAAAATCTGTGCCGCCAAGGCGCACGCCGTGGCTGGCAAGGATATCGATCCCCGTGCCGCGTCCTTGCTTGAACAGCGTAAAATCAGACGTCCCCCCGCCGATATCCACCACCAGGCCGATATCGCCCGGGCTCAGAACGGCCCGGTTCGCGAGGGCTGCGGCCTCGGGTTCGGGCATGAAATCGACGCGATCAAAGCCCGCAGCGCGGTAGCAGTCCGTCAGATCGGCCAAGGCCTGCGCGTTGCGGGCTCCATCATTGGTATGAAACGCCACGGGCCGCCCCGACAACGCGCGCTCAAAAGTCTGGCCGGTTGCCGCCTCAGCGCGCTGCTTGAGTTCGGCCAGAAAACGGGCGATGATCGTGATGAAATCCAGCTTTTCGCCCAGCAACATCCGCTTTTCATGGATCAGACTTGTGCCCAGCAACGACTTGAGCGCGCGCATATAGCGCCCTTCGGTCCCGGCAATCAGGGCCGCGTTGGCGGCATGCCCAAACACCGCCCTGCGCGCGTCGAAATCGAAAAACACCGCAGTGGGCAGGGTCGTGTCCCCGTTGCCAAGCGGGATCAGATGCGCCTGCCCTTGCACAGACACGCCCACGGCTGAATTTGATGTGCCAAAATCAACGCCAAGCACTGCCATCTCACACCCCCAGATCATCGCAAAGGCGGTCCGCTTACCCCAACGACACTTGCAAGCCAAGCGCTGAACGCTGGTCTTCACCGTCAGATTTGGCTAGCCTTTTGCCAATCATCACCTGAGGGAGATCCCCATGTTTCACGTCCGCACTCTTTTGTTGGGCACTGCCGCCGCCGCCTTGATGGCGAGCATGGCCGTGGCCAAGACCGACATCACCGTCGCCATGCAACTTGAACCGCCGCATCTTGATCCAACCTCTGCGGCTGCCGGGGCGATTGACTCGGTCCTTTATTCCAACGTGTTCGAAGGGTTGACCCGCTTTATGGGCGACGGGGCCGTGGTGCCCGGCTTGGCCCAATCTTGGGAAATCTCGGATGACGGCCTGACCTATACTTTTACGCTGCGCGCGGGTGTCACATTTCACGATGGCACGGGCATGGACGCCGAAGATGTCAAATTCACCTTTGACCGTATCCTCGCCGAAGACAGCGCAAACGCGCAAAAGGCGCTTTATGCAGCGATCAGCGCGGTCGAGGTTGTCGATCCGCAAACCGTGCGCATGACCCTGTCCGAACCCAACGGCAATATGCTGTTCAACCTTGCCTGGGGGGACGCGGTGATTGTGGCCCCCGAATCCATTGAGAACATCAAACAGACCCCCATCGGGACGGGCCCGTTCAAATTCGACAGCTGGACCCAGGGCGACAAGATCGAAATCAGCCGCTCCGACAGCTATTGGGGCGATGCCCCCGCGCTGGAAAAAGCGACGTTCAAGTTCATCTCTGACCCCACGGCGGCCTTTGCGGCGATGATGGCAGAGGACGTGGATGCCTTTTCCGGGTTCCCTGCGCCCGAGAATCTGCCCCAATTTGATGCGGATCCCCGGTTTCAGGTCCTGATCGGATCAACCGAGGGCGAAACGATCCTGTCCACAAACAACCAACAGCCCCCCTTTGACGATGTGCGTGTGCGTCAGGCACTGGCCCATGCCATCGATCGCCAGGCGATCATCGATGGGGCGATGTTTGGGTATGGCACACCGATCGGCACGCATTTTGCCCCCCACAACCCGGCCTATGTGGACCTCACAGCCGGCTCTGCCTTTGATCCGGACAAGGCCCGCGCGCTGTTGGCCGAGGCAGGCCTCGCAGACGGGTTTGAAACCACGCTGCACCTGCCGCCCCCCTCTTATGCCCGCCGCGGCGGTGAAATCATCGCCGCCCAGTTGGCACAGGTTGGTATCAAGGCCGAAATCATCAATGTCGAATGGGCGCAGTGGCTGGAAACCGTGTTTCGGGGCAAGAATTTTGGCCTGACCATCGTCAGCCATACAGAGCCGATGGATATCGGGATTTACGCCAACCCGGATTACTATTTCCAGTATGACAATCCCGCTTTCCAGGAATTGATGGCAACCCTGAACGCCACAACTGACCCCGACACGCGCACCAACCTGATGGCCAAAGCGCAAGAGATCATCTCGGGCGATGCGGTGAACGGTTACTTGTTCCAACTGGCCCAGTTGTCGGTGGCCAAGGCCGAGGTGCAGGGCCTTTGGACCAATGCACCAACGCAAGCCACAGACCTCACTGGCGTGAGCTGGGCCGAGTAAACGCACCGTTACGTGCAACATGACGGGCGCGCCAAACGGTGCGCCCTTTGGTCTTTTTGCGCGCTTCACATAAGGAGTATGAGCCATGCACATTCACCGCGCCGGTTCGCGGCCCACGATGCGGGCGAACCCGGACTATTTTACTGGCACCGTGTGGCAGGACCCGATAATTTCAGGCCCCGACCCGGCCCGTGTGAACGCCCTGACTGTGCAGTTTGCCCCCGGTGCGCGTACGGCGTGGCACACCCACCCGCTGGGTCAAACCCTGCATGTCACCCAAGGGGCGGGGCTGGTCTGTTTGCGCGGCGCGCGCCCCAAGGCGATTACACCCGGTGATACCGTCTGGATCCCGCCCGGCGTTGAACACTGGCACGGCGCCGCGCCAGAGACTGCGATGACCCATATCGCCATTCAAGAGATGCAGGACGGGTCAGCGGCCACATGGCTGGAACATGTCAGCGACGAGGATTACGCGCCTTAGCCTTGCAGCATGCGCGCTTTGGCTGATTGTTGACCGGTCGCGCATCTGGCGCGTCCTATGCGCGTCAAAGGGTTTTGATCAATCCCCGAATGTCGTCGCGGATGGGTCCGGGCCGTCCTGCATCGGCCAGCGTGGTAAACCAGTGATCGGGCGGGTTCTTGCCCCGCCTGTTGCCCTCGAATGTCAGGTCGCGCAGCACGGTTTGCGCCTGCGCGCCAAGCCTGTCGGGGATTTCGTAACTGTTGAGCGTGCCCCACACCCCTGTCCACAAACGCCCCACCGACCAGGGGTTATACCCTCCTCCACCCAACACCAGCAGCCGCGGCGCCACCCCCATCAGGCTGCGCACGATGGCCCAGTGTGCGTGGTTTGACAGGGACAGGTGGGCCTGGGGGTCTTCCTCGACGCCGTCCGCGCCGCATTGCAGGACAATGGCGTCGGGTTGGAATGCGGCGACCCGGGGCAGGATCACCTGATCACGGATCAGCGCCATCTCGTCATCATTCAACCCGCGCGGCACGGCCAGGTTCACGGTGCTGCCGTGCCCTGTGATCCCGGTTGGTCCGGTGCGCGGCCACAGCCCGTCCTCATGGGTCGAGATCATCAGCACATCGGTGTCGTCTGCAAACGCCACTTCAACGCCGTCGGGGTGGTGGGCATCGATGTCGATATATGCGATGCGTGTCGCCCTATTGCGGCGCAGGGACATGATGGCCAGCACCGGGTCGTTGAGATAGCAAAACCCCCCTGCCCGGTCTGGCATCCCGTGATGCGTGCCCCCTGCCGGGTGATAGACCGTGCCGCCTTGGGCCAAAAGCTCTCCGGCGAGCAGGGATCCACCCGCAGCGGTGGCAGGCCGGCGGTACATTTCGGGAAAGACCGGGTTGGACGGAGTCCCAAGCGCGTGACGGGCCCGGACCGTATCACTGACGGCTTGCGCCTGTTCTGCCGCATGCAGTGCTGCGACGTATTCAGGGGTATGCCAGATGGTCAGCGCCGCCGGCTTGACCCGGGGGCTGGGCACATACACATCCGGCCCCAACCATCCCATGGCGCGCGACAGATCCATCGCGGTTGACACGCGGGGCACCCGCAAGGGGTGCCAGCCGCCATAAGACGAGCCGCGATAGATTTCCGAACCGATGAACAGGGGGCGTTCCATGCGCGCCAGCATAGCGGCCCGGGCGGGGGGTGCGAGGGGTCAGGCCGCCGCAGTGCCCATGTCCTGAGCCTGGCGCAGCCAACGATCAATCCTGGCACTGTCTGCCAGTTTGACCGATCCCAGCTGGATGACCTTGCGCGGCTTCAGCCCGGTGAATTTCATCACCTGATTGCGCATCACGCGCCGCCCGGGGCTGCGATACACCAGCGTATCGATCCAGGGGGGCGTGTCAGATGTGATGATCGCATCGCCCGTCTTGCCCGTCAGCAGCTTGTCCCATTTGACGCCGCGCGCGTGGTACTTGAACCCGAACCCCGGTTGCAGGCCCGCATCCAGCACGGCCTTGGCCTTGCTTGGCATCGCGCCCCACCAGTAGGGATGCACGATCAGCACATGATCGGCCCAGCGAATGTTGTCCTGCCAGGTGGCAATGTCTGCGGGCAAGGCCGCCTGATTGTCGTACCCGTCGAAAGTGTCACTGATGTCCATATCCGACAGCGCCATGGTGCGCACAGTGGCACCTTGGGCTTTGGCCCCTGTGGCGTAGTGATCGGCAAGGGCCGCGTTCAGAGACCCGGGTTTGGGATGCGCGACCCAGATAAAGATGTGTTTGGACATGATAGGCTCCATTTTTGAGTGCTTGACACAGTGTCAATTGACAGCGTGTCAACTATGTGCTTCTTGACACCATGTCAAGTGATACCATCGATACCCCGACCCGAATTTTGCAAGCCACGTTGGGCCTGCTGGAACAGCCGCGCGCCAAACTGCCGACGATGTCCGACATTGCGCGGGCGACCGGGATCAGCCGGCAGGCCCTCTATTTGCACTTTCCGACGCGCACCGACCTTTTGATCGCGGCCACCCGGCTTCAGGATCAGCAAAACAACGTGGATATGCATCTGGCGCCCAGTCGGACAGCCGCATCCGGGACAGAGCGGCTGGATGCGTTTGTGACGGCGTGGTGCAACTACATCCCCAAGATCTATGGGGTGGCGCGCGCGATACTCGCGGTGATCGACACAGATGCCGAGGCCGCCGCCGCATGGAACACCCGCATGGCCGACATGCGCGAAGGGTGCGCCGCCGCCGTGGCCGCGCTGGTCGAGGATGGAACACTGCCGCAGGGCAGTGAGACGGAACAGGCAACCGACCTGCTGTGGACCATGCTGTCGGTGCGCAATTGGGAACACCTGACACAGACCTGCGGCTGGGATCAGGACTGTTACGTGGCCACAATCCGCGGCCTGGCCCTGGCGACGCTGGCCCGCGACCTCGGCGCGCTCACAGACGTGCTTGCCTGCCCTCCGACGCAGGCCTAACGTCGCAAGGATATGCTGCGCTATACGCTCAAACGCCTTGCCTCTCTGCTGATCAGCCTCGCTATCGCGTCGCTGGTGATTTTCGCCGTGATCGAGGTGGCACCGGGGGATCCCGCCTCTTTCATGCTGGGGATCAATGCAGCCGAAGATACGCTGGCGGCCCTGCGCGCCGAACTTGGGCTGGATCAGTCGAAAACGCAGCGATACCTGGCGTGGGTGACAGGCATGGTGCAGGGCGATTTTGGCACCTCCTATCAGTACCGCACGCCGGTGGCGGACATGATCGCAGACCGGTTGTGGGTGTCCTTGCCGCTGGCGCTGTACGCACTTGCGCTGTCCACGCTGATTGCCTTTCCCGCCGGGATCTACGCCGCCGCACGCCGGGGCAAGGCGGGGGATATCAGCGTGATGGGGGCCACGCAGATCGGCGTGGCGATCCCGAATTTCTGGTTTGCGATGATGCTGGTGCTGATCTTTGCCATCAACCTGCGCTGGTTCAGCGCGGGCGGGTTTGCAGGCTGGGACAAAGGGGGGCTTGCCGCGATGAAATCGCTGACCCTGCCGGCGATCGCGCTGGCCCTGCCGCAGGCCGCGATCCTTGCGCGGGTCATGCGATCCGCTTTGCTCGATGTTCTGGGCGAGGATTTCATGCGCACCGCACGGGCCAAAGGGTTGACGCGCGCGCAGGCCCTGCGCCGCCACGGATTGCGCAACGCCATGATCCCGGTGCTGACAATCCTTGGGCTGCAATTCTCGTTTCTGCTCGCCGGTGGGATTATCATTGAACAGGTGTTTTATCTGCCCGGACTGGGGCGGCTGATCTTTCAATCCATTTCGGCGCGCGACCTGATTGTGGTGGAGTCGGTGACGATGCTGCTGGTCTTTGCGGTGATTGTGGTGAATTTCGCGGTCGATCTGGCCTATGCGGCGGTGGACCCGCGGCTAAGGGCGCGGACATGACGCGCGCCCTGATCCTTGGGGGGGCGCTGTCGGCCCTGGTGGTGGTCGCAGCACTGGTGTCGTTTGTGTGGACCCCGTTCGAACACACAGCGATGGACATTCCCGCCAAGTTGCAAACCCCGAATGGCACGCACTGGTTTGGGACGGATCATTTCGGGCGCGATATGTTTTCGATGATCATGGTGGGCGCGCGCACATCCATTGCGGTCGCGGTTGTGGCTGTGGGCATTGGTGTGGGCCTTGGCGTGCCGCTTGGGCTGTGGGCTGCCGCCCGGCAGGGGGGCTGGGTGGACGAAGTGATCATGCGGGGCAATGATCTGATCTTTGCCTTTCCCAGCCTCGTCATCGCGATCCTGATCACGGCTATCTTTGGCGCCGGTGCGGTCAATGCGATCATCGCCATCGGGATTTTCAACATTCCCGTTTTTGCGCGGGTGACCCGGGGCGGGGCCCTGCCCCTGTGGGCGCGGGAATTCATTCTGGCCGCCCGGGTGGCCGGCAAAGGGGCCGCGCGCATCAGTGTCGAACATATCCTGCCCAACATCGCCAATCTGCTGATGGTGCAGGCGACCATCCAGTTCTCGCTCGGCATCCTGGCCGAAGCGGCGCTGAGTTACGTGGGCCTGGGCGCGCAACCCCCCACGCCAAGCTGGGGGCGGATGCTGGCCGATGCGCAAACGCTGGTCAGCATCGCCCCGCATATGGCGTTGGTGCCCGGCTTTGCGATCATTCTGACTGTGTTGGGGTTGAACCTGCTGGGGGACGGGCTGCGCGACGCGCTTGACCCACGGTTGCGGGTGGCGCGGGTATGAGCCTGCTGGAGATCGACGCCCTGTCTCTGGCGATCCATGGCACCGCGATCCTGCGGGATGTGTCACTGCGTATTGACGCAGGCGAGGTTGTGGCGATCACGGGCGAAAGTGGGTCGGGCAAATCCATGACTGCGCTGGCGGTGATGCAACTGTTGCCGGATGGGTCTGAGGTAACTGGCCGCGTCGTGCTGGACGGGCAGGATGTGACTGCGATGTCCGAGCCGGACATGTGCGCCTTGCGCGGTGACGTGGTGGGTATGGTGTTTCAAGAGCCGATGACAGCCCTGAACCCGGTGCAGACCATCGGGGCGCAGGTGGCCGAGACGGTGCAATTGCACCGGCCAGACCTTGATCCCAAGGCGCGCGCCGCCGAAGTGCTGGCCCGCGTCGGTCTCGAACATATCCCGCTGTCGCGCTACCCGCACGAGCTGTCGGGTGGCCAGCGCCAGCGCGTCGTGATCGCCATCGCCATCGCCTGCGGCCCCAAACTGGTGATCGCGGATGAACCGACAACCGCGCTGGATGTCACCACGCAGGCGCAAATCCTTGCCCTGCTGAAACGGCTTGCGGCAGAGGACGGCATGGGGTTGATGATGATCACCCATGACCTCGCCGTGGTGGCCGAGATGGCGGATCGCATCACCGTCATGCGGGGGGGCGAAGTGGTCGAGGCGGGGGACACCCCCGCCTTACTTGCCGCCCCGCAGCACCCCTACACACGCGCGCTCTTTGCCGCCTCCACCCACCGCGTCGATCTGCCGGGTGTAGCGGAGCAAGCTCCGCTGTTACGCGTTCAGAACGTGGTGCGCGACTACACCCTGCCCCGCACGCGCCTGTTTGCGCCCCCCGGCACCCACCGCGCGGTGAATGACGTGAGCTTTGACATCCCGCGCGGTGGGCGGATCGGGCTCGTGGGGGAATCAGGCTGCGGCAAGTCCACCCTGACCCGCGCCATTCTGGGGTTGGAGCCTGTACAGGGCGGCTCCATCACCCTGGACGGCACCCCCGTTTTCACCGCTGGTGCGCCGGATCTGACGGTGCGGCGCCGCATGCAGGTCGTGTTTCAGGACCCCTATGGCAGTTTTAATCCCCGCCACCGCGTCGCGCGCCTGATCAGTGAACCCTTTCACTTGCTGGATGCCCCGCCGCCCGACCGCGCGGATCGCATCGCGCAGGCCTTGATCGACGTGGGGCTGTCCCCGGAAGATGCGCAAAAATACCCCCACCAGTTCTCTGGTGGGCAGCGCCAGCGCCTGGCCATTGCGCGCGCCTTGATCATACGCCCCGACCTGATTGTGTTTGACGAGGCCGTGAGCGCGCTGGATGTGTCGGTGCGCGCCCAGATCCTCGATCTGATTGCCCAGCTGTGCTGCCAATACGACCTCACCTACCTGTTCATCAGCCATGACCTCAGCGTCGTGCGCACGATCACTGACAGCGTTTTGGTCATGCAAAACGGCAAGATCGTCGAACAGGGCGCGACCGAGACCGTGTTCACCGCACCCGCGCACCCCTATACCCGCCAATTGATCGACGCGGCACCGACACTGCCGGGCGCAGCGTGATGGAGATCACGCTTGCCCCCCTGCCCCGCGCGGATGCGGCATGGCTGCACACCGTCGCCGGGCCCTACTTTGCCGAGTTGGCCCCGGATATCGGTGCAATCGCGACGGATCGGTTCGACATCTGGTTCAGCGATCCTGACCGCTCAGCCCATGTGATCTGCGCAGATCAGGACAGGGCCGGCTTTGCCCTGGTCAGGCGCTGCGACAGCGACCATCGCGAGATATCCGAGTTCAGCATCCTGCCAGATCAGCGCAATCGCGGGATCGGGGCGCGGGCCGTCCGACTATGCCTGCCCCTGCACCCCGGCCCCTGGCGCATCGGTGTGGCGGGGGCGCTACCGGGCACGGCGCGGTTCTGGGATCGGGTGCTGGCCAAAGTGCCGAGGATCACGGGCCTTGCACGTGGCCCGGCCCTGACGCCTTATCAGTGCTACAGCTACACATTTACCTATCGAGAAACGCCATGACAGACGCGCTTTGGTTCGACCCCTCCCTCATGCTGATCGGCGGCACGTGGCAGACATCCAACGATACCCTTCCCTTGATCAACCCATCCGATGGCAGCCCCCTCGCCCGCATCGCGCGCGGGCAAGCGGGCGACATTGACGCCGCCGTGCAGGCC
>JBCCBC010000042.1:0-14153 GCA_039814435.1 Pseudomonadota bacterium
AGCGTGTTCAATTCACCCATTATTCCACCACCTTCGGCACAGCAAAGAACCCTTCGCGGGCATCCGGCGCGTTCGTGAGCACGGCCTCGGATTGGCTGCCATCGGTGACGGCGTCCACACGGCGTTTCAGACGCTGCGGCGTCACAGAGGTCATCGGCTCAACGCCCTCCACATCCACCTCGCCCAGTTGCTCGATAAAGCCGAGGATTGTGTTGAATTCGGCGGCCAGAGCAGGCAGGCGCTCGGCCTCAACTTTGATCCGCGCCAGTTTCGCCACACGGGCGGCAGTGCTTTCGTCGATGGACATCAAAACCCTCGAAGTTGTTTTGTCAGGCTTTAGCGCGCGCGCCCCGGGCCTTCAAGCCTTCGGCCAGACCTGATGGCAGACTATGATGCAGATTTACGCGGTTTGATGGCGCGCCATGCCCGTTGGTGGACTATGGGCCCCGGGCCCGGGTCAAAACACCCGTGGCCATCACTGCAGCTCAGTTTGCGTCGTGACATGGCGGCGATAGACTTCAATCATCCAGCCCAGCATGAGGCCGTTCAGAATGTGCCACAAAAAATGTGTGCCAAAGGGAACGTGCGCGCACCACAGCTCGTCCACAGACCGGGCCATCAGCGACACCAGCAACAGCACCGCACCGATCATAAAACCGCGGGCAAGGCGGGGCGCACGGCCCCATAAAGCCGCTGCATAAATCAGGATCAAAACCGGCACCGGCACATATCCCGCAGACACCCCCAAAACAGGAAGCATCTGCCAAACTGGTATCGTGAGGGCGGCGTAAGGAACAAACGCAGCCGTCGCCAAGGCCGCGACCCAGACACGCATGCCCCACACATCCCGGTTCACCACAAACAGATACAGCAGAATGAACACCGCAATCGGCGCCACATCAGCAATCGCCGCCCATACCTGGGCGTGGGTGTGAAACAGGTAGCTCCCCGTGCCGATCAACGCCAAAACCACGCACAAAGCGCGGGCCATCGGCACACCAGAGCTGCGCCGCCACATGATCAGTGCGACAAGGACAAAAGCCAAATTGGTGACCGCATTGATCGGCTCAGCCCAATAATGCGGGCCCACCCGCTCGCAATAACCGTCAATTTCGCGCAACAACTCCACAAAGTGCACCTAGGCACATCCGTGAGCGATTCAATCGCGCCGGTCCGCTTTCCCTGTTCCAAAAAATCTTTGCCGCAGGTTCCGACCGACAAAACGCAATCCCACCGCCCGGTGCGATGAGACGACACAGGCCTCGCGCACGGCACTCGCGCCACGGCACCTACCGGGCCCAGAAAATGAAGTCATTTTCTGACCCATTTTCTGAATTCAGAAAATGGCTACCGCCGAGACGCAAAGAAATCCTTTAACAGAGCCGCCGCCTCACTGGCTGCGATCCCATCGTAGACCTCTGGCACATGATGGCTTTGCGCATGGAAAAACACGCGGGCCCCCTGCGCCACCCCGCCCGATTTGGGATCTGATGCGCCATAATACAGCCGTGAAATACGCGCAGCAGCGATCAACGCCGCACACATCGCGCACGGCTCAAGGGTCACGTAAACATCGTGGCCGACCAACCGGTCGCTGCCAGCAGCCGCACACGCCGCACGGATCGCCAACACTTCGGCATGAGCGCTTGGATCGCTCAGTTCCCGTGTCCGGTTGCCGGCGCGCGCCACCACTTTGCCGTCCTTGACCACAACTGCACCCACAGGCACCTCGCCACGCGCACCCGCCGCGCGCGCTTCGTCCAGGGCCTGATCCATGAATGTGCGAAACTCCATCTCCAGCAGGTGCCACGCCCGCACCCTCTTCCGCAAGGCCTCCCAATGGGCTAGAGGCCAGTCCATGACCGCCAACACCCCCAAACAGCCCCCCGCAGGCAACCGCATCGCCAAAGTCCTAGCGCGTGCAGGTATCGCCAGTCGCCGCGGCGCGGAAGAAATCATTGCCGCCGGCCGCGTGTCGGTGAACGGCGCGCAAATCGATAGTCCCGCGCTGAACGTCACCGCCACCGACAAAATCACCGTGGACGGCAAACCACTCAGCGCGCCCGAACCCGAACGGCTCTGGCTGTTTCACAAACCCCTTGGGCTTGTGACCTCTGATGCGGATGAAAAAGGGCGGCGCACGATCTATGACATCTTGCCCGAAGACATGCCGCGCGTGATGTCGATCGGCCGACTGGACATCAATTCCGAAGGGCTGCTGCTGCTCACCAATGACGGGGCCATCAAACGCAAACTGGAACTGCCCAGCACCGGATGGATGCGCCGTTACCGCGTTCGCATCAATGGGCGCCCGTCCGAAGACACGCTTGAGCCGCTGCGCAAAGGCATCACCGTAGACGGCGAGCGGTTTCAGCCCATGCACATCACGCTCGACCGCCAGCAAGGGGCCAATGCCTGGCTGACCGTGGGGCTGCGCGAAGGGAAAAACCGCGAAATCCGGCGCGCGATGGACAGTATCGGGCTGGTCGTAAACCGGCTGATCAGGGTCAGCTACGGCCCTTTTCAGCTGGGTGACCTCAAACCCGGCACGGTCGAGGAAGTGCGGCGCAAGATCATGCGCGACCAAGTTGGGCTCGACGCCGCAGAACCGCCCGTTGGAACCGCGCGCAAAACGGCCAAGGTCAGCCGCGGGCCGCGCAAACCCGCGCACAGCCCCGGCACCCCACGGCCAAATGCAAAAGCGCATACGCAAGCCAAAACACACCGCGCCGAACCCGGCACAACTCCGCGCGGACCCAAAAAACCAAAGTAAAGCCGCACAGCCGCCCAGATATTGCCGCCTTTGCACTGTCTCTTACGGGTATGGTTTTATCATCGTTGATCATTGCCGCTTGCGTGGCCCTGGGACTGATCACCGCGCTGCTCGGGCAAAGACGGCTTGCTGACAGCCAATGGCACCCTAGCCCCGCAAAATCCCGCACCCTCCAGTCGCCCCGGATCAAACGGCTGTTCGCGAATGCCGCGTTCATGGTGCTTTTTGCGGTGCTGCTGCACCAAACCTGGATTTGAGGGGGCTGACAATGCTGCTGCATCTCTTGCCAAGTCCTCGCATCAAGCAACGGCGCACAGGTAGAAACCTCACCATAGACGCGCGCAACGGTCACGCGGTCGGTCTGCTGTTTCTGGCAACACTGCCGCTGGCGCATCACATGATGGAACACCCCGACGTGATCAATCTGGTGATGTGCGGCACGCTTCTGGCGTTCTACATCGGCGCGCTTTGCGCCATCTCGCTGGGGCTGCGGGATGCACAGCGTTATCACAGCCAGACGATCGCGCGCGCGGCGCGCTACAAAGGGCGCATTATCGGCTCGGCAGGGTTGGGGCTCGCCGTTGGACTTACAACCACGATGCGCGGGGGCAGTGTCGAACACATTGTACTGTTTGGCGCGCTCACAACGGGGCTGTCACTGATCACATTCGGGATCGATCCGCTGCAAGACAAAGGGTTTGGCACGAACACGCAGGACAAGCGCCGCCAAACCGCGCCGGGTGCGCACAGCGCAGCCTAATCCGCCGGCCAAACGCCAAGTTCAAATTGCAAACTCAACTCTGGCGTTTGTAAAACTGCATATCTGCGGCGATCCCACTACAATTCCCCTTGCCCTTAGGCGCGCTTGTTACAATCCTGTCGCGGGGAAATGACAAAGGGCGCACATGCGCCCGACTGGGGAAACTAAAATGGCCGACCTTCTGACGTTCGAGAACTTGGGCAATCTCGTTATGCTTTGCTTTTTGCAAGCGGTGCTCGGGTTTGACAACCTGCTTTACATCTCAATCGAAAGCCAACGGGCACCCGTGGCACAGCAAGCCACAGTGCGGCGCTGGGGCATCATCCTCGCGGTCGTTTTGCGGGTTATCCTGCTCTTTACCATGATCCAGCTGATCGACGCGATGGCCGAACCTTTCGCCATCCTCAATTGGGAAGGGGTGATTACCGGCGGTGTCAACTTTGCTACCTGCGTGTTCATCTTTGGCGGCATCTTCATCATGTACACGGCCGTCAAGGAAATCGGGCACATGCTGACGATCCATCACCTGGATACGGATGTTGAGGCGAAGTCAGGCAAGTCTGCGACGCAAGTGGTCATGCTGATCGTACTGATGAACTTGATCTTTTCCTTTGACTCGGTGCTGTCCGCCCTCGCAATCACAGACGTGTTCATCATCCTTGCCACCGCCATTCTCCTGTCGGGGCTGGCAATGCTGCTCTTGGCAGATGGCGTAACACGGTTTCTGGAAAAGAACCGGATGTATGAGGTGCTTGGCCTTTTCATCCTGCTGATCGTTGGCGTTGTCCTGCTGGGCGAAGCGGGCCAGGCGGCAGCGCATGCGATGCACGACGACACGCTTGCGTTGCGGATTTTCGGCTATGAGGTCATTCCGATGTCCAAGACGACCTTCTACTTCTCAGTGCTGGTGCTGGTCGCAGTCGAGGTGATCCAATCGGGCTATACCCGCAAGCTGAACGCCGAACGCCGCACAGGCGCGCGGCACTAGTGCTGCACCTGCAAAGCGCGTATATAATGCGCACAATATCGGGCAGCCCGTGGGGAACATGATGGAAACGACCGGCTTTCAAAAGATCGCGTATGCGGTGCTGATTGCGCTGATGTTTGGCGTGACCACCGGGCTCTTGGGAGGGCTCTAGAGCTATGGCACAACGCTTTGGCGGAAAATTCAGCCCCGATGGGGCATCCCAAGACGCGAAAGAAGAACGCGGAGCCTATCAAGGCGCGCGGGTCGATCCGATTGGCGCGCGGTCCAACATCCTGTTTCTGCCCGCAATCCCGATGATGTTTCTTGCGCTCAACGACGGGGCGATCGGGCTGACATTGGCGCTGATCTCTGCGGCCATTCTCACACTTGCCGCGTGGCTTTTGCGTGGCGGTTTGCAGGCGCAGGCGGCCTATGTCAGCCGCAAGGTTGCGCGCCGCCCCGCGATCCCGCGCAAATTATTTTCATCTGTGCTGACAGGGATCGGCATTGCCGTTGCGGCCTACCGCTCTGAGCCCGGGCTTGTGGCACCGCTGCTGTTTGGCGTGGCTGCGACCGGCCTGCATATAGCGGCCTTTGGCATTGATCCGCTCAAGGACAAGGGCATGGAAGGGATCGACACCTTTCAACAGGACCGCGTTGCGCGCGTGGTGGATGAGGCTGAAAGCTATCTGAACGCGATGACAGATGCGATCAAACGGGCGGAAGATCGCAAAATGGAACTCAAACTCGAAAAGTTTCAGACCGTGGCGCGTGACCTGATCCGCACTGTCGAAGAAGACCCGCGTGATCTGACTGCAGCGCGCAAGTATCTGGGCGTCTATCTGATGGGCGCACGGGACGCGACGGCCAAATTCGCAGACATTTACGCACGAACCCGCGACGCACAGGCACGCAGCGACTACAGCGCCCTGCTCGACGATCTGGGCGAAAACTTTGACGCCCGCACCCGCAAGCTGCTGATCGAAGACCGCAGCGACCTCAACATCGAAATCGACGTGCTGCGCGACCGTTTGCAGCGCGAAGGGGTGCGCATCGCCCCCACCAAAGACACATAAATAACAGTAAGGTAGCCAACTCATGTCCGACACCATTCGTCAAAAAGCTGAAACCGCCCTCGCTCAGGTCGAAGAAGTGACCGCCGTTGTGCTGGCCGAACCCAGTGATGCAAATGCCATCGTGCCCCTGGCCGAGGCGGATGCCCCCGTGGGCGCAGAAATCCGCGCGCGCATGGGCGAGATCGATATGGAAGACACCAACTCCATCGTCTCCTTCGGCTCCTCCGCACAAGCCGAATTGCAGGAAATCAGCCAGGCCATGCTGACCGATGTGCGCAACAAGGATGTCGGGCCCGCCGGGGACTCCCTGCGCTCGATCGTGACCACGATCCGTGGTTTTTCGATCTCCGAACTCGACGTGCGTAGGGATCGTTCCTGGTGGGAAAAACTGATCGGGCGCGCAGCACCCTTTGCGAAGTTCACCGCCAAATTCGAAACGGTACAGGGTCAGATCGACAAGATCACGGACAACCTACTGGCCCACGAACACACGCTGCTCAAAGACATCAAATCGCTCGATCTGCTCTATGAAAAGACGCTGCAGTTCTACGACGAA
The DNA here is from genome assembly GCA_039814435.1 of Pseudomonadota bacterium. Taxonomy (GTDB): domain Bacteria; phylum Pseudomonadota; class Alphaproteobacteria; order Rhodobacterales; family Rhodobacteraceae; genus Tateyamaria. The sequence continues at coordinate 6,133 of JBCCBC010000042.1, forward strand.
CTCGCACTTTACATCGCCGCGGGCGAAGAGAAGATTAAAGAGCTGGACAACACCACAATTCCCGCCAAGGAGGCGGCCGTGGCAGCCGCCCCCGAAGATGATCAGGTGATGGTGGCGCAAGAACTGCGCGACTTGCGGGCTGCGCGTGACGATCTGGAACGCCGGGTGCACGATTTGAAACTGACGCGCCAGGTGACCATGCAGTCGCTGCCCTCGATCCGTCTGGTGCAGGAAAACGACAAGAGCCTTGTGACCAAGATCAACTCGACGCTTGTGAACACAGTGCCCCTTTGGGAAACCCAACTGGCCCAGGCCGTCACCATCCAGCGCAGCGCCGAGGCAGCCGCCGCCGTGCGCGACGCCAACGACCTGACCAACGAACTTCTGACCTCGAATGCAGCCAACCTGCGCGACAGCAACAAGATGATCCGCGAGGAAATGGAACGCGGCGTGTTCGACATCGAAGCGGTGAAACAGGCGAATGCAGATCTGATTGGCACCATCGAGGACAGCCTGCGTATCGCGGATGAGGGCAAAGCCAAGCGCGCAGCCGCCGAAACCGACCTCAAGAAAATGGAAGCCGATCTGCGCGACACGCTGGCCAGCGCCAAGGCGCGCAAAGACGGCGTAGGCGATACAGCCGGCACCGCCGTGCCGAGCTAACATCGGCCCATGCCCAAGGCACAGGCCATATCAGCAGCAAAACTCTGGGGCAGCCTCGCCGCCCTGGTGTTTGTTGCGGCCTGCGACATGTTCATGCCGGTCGAACCTGTGCTGACACCGCGCGTGCGCCCTGCCGGGCTTGCGCCCCCCGCCGTACCGGTTGTGCAGCCCACGTCAGAACGCAGCGCGGCCCTGCGCAGCTACCTGTCACAGGTGCAGGCCAGCCAGTTGACCGCAGGCCTGTTGCGCCAGGATGGCGGCGGGCCAGATACCCCGTTCACCTCTGATATGCTGGCGCGTAACTTTGAACAGATCGTGTTTTTCAACGAATACGCCAGCGCCGGGCAGCGCGCCGGCGTGTCCGGGCAATTGCGCCGCTGGTCAGAACCGGTACGCATGGGCGTGGCCTTTGGACCCTCTGTGCCACCCAGCCAACGCAGCCGGGATATGGCGGATGTGCGCAGCTACGCCCAACGGTTGGCACGGGCCACCGGGCACCCAATTGCACTGGCGGACAACCCCAACTTTTTGATCTTTTTCGTGAGCGAAGACGACCGCACCGCAACGCTTAACCGGGTCGCACCCCGTTTGCCGGGCGTGACCACCGGCAACCTCGCGGCGGTGCGCAATCTGCCCGATGACGCCTATTGCGCGGTGGCCGCCTACGCGGCTGGGTCAAATCGCTCGACCTATACAGCGGCCGTTGCTGTGATCCGCAGCGAAAACCCCGACCTGCTGCGCCTGTCCTGCATCCACGAGGAACTCGCCCAAGGCCTGGGCCTCGCCAATGACAGCCCCGGCGCACGCCCCTCGATCTTTAACGATGACGACGAATTTGCCCTGCTCACCGATCACGACGAACACCTGCTTGCAATGCTCTATGACACCCGGCTCGATGTCGGCATTCCACTGGCGCAGGCGCAACCCATCATCCGCATCCTCGCACGCGAGGCCGTTCAGGGCCCGCTCTGACAGACCACATAAAGGAGACCCCAAATGGGTATTTTCGACTTCCTCTCCGGCGAATTCATCGACGTCATCCACTGGGTGGACGACAGCCGCGACACCATGGTCTGGCGGTTCGAACGCGAAGCGCACGAGATCAAATATGGTGCCAAACTGACGGTGCGCGAAGGGCAAGCGGCGGTGTTCGTGCACGAAGGGCAGTTGGCCGACGTGTTCACCCCGGGCCTCTATATGCTCGAAACGAACAACATGCCGATCATGACGACCCTGCAGCACTGGGATCACGGATTCAAAAGCCCCTTCAAATCCGAGATCTATTTCGTCAACACGACCCGGTTCAACGACCTCAAATGGGGCACGAAAAATCCGATCATCTGCCGCGACCCAGAATTCGGGCCGGTGCGTCTGCGCGCCTTTGGCACCTACTCGGTCAAGGTGGCGGATCCGGCCAAGTTCCTAGTGGAAATCGTCGGCACGGACGGCGAATTCACGATGGACGAGATCAGTGTCCAGATCCGCAACATCATCGTGCAGGAGATGTCACGCAGCCTCGCCAAATCGGGGATCCCGGTGCTCGATATGGCGGCCAACACCCGCGAGTTGGGACAGATCGTGGCCAAGGAAATCAGCGCCCAGATTGCAGATTACGGGCTGATCCTGCCCGAGCTTTATATCGAAAACATCTCTCTGCCCCCCGCAGTCGAGGAGGTGATGGACAAACGCTCTTCGATGGGTGTGATCGGAAACCTCAATGAATACATGCAGTTCCAGGCCGCCGAGGCGCTTGGGCGCGGCGGCAATGCCGGGGCCGCGATGGAGGCTGGCATGGGTGCGGGCCTTGGCATGCAGATGGGGGCCGCCATGGGCGGGCAAAACTGGGGCGCGCGCACCGTCGCCGGGGGCGGCAATGCGCCAGCTGCTGCTGCGCCACCGCCGCCGCCCGTCGAACATGTCTGGCATGTCGCCGAAAACGGCGCGACCAAGGGGCCGTTTTCCAAAGCGCAATTGGGCCGCATGGCCGCCAGCGGTGACCTCACCCGCGACAGCTTTGTATGGACGGCCGGACAAGACGGCTGGCTCAAGGCCGAAGACGTGACAGAACTGGCGCAACTCTTTACCATCATGCCACCCCCGCCCCCACCAGGGGCCTGACGGACCGCAAAGCCATCACGTAAAGCGCGGGCGCGCATGACCGATTAGCGCGCCCTTGGCTATTGCGTTTTCGGCTGCCAAACACCGGGCAGTGTCGTGCAGAAAGCGGCTCTTGCGGCCCTCCAACCTCCAAGCACGGATTGAGCGAAGGCGCCCGCGATACCGCTATTTCGAGGACGCCAACCCCTCCAAGCGCTCACTCGAACTGTTGCCATTCAGCACCCGTTGAACGGACGCGCGCCCCTTGACACAACAGCTTCGCGCCTCATGATTTACCGTATGCCACTGACACCGCGCCTGCCGACCCGCCGCACAGCCCTCAAGTGGCTGCACTGGCTGGTTGTTCTGCTCTTTATCTGGTTCCTGCTTGTCCAGCCGTCAGACGTGCGCCCCTTCGGTGCAGCCGCGTTTCAGGCGCATTCCATGCTCGCGCTGATCTTTGTCTCGCTCAGCCTCGCCTGGTTCGCGGATCTCCTGCGTCGGGGTCTTGCCGGCCGGCCGGGGCCTAAACTGACGGGGCGGCTGCGCACCCTTCACCGGGCCATGCACCTGACCCTCATCTGGGGGCTATTCTTTGTTGCTCTCACCGGTTTTCTGCTTGGGCTCAGCTCAACCGTACTGCTCAAGGCCGGCGGGGTTCTACCCATCGCACCCCCCATGGATTGGCCACAAGCCAATCATGTCATTGGACAAATCCACATCTTCGAATTCTATGCCTTGGGCGCTGTAGCACTCGGGCATGCCCTGTTTCACGTCTGGCGACACTACTTGCTGGGCGACAATGCGCTGCGGATCATGCTGCCCAGGGCGATGCACAAACATCTGTGAATGCAACATGGGGCATATGCACGGTGCGACCACGGCAGCACCGTGCGAACCGCCCCTTAGGGCACGATTTTGACTGATGATACCTTGGAATTGGCTTTCCATCCCGGCCAAGCTTACATCATATGGCAGACGAAACTGTCACAACCCGGATCAACCATCACCTATGCGCCGCATCGCCACGATCACCCTGCACTGGCTTACACTACTGCTCTTGGTGCTGCTGTTTGCAGGCGGACCACTGCCCGTTCTGGCGTGGGCCTTTGGGATCGCCGGGCTGGCTATGGGGGCCCTGGCGCTGGTCAAGGGGCTGGTGAACGGCCCGGGCCCCAAGCTTGAAGGGGCGTTGCGCACCGCCCATCCATGGCTCAGCCGCGCGATGTATATCGGGCTCGCCTTTGTGTGCGGCGTGACACTTTGGGACCAACTGGGGGGCACCTGGAACGGCCCGCCTTTGCCTGCGCTGTATTTCTACCTTCTGTCTGCATCCGCGCTGCACGCGATCTTTCACCTCTGGCGCCATACGGCACTCGGGGACGGTGCATTGCGGCGGATCACGCCAAAATCATTGCATGGGATGCTATGACCGACCTTCCCGATCTTTCGCCTGCATCGCCTTCGGCTGACCACCGGTTTCCCTGCGACAATTGCGGGGCCGACTTTCGGTTCGAACCGGGCAGTGGCACGCTGACGTGCGATCATTGCGGCAATACCAGCTCGATCCAGGAAACGGATGTCAAAGCGCCCTCGCCCATGGCGGAGTTGGACTTTCGCCAGGCACTGAATGCCGAATTGCCCGAGGCCGAGATCGAGGAAACGCGCGTTTCCAAATGCCCCAACTGCGCCGCGCAGGTTGAGTTTGACGCCGACCTGCACGCCACCGAGTGCCCGTTCTGCGCCACGCCCGTGGTCACAGACACTGGCGCGCACCGACACATCAAACCCCGTGGCGTGCTGCCCTTTGGGCTCAGCGAGAAAGAGGCGCGCGGGGCCATGACCGATTGGCTGGGCAGCCTGTGGTTTGCGCCATCTGGGCTATCAGATTATGCGCGCAAAGGGCGGGCGATGCAGGGGATTTATGTGCCCTACTGGACCTTTGATGCCGATACGCGCAGCGCCTACACGGGCGAACACGGAACGGTGTATTACGAAACCCGAACCGTGATGCGCGATGGTAAACGCGAGCAGGTGCGCGTGGCCAAAGTGCGCTGGCGGCGCGCCCGCGGCAAGGTTGCGCGCTTCTTTGACGACGTGCTTGTGCTCGCCTCAACCTCATTGCCCAAACGGTTCACAGACGCACTGGAACCCTGGGACCTCAGCGCGCTGGAACCCTATGCGCCAGAATTCCTCGCCGGGTTTCGCGCAGAAGGCTACAGCGTCGAACTCGAGGACGGGTTCAAAGAGGCGCGCACCTACATGGACCGCCAGATCGCGCGCGACGTGAAATTCGACATCGGCGGGGACCGACAGAAAATCCACAGCATCGACACCAAGCTGGGGGCCGTGACGTTCAAGCACATCCTGCTGCCCGTCTGGTTGGCGGCCTACAAATATCGGGGCAAAACCTACCGATTTGTCGTGAACGGGCGTACGGGCCGGGTGCAGGGCGAACGCCCCTGGTCACCTGGTAAAATTGCGATTGCGGTGATTATTGGGCTGATTGTGGCCGGGGCCATCGGCTTTATCATGGCGACCCAAGCATGACCGGCTATGACACGCTTCTTGAGTTGTTGCAGGCGCGATTTTCCTGCCGGGCTTTCACATCCGACCCAGTCCCAGATGCCGTGATCGAACAGATCGTCAGCGCCGCGCGCCACGTGCCCAGTTGGTGCAACGCCCAGCCCTGGCAGATGATCATCACGCGCGGGCCTGGCACCGACACCTTCCGCGACGCTCTATACGAGACGGCCCAGAAAACGCCGCCGGCCCCTGATTTGCCGTGGCCCGATGGCTACCCCGGTATCTACGGAGATCGCAGGCGGGCCTGTGGTTTCCAGCTTTATGACGCTGTGGGCATTGAAAAAGGGGACCGCGCAGCCTCTGGGCGACAGATGATGGAAAACTACCGGCTCTTTGGGGCACCGCATGTGGCCATCGTCAACGCCCCCAAGGCACTTGGGCCTTACGGTGCGATGGACACGGGTGGCTTTGTCACCGCCTTTTGTCTCGCTGCCCAAGCCCAAGGCGTCGCCACCATCCCCCAGGCCGCGATCGCCGCCCAAGCGCCCTTTGTGCGTCAGCACTTTGATATCCCGGATGATCGCATAATCCTGTGCGCCATCTCTTTTGGCTACGCAGACCCCGACCACCCCGCCAACAGCTTTCGCACAGACCGTGCAGCAGTGGGCGACATCATCGATTGGCGCGACGGATGAGGGCGCTGTTGCAGCGGGTTAGCCACGCGCGCGTCGATGTGGCTGGCGACACCGTCGGGCAATGCGGGGCGGGTCTGTTGATCCTTGTCTGTGCGATGCCAGGCGACACGGCTACAACAGCGCAGGCACTGGCCGCCAAAATCTCCAAACTGCGCTTGTTCAAAGACGACGCAGGCAAAATGAACCTGTCGATCCTGCAAACCGGCGGGTCCGCCTTGGTGGTCAGTCAGTTCACTCTGGCGGCGGACACATCGCGCGGAAACCGGCCTGGATTTTCCGGGGCCGCCAGCCCATGCGAGGCCGAAACGCTTTATCTACAGGTCGCAGATAACTTGCGCGACCTTGGCATTCAGACGCAAACCGGAGTGTTTGGCGCAGATATGGCCGTGTCATTAACCAATGACGGTCCGGTTACGATTTGGCTGGATACGGACGCACCATAGCCTGCGGCGTGCAGGTACGGCGGTTTTGCATCGGGGTTGGTTTTACCCCTCTGGCACTGCCGAAACAGTTGATTTTCCCGGCCCCAGCGGTCAGGTGATCACAATGCGCGCGATCCCTGCCTTGCTTTTGATCTTGATTGTCGCCCTTGCCACGGGGCTGCACTGGGTATCTTACTCCTATTTCCGGACCCAGGAGATGGACAAAGCCGCCGCGCGCCTCACGCTCTATCGCAGCACGCTGGAATCAGAATTGCGCCACTTTGCGCACGTGCCGTTCCTGTTGTCTCTCGACCCAGTTGTGGCACGCACGCTGACGGGCGCTCCGCCGCGCGATCTGGACTATCGACTGGCCCGCATCGCACAAAGCGCAGGTTTGGATGCGATGTATCTGATGGACAGCAACGGGCTGACCATCGCCGCCTCCAACGCCAACAGCACCAACAGCTTCAAAGGACAAAACTACGCCTTTCGTCCCTATTTTCAGGCCGCTCAGGCCGGAGAGTTGGGGGAGTTTTACGGCATAGGGGCCACCACCGGCATCCCTGGTTACTTTTACGCAATGGCCGTGCGTCCGCCGCAATCCGACAGCAACGGCGTGGTCGCGATCAAGGTGGATCTTTCGGCCCTTCAGGACAATTGGCAAGCCTCGGGCGAACGGATCATTCTGGCAAATTCGGACGGGGTTGTGCTGCTCGCCTCGGACCCGGCCTGGCGGTACAAAACCTTGGCCCCCCTTACCCCAGATCAGCGCAACCGCATCCTCGCCTCACGTCAATTTGGCAATGAACCGCTGGCCGAACTGGACTGGTCGGTGGATCTCGCCAACCAGACCGCGACGCTCAATGCCCAGCAGCTTTTGTATCTTAACACGTCGAACCTGCCCAACAGCTGGTCACTGCATTTCTTTGTTCCCGACGGTCCGGCGGTCACGCGGGCGTGGCTGGCGACGGGTACGTTCCTCACCCTTGTTCTGCTCAGCTTCAGCGCGCTGCAGGTCACAAGGGTGCGCCGCATCCGCGCCGCTTTGCGCAAATCCGAAAGCGAAGAGACAGAGCTGAGACGGGCCAATGACCGGCTTGCCGTCGAAATCGAAGACCGGCGCGCCGCCGAACGCAGTTTGCAAAAAACTCAAGCCGAACTGGAGCGCGCAGGCCGGCTTGCCGCCCTTGGGCAACTGGCCTCGTCGGTGACCCACGAACTGGGCCAACCCATCGCCGCCATGCGCAATCAGCTTGCCGCCTCTGAAATGACAATTGGCCCAACGACGCTGAACGACAGAATGCAAGGGCTGGTGGCCCGGATGGAGAGCATCACACAGCAACTCAAATTCTTTTCCCGAAAAGGGCGAGACAGCTTTGAGGACATCGATTTGACTGGCGTAGTTCAGGACGCCCTTGATCTGCTCGCGCCTAGTATCACGGCGCGTGACGCCAATGTGGTATGTGTACGACCGGATGGCCCAGTGATGCTGAACGCCAACAAATTGCGGATCGAACAGGTGGTCACCAACATCGTGCGCAACGCCCTTGATGCGGTGGAGGGGGCTGACGACCGGCGGATCACCATCACTCTTGGGCAAGCACACAGCGGCGTCTGG
>JBCCBC010000006.1:0-27051 GCA_039814435.1 Pseudomonadota bacterium
CGTGGGCTCGACCTTGAGGATGCCGCCCTGCGCGGTGATCTTACGCCCTCCGACATCTCGGATCTGGTGATCCGATGCGCGGGATGTACGCAAGCACAGAACTGTCAGCACTGGCTGGACGACCAGGTCGGCACGGTCTCTGCCACACCGCACTATTGTCGTAACGCGCGGGATTTTGCCGCACTTGCGTCCGGTTCAGACTGAGACGGCGACGGCTACGGCGGCAAAGAAACAGGCCGACGCGGACAGCACAAAGCCGTGCCAGATCGCGTTTTGAAACCGCAGAGCGTCGCGCGCAAACACCACGGTTCCCGTCGTGTAAAGCGCACCGCCAAGCGCGATCAGACCGACAGTGGCGCCCGGCAGGGCCTGCCACATCGGCCAGATCAACACGACAGCCGCCCACCCCATAGCAAGGTAAAGGGCAAGCGATCCGCGCGCATCCGTCGCCCAAAAGCTCATCTTGGCAACCGCACCGATCAGGGCAACGGCCCAAACGCCCGCCAGCACCACATAGGCGAATGCCGATCCGATCAGCACGACAAGCGGCGTGTAAGTGCCTGCGATCTTGAGGTAAATGGCCGCATGATCAAGGCGGTGAAACAACGGGCGCGACCCCTCCCACGGCAACAGGTGATAGGCCATGGACGCAAGCAACGACAAAATCAGACAGCCTGTGTAAATCCCGGTCGCCGTAATCTCGGCGAGGCCATGGGCCTGCACCACATGCATCATCAACGCGCCACTGGCGAGGACGGCGGCAGAGACGCCAACCACATGAAGTCCAGCATCGGCCAGTGTCTCGCTCAGGGTTCCGGGATAGGGCATGCGATCACCGTGATGGCAAAACCCAAGCCGGGTCCAGCCAAACCTGGGGTCAATCACGCGGACGTTGCGCGCGCCTGCCTAAAAAGATGCCAGCGATAGATCAGCGGAGCCAGAACATGATCATACGCCCGGCAGGCCAGCCAATGGACACCCGGCGCAGAAACCACGCGCGCCAGCCAGCGATACCGGGGCATATCCTGCCACAACACGATGAACGCCGGGATGCCCGAATACATCTGCTGGTCTTTCAGAACGTATAACCGCCGCGCCGCCTGATCCGGGGTCAGACCCCAATCCGTCAAAGCAGAGGTGTTCAAATCCTCAAACCGGATCGGCAATCCCGACCGCTCACTATACGCTGCATAGTGGTTGATCTCGAAACTGCATACGGGGCAGTCAGCATTGTAAAGAACGCGGGTGTCGTCGGTCATGGTCAACAGATAGCGACAAACACCCCAAACCAAAGAGGCAAACCGCCGCACTCAGCGCGGTTTGTTCCCGTCAATCCAGCGCGACATCATCACCTTGTCCTTGAAACACTCCGCCGGGATCTGGCGACGCTTCAGGCGCGCAATACGCTCGGCAAACTGCACCTGCTTGGCGCTGGGATAGTTCGAGAACTTCGACACAGGCAAAGCCGCCTTGGTGCGATCAATCCAGGCCGACAATCCAGCCTTGTCGCGCAACAGCGCCGTTGGCAGGACCACGCCAGACTGCGCCGCGAGGCGCCGGGCAAACGCGATCTGCTTTTCGGTGGCAGGTTCGGGCACCGAAATCGGCAGCGCCCCCTGGGCAGGGTCAAACAATCCGGGCTGATATGCGTGATAGGACATGACTGTTCTCTGTTCTCATCGTGAAGAACAAACATAGAACATATATCCGATAATGCAAGCCCACGCGCTACAGCTTGGCGTGCGATCCGTCACACAAGGGGGCGTTGCCACTGACCTTACAGCCACAAAAGAACACCTTTTTACTGTCTTCGGCGGTGTATTTGACGGGCGCAAATTCGGTATCCTTGTGCGATCCATCGCAAAACGGCTGGTTGGCAGATTGGCCGCATGAACACCAGAAATAGGATTTTCCAGCCTCCACATCGACAGGGAATGGGGCTTTTTGCGCGATCTTTGGTGCGGGCATGACAGGCTCCTTTGCGTCGCGGCAAGACGTGGAGCACGCGACGCACATGTCAATTTACGGGCCCAGACGCGGCGGGTTCAGACGCGCCCGTCACACGCCCGGTGCCAAAATCGAGGATCGAGCCGCCCTGCAAAACGACGCAGATCGCGATGATGGCAAGCAGAACGGCGCCCAGACCCTTGCCCCGAGATTTACCAATCGAAAGATCAGCAGACTGTATGACGTCCAAAATGACTCGCATAACACGGGCTCCCTAGCCGATGAAAATCGCACAGCTGATACTGATCAGTGCGCAACCACGAGTCTGTCTGTGAAAGGTTAACCACACGTTACCCCCAAGCGCTGCGTTAACCAATCAACCCAAAGGAGAGTACATCAAACACGCGCCACGACCCGTTTTTGGGGGCAAACACGCGCTCAAACGTTAACGATTGGTTAACCGGCCGCCAGCCGTCCCCAAAGGTCGTAGTCGCCTGCCTCATCCACTTCGACACGCACGATGTCGCCAGGTTTCAAGTCTTCAAACCCCTCATCGATAAACAGGTTGCCATCAATTTCGGGCGCGTCCGCCTTGGTGCGGCAGGTCGCGGCCTCGTCGTCGACCTCGTCCACAATCACATGCAGGGTCTGGCCGACCTTGGCCTCAAGTTTGGCTTGCGAAATGGCCGTCGCCTTTTCCATGAACCGCTCCCAACGGTCCTGCTTGACCTCGGGGGCGACGTGATCTGGCAGTGCGTTTGACCGCGCTCCATCAACGTTTTCGTATTGAAAACAGCCCACTCGGTCCAACTGCGCCTCGTCCATCCAGTCCAGCAAGGTCTGGAACTCGGCCTCTGTTTCACCGGGATAGCCGACAATGAACGTGGATCGCAGCGTCAAGTCGGGACAGATCGCACGCCACGCCGCGATTTCATCCAGCGTCTTGGCGGCCGCCGCCGGGCGGGCCATGCGGCGCAGGACGTCCGGGTGTGCATGCTGAAACGGAATATCCAGATACGGCAGAACCAATCCTTCGGCCATCAGGGGGATCAGCTGGCGCACATGCGGATAGGGATAGACATAGTGCAGGCGTATCCAGGCTCCCAAGCTGCCCAGATCGCGGGCCAGATCGGTGATGTGGGCGCGGTGCCCCTTGTCTTGGGCATGTTTGATATCGACGCCATAGGCCGAAGTGTCCTGACTGATCACCAACACTTCGCGCACGCCGGCCTCCACCAGCTTTTCCGCCTCCCGCATCACCGCGTGCGCGGGGCGCGATTGCAGCCGCCCGCGCATGTCGGGAATGATGCAGAACTTGCACTTGTGATTGCACCCTTCCGAAATCTTGAGATAGCTGAAATGGCGCGGGGTCAGACTGATGCCACGTGCAGGCAGCAGATCAACAAAGGGGTCAGGGTCGGGCGGCACTGCGGTGTGTACCGCATCCAGCACCTGCTCGTATTGATGCGGGCCAGTGACGGCCAGAACCTTGGGATGCGCGCCCGTGATATAGTCGGGCTCTGCCCCCAGGCACCCGGTCACGATGACCCGTCCGTTTTCGTTCAGGGCCTCGCCGATGGCATCCAGGCTTTCGGCCTTGGCACTGTCCAGAAACCCGCACGTGTTCACAATCACCGCATCCGCTCCGGAATAGTCGGGCGAAATCCCGTAGCCTTCGGCGCGCAGGCGCGTCAGGATCCGCTCGCTGTCGACCAGTGCTTTGGGACAGCCAAGGCTCACCATCCCGATTGTGGGCTGCCCGGGACGGGTGTTTGGGTCCATCTTTGCCGCGGGGGCAAGGTCGGGGCGAAGGTCAGGCGGGTTTGTGCTCATACCCAGCCTCATATGTGAACGATGCGCGCGGGAAAAGGGTTGGGGAACGCCGCCACGCTGCGTTAGGCTGATTTTAACACGTCGTCAGAACGGAGCAGTCGCTATGAAATGGATCATTCGCGTGATCGGATTTATCCTCGTCCTTATTTTGGTGGCCGGGGTCTCCCTTTTCTTTTTGCCGGCGGACCGGATCGGGGCAATCGCAGCAGAACAGATTCGCAAGGCCACCGGGCGGGATGTGTCGATCTCTGGCGTGTCGATGACCTTTTGGCCGGTGCTGGGCGTCAGCGCCGATGGGCTCGAGGTTGGCAACGCCGAGTGGTCGGATCAGGGGCCCATGCTGACCGCACAGAACGCGGCCATCGGGGTGGACGCGATGGCGCTGTTGTCGGGCGAGATCAAGATTACCAACATCACCGCGACCAGCCCCACCATCCGATTGGAAAGCCGCAGTGACGGGCGCGCCAGTTGGGTGTTCACCGACGCCAGTGGCGCGGCGCAGATCGAGACGGAAACCGCCCCCGCCGAACGCGCCCCCCAAGAGGTGCATATCGAAAAGCTGCGGGTCAGTGATGCGACGTTGATTTATGATGCGGAAGGGTCGGATTTGGTCTCCTATTCCGGGGTCGACCTGTCACTCGATTGGCCAGAGCGTTTGGGCGCTGCCGAGATCGCGGCGACCTTGCGCCCTGCGGGCTCGGATGTGGATGTCAGCGCGACGATTGGCGGCTTTGCCGGCTTCATCACGGGCCAGGTGCAACCCGTCGACGCAACGATCACGGCAGGCGGTGGCCGCGTTGCGCTGAACGGACGTGCGAGCACGGCGGGTGATGTGGCTGGCACGCTTGCGGTGGATCTGGCGAATACGGATGCGTTCATGGCCGCACTTGCCCTGCCGCAACCGGGGTTGCCGGACAAGTTGGGCCAGTCGATGGACGTGGCCACCGAATTGACGCTGACGGCGGACCGTCGCCTGTCGTTGCGGGGCGTGCGCGCGGATCTGGGTGGCAATGTGCTGAGCGGTGCTGCTGACATCAGCCTGAACGGCACGCCGCAGATCAACGCTCAACTGGATGCGGGCGCACTGGATTTGCGCAGCGCAACGGGATCGGACGCACCTGCCAGCGGCGGCGCAAGCGCACCAGCCGCATCCTCCAGCGGCGGTTGGCCCACTGACCCGATCGACGCCAGCGGATTGGCGGCCTTCAACGGGCAGATCGCGCTGACAGCACAGTCTATCGACCTTGGCCAATTCCAGTTGGGGCAAACGCGCACCCTGCTGCGCAATGACGCCTCGCGCATGGTGTTCGAGCTGCGCGAGGTTGCCGCCTATGGCGGTGCGCTGACGGGTGAATTTGTGATGAACAACCGCTCTGGTCTTTCCGTCGGGGGCAAGATGAACGTGAGTGGTATCGATATCCAGGCGTTCCTGCGCGATGCGGCGGGGATCGAGCGGCTGACCGGCGCAGCCCAAGCGCAGGTGTCCTTTCTGGGTGTCGGGCAAAACGCGGATGCGATCATGAAATCCCTGTCGGGCAGTGGCAGTATCAATTTTGGCCAAGGCACCATCCTGGGCATCGACCTTGATCGCCTGATGCGGTCGGGACAATCGAGTGGCGGGACCACCGTGTTCGACAGCCTTGGGGCAAGTTGGACAATGAACGGCGGCGTGCTGGACAACCGCGACTTGCTGCTCAAGCTCAAGAACTATGAGGCACGGGGGGCGGGCGTTGTGGGCCTTGGCCAGCAGACCATCGACTATACCTTTACCCCTGTCGCGTTGCGCGCAAACGAAGGCAACGGGATTGCCATTCCAGTGCGCATCAGAGGGCCGTGGGCGGACCCGAGTATCCTGCCCGATCTTGAAGCGGCGATTGACCTGAACATCGACCAAAAGATCGAAGAGGAAAAGGCCAAGATCGAAGCCAAGGCCAAGGCCGCCGTGCGCGAAAAGGTGGCCGAGGAACTGGGCGTGGTTGATGAGGGCCAAAGCCTTGAGGATGCGGCCAAGGACAAGGTCGAGGACAAGCTGAAAGACAAGCTGCGCGGGCTGTTTGACTGATCTGTCCCCGCGGGGACAGTGCGCGCGATCTGGCCACTGTTTTTCCACCCTAACCAGAATATTCAGCGATGTCAGCGGGTTCAGGGACCGTGCGGTCAGGTTGCGCAACCTTAACAGGGGTTAAGGCATGCTGGGCGCGAGAGCGGGCGGGGCGCGACACCCAAGCGACGCGGGCCAGAAACCTTTGCTCTTGACCTGCGCGCAAATGCGCGGCTCAGTGCGCCATGACCTTGCGCACCGCTGTTCTGTCAGACGCCCCGAGCCTTGCCGCCATTTCGATGGAAGTGTGGATCGGCACCTACCTCAAACGCGGGGTCAGCGGGTTTTTTGCGGACTACGCGCTGGATGCGTTCACCGCCCCAAAAATGGCGCAGATCATTGCGGACCCCAACGCGCATGTTGTCGTGTCAGAAAACGAAGAGGGGCTGGACGGATTTATTCGTGTGAGCAGGGCAAGCCCGGCCCCGGTTGAGGGATGTTCGGACGTCGAAATCGCAACCTTTTATGTGCAGCCGCGCCATCACGGGCGCGGGATCGGCACGCGACTGCTGGAGGCCGCGTTGACCCGGTGCCGCAGCATGCACACGCCATCCGTCTGGCTGGCAACAAATGCCGAAAATGACCCGGCCATCGCGTTTTACCTGTCGCGTGGGTTTGAGCATGTGGGTGAGACGCAGTTTCGCATTCAGGACCAAGCGTATTTGAACAACGTCTACCGCTATCGTTTCTGACGCCTTTGGCGCGCCTCACGGTTTCTTATGCAAACGTGATTGGGCGGTGGGGCGTGTTCTGGGGCACATTCGCGCACGCATGGCCCCCAACATCTGCAGCGGGCATTTGCGATGCGATCCATATTTGCGAAAGGCCCCGTTATGGCAATGTCCCGAGCTATGTCACCCCGTGCTGTTCTGACGGCGCTTTGCCTCGCGCTTGGCCTTGTGGGGTGTGGCACGTTACATGCGCAAAGCGCGGATCCGTTGCCCGACTATGTTGTCGAGGAATTCGGCACGCCCCCGGCTGTGCCGGAGGGGCCGTTATCGACGGCGATGCAGTTTGCGGTGCGCGTTGCCTTTGTTGACAGTGTGGCGCTGTCGACTTGGGATGAGAACCAGACCCTCGCCCTGGCCGAAATCACCAAGTCCGAAGATCCCCGTCTGGTGTGGATCATCAGCGACATGATGCGCTTTGTCCCGTCGCGTGAATTGCATGATGCGTTGTCAAATGCCGCAGCCGAGTTGCTGGGCACGCAATTTAGCACAGGCAACAACTGGGGTGTGGTCACGGATCATCTGCTGGCCTGGGATATTCCGGCCCCGCCTGATTACCTCAAGACCAAGCGCGCGATTTTCACCGGCATCGTGCCGGGGTGGGAACAGATTTTCGTTGAGGGCGACATTGACTGGCGGCTGGTGTCCTGGGGTGGAGTTCTGATTGATGACCGCCCCTATGACACCACGGATAACGGGTGCAACTGCATCCCCGCCGCCGACAATCCGGAGGTGACGAGCGCCCAGGACGCCACGTGGCTGAAGGACGATGACATCGTGTTTGGCATCGAGGTCAATGGTGCGTACCGCGCCTATCCCCGCCGCATCATGGAAGTCCGCGAGATGGTAAACGATACGCTGGGGGGCCGCGATCTGGGCATTCCCTATTGCACGTTGTGCGGCGCGGCGCAGGCGTATTTCACCGATGCGGTGCCTGCGGGCGTCAAGCGGCCCATTTTGCGCACATCCGGCCTGCTGAGCCGGTCCAACAAGGTGATGTATGATATCGAGACCTTTTCGGTGTTTGATACGTTTCTGGGCCATGCGGTCACGGGGCCCTTGGCCGAAAAGGGCGTGCAGCTGGATCAGGCCACGGTCATCACAACCGATTGGGGCACCTGGAAGCGGGAGCATCCCGAGACCACCGTGCTGCTTGAGCGGTATGCGCTGGGCCGTGATCCCGATTTCCGCAATGGCCGCGATGCGAACGGCCCGATTTTTCCGGTGGGCGATGTGGATCCGCGCCTGTCTGTGCATGAGGATGTGATTGGGGCCATCACCGCGTCGGGCACCCCGGTGGCTTTTCAGCGCAGCACGGCCTTTGTCGCGTTGCAGCGCGGGGATGAGATCGCGTTTGAAAACATTCGTCTGGAGTTGGATGCAGGCGGCATTCGGGCGGTGGATGCAGACGGGTCCGACATTGGCAGCCACCAGGCGTTCTGGTTTGCGTGGTCGCAGTTTCACCCTGACACGGCGGTGTGGGCCCCCTGAAGCGGGACCTTAGATCGTCTGGTCGTAGTCCCCGACGCCCGGTTCGGTGCGGATCACCGCATCGATATCGTTGAAAATCGCCCGCATCTCGGCCTCGGAACTGGGGCTTTCGCAGACCACCACCAAGTTGGGCGTGTTGGACGAGGCGCGCACCAGCCCCCAGCCCCCGTTTTCAAGCATCACGCGCGCGCCATTGACCGTCACGATGTCCTTGATCGCGAGGCCCGCGATGGGGGTGCCGTCGGCTGCCATCCGGGTGAGTTTCGCCACGATCCGATCGAGTGTGTCGTATTTTTCCGTGTCCGCGCAGTAGGGCGACATTGTGGGCGTGGCATAGGTTGTGGGCAGGGCGGCGTGCAGGTCCGACATTTTCATGTCCGGATTGCGGTCCATCAGTTTGCAGATTTCGACAGCCACCCGCATTCCGCAGTCATAGCCGCGCCCGATGGGCTCCGCCAGGAAGTAGTGCCCGGATTTTTCGAACCCCGCGAGCGCCCCGATTTCCTTGACCCGCCGTTTCATGTGGCTGTGTCCGGTTTTCCAGTAGTCTGCGGTGACCCCGTAGCGTTGCAGTTCGGGGTCTGATGCAAAGAGCCCGGTTGATTTCACGTCCGCCACAAAGGTCGCGTTGGGGTGGATCCGCGCCAGATCGCGGGCCATGATCACCCCCATCTTGTCGGCAAAGATCTCCGCTCCGGTGTCGTCGACAACGCCGCAGCGATCCCCGTCTCCGTCGAAGCCAAGCGCAAAGTCCGCCCCCGAGGCCCGCACGCTGGCGGCCATGTCGTGCAGCATTTCCATGGCTTCGGGGTTGGGGTTGTAGTTGGGGAAGGTGTAGTCGAGGTCTGTGTGGCTTTCTACCACGTCGACCCCGAGACGGCGGAACAGATCAGGCGCAAAGGCCGCAGCCGTGCCGTTGCCAGTGGCGCACACGACTTTCAGTTTGCGCGTCATTTTGAAGTCGCCCACGAGGTCATCAAGATAGGCCTCGCGCACGCCGGGCACGAAGGTGTATTTGCCCCCGTCGCGTGGCTGTCCGTCCCCGTTCAGCACGATATCGCGCAGGTCTGACATGTCATCGGGGCCGTGCGTCAGCGGGCGTTCGAACCCCATCTTGACCCCTGTCCAGCCGTTTGGATTGTGGCTGGCGGTCACCATCGCAACGGCGGGTGCATCCAGGTGGAACTGGCTGAAATAGGCCATGGGGGACAGGGCAGGGCCGATATCGCGCACGTGGATCCCGGCCTGCATCAGCCCCAGCATCAGCGCGTTTTTGATCGACAGGGAGTAGTCGCGGTAGTCGTTCCCCACAGCAATTTCCGGGGCGATCCCGCGCCTGTGCATTTGCGTGCCAAGCCCGAGGCCAAGGGCCGTGATCCCGGGCAGGTTGATGTCGTCGGGATACTTCCACCGCGCATCATATTCCCGAAAGCCGGTGGGCGTGATCATCGCATCGCGTAGGAATTCCCACGTGTTGGGGGTCACTTTGGGCTTGGGCACTTGCGTCAAAGCTGGATCGGATTGGGTTTGGCCAGCGCATCAAGCTGCATGAGCAAGGCGACAAGTGCGGGCATCTGGTCGAGGTAGATCATGTTGGGCCCGTCACAGGGCGCGGTGTCGGGATCCTGGTGCGTTTCCATGAAGATGCCCGCAACACCAATGGCGGCCGCCGCGCGTGCCATCACGGGGGCAAGTTCGCGCTGCCCTCCTGATGCGCCGCCCAGGCCACCGGGTTGTTGCACCGAATGGGTTGCATCCATGATCACCGGATAACCGGTTTGCGCCATCTGCGGCAGGGCGCGCATGTCCGTGACAAGGGTGTTGTAGCCAAAGGACGCGCCGCGCTCGGTCAGCATGATCTTGTCATTGCCGGTGCTTGCGATCTTGTCTGCGACGTTTGCCATGTCCCAGGGCGCGAGGAACTGCCCCTTTTTCACGTTGATCACCGCGCCAGAGTGTCCCGCAGCGATCAACAGATCGGTCTGGCGGCAGAGATAGGCGGGGATTTGTAGCACATCCACGGCTTGGGCCGCAGGGGCGCACTGGCTTTCCTTGTGCACATCCGTCAGCACAGGCACGCCGATGGCTTTGCGCAGGTCGGACAACACCGCCAGCCCCTTGTCCATGCCCATGCCGCGCGAGGCATTGGCCGAGGTGCGGTTGGCTTTGTCAAAGGAGGACTTGAAAATATACTGCGCGCCAACGGCATCGCAGGCCTCTTTCATGACGCCGGCAATCATCTGGGCGTGATCGGCGGATTCCAGTTGGCATGGGCCCGCTATTATCGCGAGCGGCTGATCATTGCCGACCGAGAGGTCAGCGACTGGGACATGTTTCATTCTAGCTTGTTACCTGTTCACGCAGGATCGACGCGGTCAGCGAGATCATCAGGTAAATGCCTGCAAAGACCAGGAATGCCAAGATCGTGTTTTCGAATGCGCGGGGATATGAGGGCTCCTCGCTCTGGATCGGCTCGACCGCGACGGTCAGATAGCGCACCTGCCGGGTCGCCTCGACGCGGGCCTGTTCCATCTGCTGCAAGGCCGACTGCATCATCATATCGCGCGCTGCCAGATCGGCCTGCGCAATCTGGATCCGGGCCGCCAATTCGGCCAGCGAATTTTCGCCCTTGGACACATCCGTCATCTTGGCATTCAGCAGCGCAAGTTGCTGTTCAAGGATCTCAAGCGTGCCGCGTGCACCGTCCACCCGCGATTGGTTGGGCCGTGCGTTGTTCAGCAGGCTGGCCAGTTCGATGCGCTTTTCGATGATCTGCGTTTCCAACTGTCCGATCTGTGTGCGCAAGGATGCGATGACCCCTTCGGGATCCAGCGTGGACCCTTCGATTTGCAGCCGCACGAGGTCTTCTTGCGCGGTGCGCCGTTCGGTTTCGGCGCGGTCAAACCCTTCGCGCGCATCGCGCATCTGGTCGTCGCGTTTCTGGGCGGACAGGTTGTTCACCCGTTCCTCCGCGTAATTGATCAACTGGCGGGAAAAGTCCGCCGACACCCGAGGTTCGGCGGCCGCGACCTCCATCCGGATCATGCCCTCGGTCGGGTCATAGCCAATTTTGACGTTCTTTTTATAGACCTTGTAGGCCTCTTCATTGGTTGGTTCTTCGCTCAGCCGTTGGATCGGGTCGATCCACTCTTGGGTGAAATGCGATTTGAACCCAACATCGCGGTCCAGCCGCAACATCGCGTCCTTGGATTGCAGGAACCCCTGCACCGCGATGCTGTCGGAATTGGTCGCAAACTGCGTCGGCAGCAGCCCACCGAGCGGGCCTGCGCCCCCCGATCCTTCGTTCTGGATGATCAGGAATTCGGATTTTGTCGCGTACATCGGGGTCGCGATCACATAAAAATAGTACCCGGCCAAAAAGGTCGGCAGCATCACAAAGAAGGCCAGCCGCACCAGCAGCAAGCCGGTCTTTTTGCGCCGCCGGCGGCCAATGTCACGCTGGATGTTCTGGATTTCCTGGGCACGGCGGTCTGCCGGGCTGACCTCGGTCGAGGGGAGTTGCTGTTTCTTGGCTGGCACGGTCTGGGGCAGTTGTACTTTGCCCTGTGGTGCCGCCCCGGCCGCGCCCGTGGTGGCAGGCAGGCTGGCGAACGCATCGGGAGCGCCCCCTTCATGTGGTTCTGCCCCGGCCTGGGGCACCACAAGTTCCAGCATGTTGGAGCGTTGGAACGGGTCGATCCCTTCGGCGCGCAGCAGGCGCACCGCGTCAAAGTCGGATGTGGGGGCGAGGTTATGCTTTTGTGCCACGCGCCGCGCCATGCGCAATTGCCGCCCTGTCAGCCCCTCTTGGCGGATGCTGTCGATGGTGTTTTCGCTGGCCACCTGGGTGGGCGTTGCCACATCCGCGCTGGGCTGCGGGGCTGGTTTTGGCTGGGGTTGCGGGGCCGGTTTTTGCGGGGCCACGGGCGCCGCAACCTCGACCTGCTCGGGCTGAGCGGCCGCCGCGCTGCCCAAAGCGGGCGGCGTGCGTTTGATGCGGAATTTTCTAGCTTTGGGTTTCGTAGTCATAGAGCCGTTTCGCTTCTTCCAGCGTGTCGAACATGTGCAGTTTCCCATCCAGCAGGACGGCCGCAGAGCGCGCGAATTTCTCGAGCGTTTGCGCCTGGTGTGACACGATGATGATGGTGGTTGTGCGCAGGCGTTCCTGCAGCACTTCCCCCGCTTTGCGGTTGAAATCGACGTCTGTGGAGGATGGCATCCCCTCGTCGATCAGATAAATATCAAAGTCCAGTGCCAGCATCAGCGCAAACGAAAACCGCGCCCGCATGCCCGAGGAATAGGTGCCGATGGGCTGGTCGAAATACTCGTCGAGGTTACACAGCCAGCGGCAAAAGCTTTCGACATAGTCGGGGTCCAGCCCATAAAGACGCGCGATGTAGCGCGCGTTTTCCATCGCCGAGATCTTGGGGATCACGCCCCCCATGAACCCCAGCGGAAAAGACACGTTGCACCCGCGTCTGATTTCGCCCTCGTCCGGTTTTTCGAGCCCCGCCATCATGTTGATCAGCGTCGTCTTGCCCGTCCCGTTGGGCGCAAGCACCCCAAAGGACTCGCCCAATTCCACCCGGAAAGACACACGGTCAAGGATCACCTTGCGCTGTGTGCCTGTCCAGAAGGACTTGGATACGTTTTCGAACTCTAGCATCCCGGTGCTCCGCCGTGTGTGCTCGCGTCCCCCGCAAGGTAGGTGGGGAACCAAAACCCTCCTTACCAGAGGTGTGTTAACGGTCTAATCACCGAGTTTGTCGACATTATGTCCAAGTTTGCAACAAATGTATAGGTTGCGCCCCGCACTGTTGACGGGGAAAGAACAGTGAATGTGCGCCGTTTGTGCAGCTCTGGTGGCGCAGCGCCTTGCTGTGCGGGTGTTTTGCCGCGCGCGCCGCGAAAAGGGCGCGACCGTGGTCACGCCCTTATCAAGTCTGTGTGTGATGCCCGCCTGCGTCAGGCCGCGAGTTGCCAGGCGAGCCCGGCCAGCACGGATCCGGTCAGCGCAAAGCCGAGATAGGCCGCAAAGACTTTGGGCTTGACCAGCGCCCAGACTGCGATGGCCGCCGGGATCGAGCTGACGCCTCCGGCAATCATGAACGACATGGCGGCCCCGTTTGCCATCCCCTGGTCCAGCAGATCCCCGATCAGCGGCGCGGCGGCATAGCCGTTGAGGTAGGCGGGCATCCCCACGACGGCCCCCAGCAGGATCGTGCCAAGCCCGGTGCCCCCAAGGATGTTCGCGATCAGGTCGGCGGGCATGTAATAGACCATCAGCCCTTCGATCACATAGGCCAGCGTCAGCCATTTCAGCAGGAATGTCGCGTTTTCCAGCCCTGCGTTGCGAAAGATCGTGACGCGCTCCTTGTCCTGCCAGAACGTCCAGACCGGTGTGGCGGAGAACGGCGCCTTGACCCCGCAGCAGCCCCCGACCGCAGGCTTTTCGCGCAAGGGGTTGGTGAACACGGGCGTTCCGGCAAGCAGCAGCGTGCCAAAGCCCCCGAACATCCCCAGTGCAATGGCGGCAACCGTTTTGGCCAGCGCAAATTCGACGCTGATCGCCCCGGTCGTGATGGCAAACATCGCCGGATCCATCAGTGGAGAGGCGAGCCAGAAGGCCATGACCGCCCCCAAAGGCGCGCCAACGGCCAGCAGCGCCGCGATGAACGGGATGACCTCGCACGAGCAGAAGGGCGAGAGCCCCCCCAGCAGTGCGGCCATGATGATCATGCGCGCCGGGTTGCCCTCGAACGCGCGGGCCAGCAGGTTTTCTGCCCCCGTTGCCTTGAGATAGGCGATGGCGAGCACGGCAAAGGCGATAAAGGGCAAGGTGCCTGCAAGCGCCTTGGCCGCAAAGATCAGCACATCGTCGACGCGGCCAAAGTCCAGAATGGCCACCAGTACCACGATCGCGGCTGTGGCAAGCCAGACGCGGTCAATCCGCGCCAGCCAGTTCTGGGAAGGTACTGGGGTGGTTGTGTCAGCCATTTGGGCAATCCTTGTCCGGGGAGACGCTGTCGGCGCAGCATTCAGTGAGGAGGAAATTGGCGAGGTCCTGCACTTCGTCAAAGGCGACGGCTGCGCAGATGATCGAGCGCCCGTGGCGGGCTTGGGTGACGAGCCCCGCGGTGGCGAGGATTTTGACGTGGTGCGTGAGCGTAGAGCCGGTCACGCCGGTGCGGCCCCCCAGATCGCCGATGCTGAGCCCGTCAGGCCCCGCGCGCACCAGGGTGCGCAAAACGGCCAGTCGTTGTTCGGACCCGAGGGCAGCAAAGGCGCTTGCCGCGCGGGTCAGATCGAGGGGGAGGGGTGATTCCATTTTCATGTTTCTAGAATTATCGAAATAAAGTCCGGATGCCAAGTGTTATTTCGAATTATGTCGAAATGATTGCGTCCGCGGCGAATGCGCAATAGCTCGCAGGTATGAGTCTGACCGAAGACATCCGCGCCTGCACGATCTGTGCGGACAGATTTGCCGCGACAGAGACCGGCCACAGTCCGCGTCCGGTGGTCTGGTTTCGCCCCGGTGCCCGCATTCTGGTGGTGGGTCAGGCCCCCGGTGCGCGGGTGCATGAAAGTGGGCGCCCCTTTACCGACCCGTCCGGAGACCGGCTGCGCGGCTGGCTGGGTCTGGACGAGGCCACATTCTATGATCGCGACAGGCTGGCGATTGTGCCCATGGCGTTCTGCTTTCCCGGCTATGACGCCAAGGGGTCGGACCGCCCGCCCCCCAAGATCTGTGCCCAGACATGGCGGGCGCAAGTGATGTCGCATGTGGGGGACGTGCCGCTGGTCCTGTTGATCGGGGGATATGCCCAAACCTGGCATCTGGGCACAAAGACGAATGTGACGGACACCGTTGCGGCGTGGCGCGACCATGCGCCTCGGGCCTTTCCCTTGCCACACCCGTCCTGGCGCAATACCGGGTGGATCAAGAAAAACCCGTGGTTTGAGGCCGAGGTGCTGCCTGCCTTGCGGGCCCGCGTAAAGGATGTGTTGGCATGACAGAAACCCCGCTGGACCGCGCCCATGCGGCCATGACCGCCGCCCCCGATGACGACGCGCTGCGCCTGAAGTTCTTTGAACGTTTGGGGGACGCTGAATTGTTCATGCTGCTTGAGGGCGAGGCCCAAGGCGACACGGTGACCCCGCAGATTTTTGACCCCGGCACGGGACAGATCGTGTTGGTCTTTGACCGGATTGAACGGCTGGGTGCCTTTGTCGGGCAGGAGGCCCCATATGCGGCGCTGTCGGGTCGGGTGATCGCGGGACTGCTGAGCGCGCAAAATCTGGGCCTTGGTCTGAACCTTGATGTGGCCCCGTCTGCGTTCTTGTTGGACGGCGAGGGCGTGCGGTGGTTGGATCAGACCCTGGACCACGCGCCGGACGAGGTTGAGGCGCGGCTGGCCGAGGTATCGCCCCCAACCGGTTTGCCTGATGCGCTGATTGGTGCGTTGGACACGAAACTGGCCACCGCCACCGGCTTGGCCCAAATGGCGTATCTGGTTGGCACCGCGGATACGGCTGGCGCGCGTGGTCATCTGTTGGCCATTGTGGGCGCGGCACCCGGAGCGGAAGCGGCGCTGGCGCGCGCTGCGTCTGAGGCGTTGACCTTTTCGGGCATCGAGGCGGGCGCGATGGATGTTGGATTCTTTGACGCCCGCGATCCGGTGACAGAGCGGTTTGCCCGCGTCGGTTTGCGGTTTGATCTGCCCCAGCCTGCGCCGGTGCGTGCGCCCGAGGCCGCCGCCCCGGGATCGGACCCGGATCGCCCCCCGCGCCTGCGCTGAGTGATCACGCAGTTATTGCAGCCGGTCACAACGCCGCGAGACGGGCTGCCATGCTGGACTGTGTCCCCTTATTGTCTGATCATCGCCCGGACGCGGAGTGCACCGGGCCCCTGCACACTGCCCTAGAGGATATGCCTGATGATCAACCGATTAACTTTGACTGTTGCTGCTGCTGCCAGCGTGTTGACCTTTGCCACTGCCGCCTTTGCGGGGGACCAGTACCTGGATGAAACCGGTTTTGCCGTATCAGGCTATGACGTTGTGGCGTATTTCGGTTTGGAGCAGTCCCCTGTCGGTCAGTCCCAGCCTGCAGCTGTGCCTGGAAATGCAGGGATCACGGCAGATTACAACGGGTCGACATTTGCGTTTTCGACGGAAGCGAACCGGGATGCGTTTGTGGCCAATCCCGCCAAGTACGCCCCCCAATATGACGGGCATTGCGCCTATGGCGTGGCCCAGGGCGGCAAGGTCCCTGCAAACCCCGAGTTGTGGCGCATTGTGGACGGAAAGCTGTATCTGAACATCACGCGGAACGTTGTCGGCTTTTGGGAAGAGAACATCACCGGGAACCTGACCAAGTCGGAGACCAACTGGGTGTCTCTGGAAGCCAGCCCTGCGTCTGACCGGACGGTCCCGCAGTTTACCAGCGAGGCCCCCGAGTCTTGAAATGAGTGAGTCCTGAAATGAGTGAAGACCAGTCGAATATGCGCCCTGAGGGTGCGCAACAGGGTCCGGCGCGCATGACGCGCCGGGCCTTTGGCCTTGGTGCGGGTGCGGTGATTGTGGGGGGTGCGGTGTTTGCGTCGCGCTGGTACAACATTGCGGCTGAGGCCGGCGTCGAGGGCACGTTGAGCACGCCGGATGCGCATGCATCGGCGGTTGCCGGGGCCATCGTGCTGGTTGATATCCGCCGCCCCGATGAGTGGGAGCGCACTGGCGTTGGCGCGGGTGCCGTGCCCATCGACATGCGCCGCGATGATTTCACCGATGCGTTGCTGGTCCAAACGGGCGGGCGCACGGACACTCCTGTGGCCTTGATCTGTGCCCGCGGCGTGCGCTCCCGCCGGATGTCGGAGCGGCTGTTGGCGGCTGGCTTTACCACCATCATTGATGTGCCCGAGGGCATGTTGGGATCTGGTGCGGGCCCGGGCTGGTTGAAGCGCGGGTTGCCGACTGTAGCGTGGTCGCCTGAGTAGCCCCGCACCCGTTGCCAAACGGAGCGCGCTGCCGCGCGCACGACATTTTTTACTTGCATATCTCGTTTGCTCCGCCCGGATGGCACCCGGTGTGCGGTTCTATTCTGCGGCGATATTGGGTGGGTCGATTGTGGCCCGCAGTTCCGACCGCGCCGTGCGCGCCTGCCCCACGATTGTGGGTTCGCGCAAGGTCAGCGGGTTGTCGAGGCGCAGCCAGGATGTGATCGGCCCGTTGAGCGTGCGCGCGCTGAGCGCAGAGAGCGGCACCGCCAGCACGAGGCTTGCCATGATCGGCACCAGCCACCACGAAACAAGCCCCGCCAAGAGCCCGGCCAGCAGCAGGACCCCCACAACGGTTTCCACCCAGTGAAACGCCAGGAGCGTGCGCAGCGGGTAGGCGTGGCTGCCCCGTTGCTGGGGTTGCCATCCCGCCCCGTGTCGCAACAGCGCCCGCAACACGGCGCGCGTTTGCTGGATCATCATGATGGGTGCGTAGGCGATGGACAGGGCCAGCTCGATCAGCACAGCGCCCAGGAACGACAGTCGCCCCCCGAACAGCCGCACGGCCTTGGCATTGAGTGCGATGATGATCCCGCTGGTCAATTTGGGCGTGAGCAGCATCACATACATCACCACCAGAAAGATCGCGCTGTCGATATGCGTCATCGCCGGGGGCCAGTTGGGAAAGAGGGGGTTCGCCTCGTTGAAGTAGGAGATCACGTTGGTATTGGCATCCCGCCCCAGCAGCGCCCAGAACACCAGCAGGACAAACCACGCCGGGGACATCAGGTAGGCCGCCGCGCCTTGAAACAGGTGGAATCGGCTGACCGGGTGCAGTCCGCGTGTCGCCAGCAGCCGCAGGTGTTGCAGGTTGCCCCGGCACCAGCGTTGATCGCGCACCACGTAGTCGATGAGCGTGCCGGGTGTTTCTTCGAAACTGCCGGGCAGGCGCGGCAGGAACCGCACCCGCCAACCGGCGCGGCGCAGCAGGGACGCCTCGACAAAGTCGTGGCTCAGGATCAGGTCGCGCCGCCCTGTCAGGCTGCGCAGGTAGGGCAGGCCAGCGGATGAGGCGAAGGCCCGCGTGCGCATGATGGCGTTGTGCCCCCAGTAGTTGCCTTCGGTGCGGGCCCAGTGCGCGAGCCCTTCGGCCAGCAGCCAGCCATAGGCGACGTTGGAAAACTGCTGCATCCGGGCAAACAGGGTGTCCGCCCCAATCAGTTGGGGAAAGCTTTGGATCAGTCCGGCCTGCGGATCTGCGGCCAGTTCACAGGCCAGTCGGTCGATGGCGTGGCCCGACATCAGGCTGTCGGCGTCAAGCACCAGCATCGCCTCGTAATCCGCCCCCCAGCCGGTGATCCAGTCAAGCAGGTTGCCGACTTTCTTGTCTGTGTTTGCAGCGCGCCGGCGGTAGTGGACGGCGATATCCGCGCTGGCCTGCAATGTCTGGAAGGCGTGCCATTCCTGCGCGGCGATGGCGTCGTCCTGGGTGTCGCTGAGCACGAACAGCGTGTAGCTGTGCCCGCCGCGCTGAGTCTTGAGGTCATTCAGCATGGCGGCTGCGTTGCCGAACACATCCCACGGCGTCTCGTTATAGACGGGCACAAGGAGGGCGACGTTCAGCGGATCGGCCTTGGGGAGTTTGCGCACCGGGTCAAACCGCCCGGCCAGTCCAACCCCGACGGTGGACACGGCCAACGTGACCCACACAAAGGTCATGCCGATCAGGGACAGCAGCAGGTATTCCAGCACTGTCATCCCCGAGGTCGCAAAGAGCCCGTAGAGCGCCCAGATCATCAACCCGGTCAGCATCAGTGCCGGTGCAAACACCGCCAAACGCCAGATCGGGCTGCGCGTGTCGGTCAGTTGCGGCGCATCCGCAGGTGCCGCGCCAAAGTCCTGCGCGGGCATGTCCAGCGGTGCCCGGTGGGGCATGTCGGCCGGTGCCTGCTGGTCCAACGCGCGTGGGTGTGTCACGATTGCGTCCACCGATAGAGCCACACTTCGCTGAGGGCCTCGCCATCAAGGCGCAATTGGGCACGAAACTCGGCCCATGTGCCGTCGCCCGGCATAAAGGTAAAGGCCAGGCGCGGGCCCCCTGTGGCCGGGTTGCGCTGAATGATCCCTTCGGTCACTTCGCCAGCCGAGCTGCGCACAAGGCGGTCAATTTTCGACAGGTCGTCGGGCACGTGATCGGCGTTTTCAAAATCGATGGCAAAGATGCGCCCGCCTTCGGGGCGCCCGCCTGCGGCGGTGTTCACAACCCGCAGCGGCATGGCGGCGCGTGGTGCGGGATCCTGGCCCCAGTCAAGCTGGTAGGTGATGCGGTGCGACGTGCCCGGTTCGATATCGCCCGAGGGACGCCAATAGGCCACGATGTTGTCGTAGATCTCGCGATCTGCCGGAATTTCGACCAGTTGGACGTTGCCGCGCCCCCACCCTTCGCCCGGGGTGACCCACAGGCCGGGGCGGCGGTGGTAGAGCGCCTCGAGGTCGTTGAAATCCTCGAACTGGCGCGCCCGTTGCATGAGGCCAAAGCCGCGCGGATCAGTATCACCAAAGGCGCTGATTTGCAGCGTCAGCGGGTTGGCCAGCGGGCGCCAGATGACTTCGCCTGCGCCATTGTGGATCATCAACCCGTCATTGTCGTGCACGGCGGGGCGGAAATCGTTGAACCGCTGCCGATCTGTGTCGTCAAAAAGGAACATCGACGTGAGCGGTGCGATCCCCACATGGGTGAGGGTTGTGCGCGCGAAAATTTCCGCCTCGACCTGCATTTTGAGAGGCTGACCAGGTGTGATTTCGAACCTGTAGGCACCGGTGCAAGAGGGGCTGTCCAAAAGCGCGTGCAGCACAATGCGCGTCGCCCCCTGATCCGGGCGTTCCAGCCAGAAATGGGTGAAGTCGGGGAATTCCTCGCCCATGGGATCGCCGGTTTTCAGCGCGAGCCCGCGTGCGGACAACCCGTAAATGTCGTCGGTGCCGATGCCACGGAAGTAGCTGGCCCCCTGAAAGACGGCGTATTCCTCAAAAATGCTGGGCTGGCGCAGTTCGGCGCGCAGTCGCAGCCCGGAATAGCCCAGCGTGTTGTCGATGGGCACATCGGGGAATTTGTCGGTGGTGTCGAACACCCCCATGTCGAACATGAGCGGGCGGGCTTGATCGCCCTCGACCACGTAGGTGCGGATGGCTTGGGGGAAGTAGAGCCCGGGCGGAAACACATCGATCCGTTGGGCGGCGTCGGACCCTTCCCAGAGCGCGTTGCGGCTGTCGAACCAGATCTTGCGATACTGGTCATAGGTCAGATTGCGCCAGGCTTCGGGGATCAGCGGGCGGGGCGCGTAGTCGCGCGCGGCCATTTCGCGTGCCATGTCCACCACGTCTGACGGGGCAAAGGCAGATGTGTCGCCCAGTTGCAGCCCCGGTTCGCCCTCTTGCGCCCAAGAGGTGTGCGGGACAGCTGCAAGGGCAGCCAGACTGGCAAGAAATTCACGGCGCAACATCAGCGGGCCACCTTTGGTTTCCAGGGCGTCGTTTTGAACCAACCCGCCAGGTAGGCGGTCACGATCAGGCACCCACATCCGAACGCGTTCACCGCCAATGCGGTTCCCGTGTCCCGGCCGAGGATGTCCATTGCAAAGCCGTTGAACCGGGCAACAAAGATCGACACCACGAACACGGCCAGCGATTGCTGTCCGACCTTGAGGATGATCTGCAACTTGGTGTTCCAGACCCGTCCGATCATGCCGGCCCCGGCGCGAATGCGGTTGCCCTTGTCCCCGGCAATCACCCACGCGAGGTAGGCCAGCGACAGGAACTGGACGTAGCGCAGCAGCCCAAAGTCGGTTTTTGAGATCCACTGGCGGTTGTCGATCCGCCATTCGCGGGCCCACTCGAACCCGAACTCGCGCACGCCGATATTGGACAGCGGCACGTTTGCCAGCACGATGACGGCTGTGATCCCGATCAACAGCGGCGTGACCGGTGGTTTGGGCAGCCAGCCCCGCATGAACGCAAAGCCTGTGAAAAAGACCAATTGCCAGCCAAACGGGTTCAGGAACCAGCGCCGTTGCCAGTCGTCATTGCCCACCCAGGGTTCGGCGGTGAAGTTGAGGTAGGGCAGTCCCAGGCTTTCCATGAATTTGCGTTGCGCAAAGAACCACAGGATCAGGCTGGCCGCGCCCAACAGCGCGATATGCCGGCGCCCCAGCACGATCACGATGGGCATCATCGCCAGGATCACCATGTACATCGGCAGGATATCGAACAGGTTCGGCACCCACTGCAGCGTCATAAAGCTGAACAGGATATCGGGATTGTCCCAGTGCTCCCCTTCGACGAACAGCATCCACAGGTTCAGCTGCCCCCAGTAGTTGCGTGTCGTGATCTCGAGGTCTGTGACAAAGGCGAGCATAGCCGCCGTGGCGAAGAACAGCCCCACATGGGCCCAGTAGACTTGCCAGATCCGGTAGATCACCCGCGCTGTCCCAAGCAGCCAGCCTGCCCGGTCAAATGTCGCTCCGAACGCGATGGCCGACGCCATGCCCGAGCAGAACACGAAGATCTCGGTCGCGTCCGAGAACCCGAACCGCGCCGGGATCCACGACGTCAGAAAGTTCCCCGGCGTATGCGCAAACAGGATGATGAACATCGCCAGCCCGCGAAAGAAATCCAGACGGATGTCGCGCACCCGCACTGTGGGCGCGGAGGCTGCTGCGGGGGCCGCGGCGTTGGTCTGTGTCGGATCGGCAAAGGTCATGGCCGCTGTTTAGTCTTCTTTGGTCAAAGAGTCAGTCCGCAAAGAGGGGTGTGCCCCTGTCGCTGGGCAGGTCACTGCGCGGGAATACGCCGGGCTTCGCCGATGCTGGCAAGCCGTGTGGCGGCAAAGCGGTCCACGGCCCCTGCGCGGCGCGCTGTGCGGTCTTCGATCAACGCTTCGGTGGCGTCCACCATGCCGGCGCGCAGCCCTGCATCGATGGTCATACGTTCGAACACGTCGCGCTGCGCGTGACTGCCCCCGATGGTCTGCATGCCGGGCCGCGCGCTGGCGAGGTTTTGAAAAGCCACGTCATAGCGCCCTTCGGCAAAGGCGTTGAGCCCCGCAAGCGCCGCCTTGCCCGGATCGGCAACCCGTGTCGGCATTTCCCCCGCCCGCATCGCATCAGCCGCGAACCGTTGTGTCATGTGCGCCTGCGCATCCGTGCGCCCCGCAGCGCCAAGCGCCAGTTGATAGTGCAGGTCTGCAAAGACGAGACATCCGTCATCCGTGCGGTTCTGGGCGAAATCCGCCAGTTCGTCCCACCGCGATCCTACATTGGTGCCTTCCAGCTCAAGTCGCATCAAGAGTGAGGTGGCATTGGCCATGTCGCGGTAATCGTCTGTTTTGTCCGCACGAACTTGCTGGTCATAGATTGCCAGCACGATCTCGGGTTCGCCCCGGTCCAGATGCAGCAGCGCCTTGTGCCACCAGACGTGGTAGCGGAAGTTGTTGCAGTGATCCCAGGCGGCGCAGTTGTTCTCAATCAGCGAAATGCCGTGATCGGGGCGCGCGGTCATGTCGTAGACATGCGCGACCGCGTGCAGCCCCCATGCGTCGTCATGGGCCAGTTCCAGCCCGCGCAGGCCCGTCGCTTCGGCTGCGTCGTATTCGCCGGTTTCTTCGAGGGTAAAGGCGTGACAGCCCAGCACGTACCCCTCGAGCGCGTGACCCTTGTGCGCGTCGAGCACATTTTCGATCGAGGCCCGCATGCCCACCCCATCACCAAGGATAAAGCGGATGGCGTGGCTGACCTTGGCCGACAGCGTATCGGTTGGGTGATCGGCGAGGATGCGTTCCATGGCTGCAATCGCGCCGGACGGGCGACCATCGAGCCATTCTCCCAACGCGCGCACCCAAAGACGTTCGCGTGTGCTGCCGCCAGAAACCGCAAGAGCAGCAACCGCCGCCTGACCAGCATCGCGGGCCACGGCATTCAGTTCCTTGCGGCCCATCATCAGGGAAAACAGTCCCTTGGCCGCATGCCCCATCGCAAAGTCGGGTGCGCCCGCGAGAACAGCCCCCAGATGTGTTGGCGTCGCCGTTCCGTGGGCCAGAAAGGCGCGGATCAGCCCGTTCCATTCGTCCAACAGGGCTGGGTCATTCAGGCTGACCGGGGCTTGGCAAATATCGTGCATCATCTGTGCGGAACCTCTTACCGACGTCGTGTCGTGAACCGTGTAAAGCATCTGGTGAGAATTGGCATGGTTTGCAGGATCAAAACACGCAACCGTGAAGGGTGGTTGGGTGTTTCGTGAGCAAAATGTCAGCGCCTTTGAGCCGGAGTGGCGGATTCCGGCCAAAGCGCTTGGGTAACGCGCAGTTTTATTGCTTTTTTGTTGCGTTTAGCGTGGCAAGCACGTCCGCAGTATCCTGACCACACCGGGGCGGAGGGCGCTTGTACTGCACGGGAGTCGCTGAAAAATTCAGCGGATTCGCCAAAAGCCGTACGTGTCCGTCTGCAAGGTCGTCCCCTGCGACCTCTACCACGGATCCGCGCGCTGCGGCCTGATCCGATCCGAGGGCCTCGGCGACGGTGTGAATCGGCCCGCCGGGCACCTTGGCGTTGCGCAAACGGGCAAGGATGTCGTCCTTTGTCAGTGCCCCGAGTACGGGCGTCAACGCCGCTGTCAGGGTCACGCGATTTTCGATCCGCAGCAGGTTTGTGGTGTAGCGCGGATCACGCCCCAAATCAGGCGCGCCGATGGCGTCACAGAACCGCACAAACTGCGCGTCATTTCCAACAGCGATCAGCACGTGACCGTCAGATGCTGCAAAGGCGTCGTAGGGCACGATGTTGGGATGTGCATTGCCGCGCCGTTCGGGCACCTCGCCCGAGCTGAGAAAGTTGCACCCCTCGTTGATCAGCCAGGCCATCTGCGCATCCACAAGGCTGAGGTCGATATGCTGGCCTTGTCCCGTTGCATCCCGGTGCCGCAAGGCCGCAAGGATCCCGATGGTTGCGTACATCCCGCACATCACATCCGCGATGCCCACGCCGACTTTGGTGGGCACGCCGTCGGGATCGCCTGTCAGCGACATGATCCCGCCATAGCCTTGTGCCATCAGGTCATATCCCGGTTGGTCGCGATTGGGTCCCGTTTGCCCAAACCCCGAGATCGAGCAGTACACAAGGCCCGGGTGAGCCGCACAGAGCGTCGCGTGATCAAGCCCGTATTTGACGAGCCCATCAGGTTTGTAATTTTCGATCACAACATCCGCGCGCGCGGCCAGCTGGCGGATGATATCCTGCCCTTCAGTGGTCGAGATATCGACGGCGATCGATTGTTTGTTCCGGTTGGCGGCCATGAAATAAGCGGACAGGTCCGTGCGGTGTCCCTGGCTGTCCTTGGCATAGTTTGGCCCCCAGCCGCGCGTGTCATCCCCGCCCGTCTTGGGGTTTTCAACCTTGATCACGGTTGCGCCCAGATCGCCCAGCATTTGCGTCGCTGTCGGCCCTGCCAGAATGCGGCTAAGGTCGAGCACAAAGAGCCCGTCGAGCGCCCCGGGTGTCGCGGGTGTCACAGGCGTGCGATCAGATGCGTCCATCATAGGCCCCCCGTTCGATCACTGCGGCGATCACGGTGAACGTGTCCGCGCTTTGGGCGCTGGTCAATGCCGCATTGAGTTCTGTGCGCGAAGTCACGGTGTGCCCGGCCCCGCCGAAGGCCCGCCCGATGGCCGCAAAATCGTGTTTGGCAAAATCCACGCCCGCATTGGTCAACTGCCGCTGGCGTTGTTTCAGTTCGATCAGCGCAAGCGAGGCATCGACAAAGACCACAAAGATCGTCCTTAGCCCCAATTCGGCGGCCGTCGACAATTCTCCGGCCACCATCAGGAACCCTGCATCGCCCGAAAAGCTGACCACGGTGCGGTCTGGTTCAACGACCTGCGCCCCCATCGCAAGCGGGATCGCGCAGCCCATCGTGCAGAGTGCGGAAGACTGCATCAGATCGCGCGGGGCATAGCACTCCCACATCTGGCTGAGCAGGATGCGGTGCGCGCCGCTGTCAGCACTTGCCAGTGTGTCGCGGGGCAGGGTGGTGCGGCAGGTGTCGATCACGGCGGCGGGTCCCCAGGCGTCATCACTTGGGAATGCCTCCGCGAGGTCTGCCTTGGCGGCCTCGATCTCTCCGCTTGTCCAGGTGGCGCGGGGGGGCACGCCATCGGCCATCGCGGTCAGCGTGGCCCCGCAGTCGCCGATCACGTTGGCTGTCGCCTGGTGCATGTAGTGGTGATTGGGTTCGGCGGTGATGTCGATCATCGTCTGGATGCCGGGAAAGTAGAAGTCTCGCCAGCCGGTCCGCATTTCAATCGGGTCATACCCGAGCCCGATGATCAGGTCGGCCCGCTGCACCATTGGCAGCAGGACCTTGTCCGCTTTGGGTGACAAGCCTGCGCCGCCCAGGGACAGGGGGTGATCTTCGGGCAGCACGCCTTTGGCCTTGTAGGTTGTGATCACCGGGACGTTGTAGGTTTCGACGAACTGGCGCAGCGTATCGGCGATGTCCGTGCGCCGCGTGTCAAATCCTTGGTTCAGTGCATCCACGCCCACGATCAGGATGGGACGGTCAGCACCCGCCAGATGGGCGCGCATTGTGTCCAACGCGCGCGCGGCGGGGATGACGGGCGCGGCAACAGCGCGGCGGGATGGGATTTCGGGTGTGACCGCGGTCACCGCGACGGTGATCGGCACGTCGATGAACACAGGGCCTGGCCGTCCCTCGAGTGCGATGCCAACCGCCTTGTCGGCGATCACGTGCGCCGCCCCTATGTTCAGCGTAAATGTCGCCTTGGTGATCGGGCGGAACACAGCCGTCTGGTCCAACACCTGGTGCGTGTAGGTTTGCACCTCGTCCGCATCAACACAGCCCGCCAGCACGATCAGGGGCACACGGTCCTGATGGGCGTTGGCCACCGCGTTGACGCCGTTAAGCGCCCCGGGCCCGACAGTGGCCACCAGAATCCCCGGTGCCCCGGTGCGGTGCCACGCCCCTTCGGCCATGAAGGCGGCGGCGTTTTCGTGCTTGCACAGGATGAACTGGATGCCCGCCCGTTCCAGCGCATCCACCAGCGTCAGCACCTCACCCCCCGGCATTCCAAAGGCGTGACGGCACCCTGCATCGTAAAGCCGCGCTGCAAGAACATCAGCGGCGCGGGGCGGGGAGGGCGGCAAGTCTCTCATTGTGTTGTCTTTCTCGGCAAATCGCAGCGTCGCGCCTTCCTGTCACGGGTCGCTCTTCGGCACAACTCACACCTGCGTTTGGCATTGTTTCAGGTCAGGCGCGTGCGCTCTTGACCTTCCAGTTGTGGGAACCTTTATGTGAGGGACCATGAACGATGACACATTGTCCTTTGGGCTGCAGGGCCTAACCTGTGCGGGCTGCGTTGGTCGGGCCGAGGCGGCGCTGACCGCGCTGCCCGGTGCGCGCGATGTGCGCGTCAATCTGGCGGATCACAGCGCGCGGATCTCTGGCGTGATGCCGGACGCTGTGGTCAGCGCTTTGGCGGATGCGGGATACCCGGCAGACCCAGCGGTGGCGCGCTTTGAGGTGCCGAACATGTCTTGTGCGTCCTGCGTCGCCCGGATCGAAACCGCAGCCCGTACCGTTCCGGGCGTAACCGTAGCCCGTGCGCAACTGCCCACGCGCAGCATGACGGTCGAGACGTTGGGGGCGGTCGATGCCATTTCCGACGCCCTGACCGCGGCGGGGTATCCGCCCAAACCCGTTATCGCCGACAGCCAAGATGCGCCGGACCCCGCGCGCGGGCTTTTGCACCGTTTCGCGTTGGCTGCGATCCTGACGCTGCCGGTCTTTGTGCTGGAAATGGGCAGCCATGCGATCCCGGGCATGCACCACTGGATTGCCCGGACCATCGGGATGCAGACCAGCCACGTGATCCAACTGATCCTGACGGC
>JBCCBC010000115.1:0-8663 GCA_039814435.1 Pseudomonadota bacterium
AGCCCTGTTCGTCCTCAACTTCGGCCTGATCTCGGCCATCATGGCGCTTGGGGTGAACCTGCAATGGGGGTTTGCGGGGCTCTTCAACGTGGGCATCATGGGCTTTGTCGCACTGGGCGGGCTGGCGACGGTCCTGATCTCGATGCCACCCGAAACCGAAGCTTGGGCCGCAGGCGGGACACGCGTGATCATAGCGTTGGTTCTGGGGGCTGCGACGGTTGTTGGGGCGATCCTGGCTTACGGCGCACTGCCAAAAGGGCGCGCGCGCGCCATTGGAATGCTCGCCATCCTGATCGTTGGGTTCTTTGTCTACCGCGCAGTGTTTGACGGCGGGGTGCAAGCAATCGAAGCGATCAACCCGGCCAATGCAGGGTACCTGGGCGGGCTTGGTTTACCGGTTCTGGTTGCGTGGCCCGTGGGCGGGCTTTTGGCGGCGGGGGCCGCCTGGATCATCGGCAAGACGGCTCTCGGGCTGCGTAGCGACTACCTGGCTATCGCCACCCTTGGCATCGCGGAAATCATCATCTCGGTGCTCAAGAACGAAGACTGGCTGGCGCGCGGCGTCAAAAACGTCGTCGGCCTGCCGCGCCCTGCCCCCTACGAGATCGATCTGCAAAATGACGCCGGGTTTGTTGAACGCGCGGCGTCGCTGGGTCTGGACCCGGTCACGGCCTCCACACTTTGGGTCAAGACGATCTATGCCGGGCTTTTTGCCGTCGTGCTGATCGTGCTGTTTGTTCTGGTGCAACAGGCGCTGCATTCGCCCTGGGGGCGGATGATGCGGGCCATTCGCGACAACGAAGTTGCTGCCGAGGCCATGGGCAAGGACGTTACCGCGCGCCACTTGCAGGTCTTTGTGCTGGGCTCGGCCATTTGCGGGATTGCCGGGGCAATGATGACAACGCTGGACGGGCAGTTGACACCGGGAACCTACCAGCCGCTGCGGTTCACTTTCCTGGTCTGGGTGATGGTGATCGTGGGCGGGTCCGGCAACAACCTTGGCGCTGTGTTGGGTGGCTTTCTGATCTGGTGGCTCTGGGTGATGGTGGAACCGATCGGGCTTTGGCTCATGCAACTGATCACGGCCGGCATGAACGAAGAGTTCTGGCTGCGCGATCACCTACTGGACTCGGCGGCGCATATGAGGCTGCTGACGATGGGGCTTGTGTTGTTGCTGGTGCTGCGGTTCTCTCCGCGTGGATTGATCCCGGAAAAGTGACGCTGCACTCAGATTTCGGGCGCGCAACTGAATTCAAAAGGGCCCGGATATGAACGACTACACGCTTGACCCAAACCACTGCGTCAGTGATGAAACCGCCCTGCGCGCCCTGTTTCCACCCACGCATGATCTGGCGGCCAGGAAAAGCATTGCGGTGCTTGATGCGCACGCTCAGACCTTTCTTGGCCTGTGCCCGTTCGTCTGCATCGGAACGCAAAACACCGATGGAACAGCCGATGTGAGCCCGCGCGGCGACCCTGCGGGCTTTATCAAGATCCTCGACCAACGCACGCTCGCCATCCCGGACCGGCCCGGCAACAATCGGCTCGATACCCTGTCCAACATCGTGACGAACGCGAATGTCGGGGTGCTGTGCATGATCCCGGGGTTTGACGACACGATGCGCATCAACGGAACCGCCCAACTGTCGACGGATCCGGACCTGTTGGCGCAAATGGCCATCCAAGACCGGACACCCAAACTGGCCATCGTCGTGCATATCAGCGAAGTGTTCATGCACTGCGCAAAAGCGTTTCGGCGATCCAGGCTTTGGGCCCCGGATGCGCAGCGGGCGCGCAGCGAAATGCCATCATTGATGAAGATCATGCTGGATCAGACCAGCACTGCGCCGACAGACGCGGACACGATGCGTCAGTTGGACGACGCACTCGAGGCTGGGTACAAAACGTCGATGTACTGAGCGCGCAGGGCGCGTGGTTCAGCGCCCTTTGAACAAACCACCCAGGATGCCGCGGACCATGCGCTTGCCTGTGGTGCCCGTCAGCTCTTTGACGACCATCTGGGTCATCGCCTCGCCAAAACTGGTCGAGGCGCGGGTTTTGCGCGTGCTTGAGCGTGGCACACCCTTGGCGGAATAGCGGCGCGCGGCATTGAACTCACGCAACACTGGCGTCTGTTCCTCGGCGGCTTCTTCGGACACGGCCGCTTCTGCGGCTGCCTTGTCGGCGCGCCCTTTCAAGATCTCAAAGGCAGACGTGCGATCAAGCCTTTCGTCATACTTTCCCGCCATGTCGCCAGCCGCCATATGCGCTGCACGTTCTGCCTTGGTGATTGGACCAAGTTGCGAGGATGGCGGGCGGATCAAAGTGCGCTCGACAATGCCGGGCACGCCCTTTTTCATCAACATCGAGGTGACGGCTTCGCCCACACCCACTTCGCGGATGGCTTCCTCGGTCGAAAAGCGCGGATTTTCGCGGTAGGTTTCGGCGGCCATACGCAACTCTTTGCGGTCTTTTGCGGTGAAGGCGCGCAAGGCGTGCTGAAACCGGTTGCCCAACTGACCCAGGATATCTTCGGGCACATCCGCCGGGTTCTGGGTGATGAAATACACCCCCACCCCTTTGGATCTGATCAGGCGGGCGACCTGCTCGACCTTGTCCACCAGCGCCTTGGGGGCATCATCAAACAGCAGATGTGCCTCGTCGAAAAAGAACACCAGCTTGGGTTTGTCCGGGTCACCCACTTCGGGCAGTTCTTCGAACAACTCGCTTAGCAACCACAACAGAAATGTGGCGTACAGGCCCGGCGCGCCCATCAGTTTGTCCGACGCCAATATGTTGATCATGCCTTTGCCGTCGCCGTCCGTACGCATCAGGTCCGACAGCGCAAGTGCAGGTTCGCCGAACAGGCCCGCGCCCCCCTGATTTTCCAGCACCAGCAAACGGCGTTGAATGGCCCCGATGGATTGCGAAGACACGTTGCCATAGCGCAGCGACAGCGATTTGGCGTTTTCCCCGATCCAGACCAGCAAGGCTTGCAGATCCTTGAGGTCCAATAGCGGCATGCCCTCTTCATCCGACAGACGAAAGGCGATGTTCAGCACCCCTTCTTGCGCCTCCGACAGCTCAAGCAGTTGGGCAAGCAACAGCGGCCCCATCTCGGTAACTGTGGTGCGCACCGGGTGGCCCTGATCTCCGAACAAGTCCCAGAACGTGACGGGGCACGCGTGGTAGGTGTAATCCTCGAACCCAATTGTTTCGGCCCGGCTCATGAATGGGTCATGAAGTTTGTGGTCAGGCGTGCCGGACTTGGCCAGACCAGACAAGTCACCTTTGACGTCCGACAAAAACACAGGCACGCCCGCGTTCGAAAACCCTTCGGCCAGGATTTGCAACGTGACGGTCTTGCCCGTGCCTGTCGCTCCGGCAATCAGCCCGTGACGGTTGGCGTATTTGAGGGTGAGGCCCTGGTGTTCTCCATATGCCTCGCCACCACCACCGATAAAAACACTCCCCGTCATGATCGTTAACCTTTTGTCCATGGGCACTTCCGGGGTGACCATACAAAGTTAACGAATGGGTGCCATAGTGTTTTTGTTCGGCGCCTAAATGTCCTCCTGTCGTCGAACACTTCCTCCCTGTCAGACTGGCCGCGCCTTGTGCGCGGCCTTTTTTTGTTTTCTACGCCCATTCACGCGAAATGTGAGCAATTTCCACATATTAGCTGTTGACCGGTCAAAGGCCGTTTCGTAACGTCCGCTTCACATAAGTCGGCCAGTCCGACGGGGAGTTAAAAAGACTACGGAAAGGGAGCCTCATGGGCTCCTTTTTTGCGTTTGGGCAAAGGTTATCCAAAAGTGAACCTGCCCCGGTTCAAAACTTTGCGCTTTGGCCCTGACAGCGCCGCGCGGGCATGCTAGCTAGCCTTTCAAACGCAACAAAACGGATCCGATATGCGCACTTCTTTGATTGCCTTGACCATGGCTCTTGTGATGCCTGCTACGCTGATGGCCCAAACAACAGAGACAGAAACCCCGACACCGGATGACAACACCGCAGGATCGTTGATCGAGGATCAGCTGAGCCTGGGCGAAGATGCCAGCCTGCCCCAGATCGGTGAAACCTACACAGCCGAAACCAATGGCGATTGGGAACTGCGCTGCATCAAGACCGAAGATGGCAATGACCCGTGCCAGATGTACCAGCTGATGTCGGACAGCGAAGGCACACCCGTCGCAGAAATCTCGATCTTTCGCCTGCCCGAAGGTGGGCGCGCGGTGGCCGGTGCGACGATCATCGTGCCACTGGAAACATCCCTGCCCCAGCAATTGACGATCGAGGTCGATGGCGGCCAATCGCGCCGTTACCCTTATGCGTTCTGCAACCCCATCGGGTGCTACTCGCGCGTTGGCATGGTCGCGGACGAGGTTGCCTCGTTCCGGCGCGGCAAATCGGCGACGCTGACCATCGTGCCCGCCCTTGCCCCCGACCAAAAAGTGCAGCTGAACATGTCGCTGGCGGGCTTCACGGCGTCCTTTGAAAAGACAACCGTGTCACAGAACTGACCCAACCGACATACAGTCCCAAGGGCCGCCCTTTCAGCGAAAAGGTGCGGCCCTTTTTCATGGCGCGTGGTCTCGGGCCCACCAGAGCGCTGCGGGACTCAGACCCGGCGCAGGGCAATCACCGCGTTCATGCCGCCAAAGGCAAACGCATTGGACAGGGCCACATCCACCTCAACCTCGCGGGCCTCGTTTGGAACCACATCCAGTGCGCATTCAGGGTCAGGTTCTTCATATCCGATTGTCGGGGCCACAACGCCGTCGCGCAGGGCCATGATACAGGCCAGCAACTCAACCGCGCCCGTACCGCCAATCAAATGCCCATGCATCGACTTGGTGGACGAAATCATCAACTTGTCTGCGTGCGGGCCAAACACGTCCGCAACCGCGGCGCATTCGGTTTTGTCATTGGCGGCAGTGCCGGTGCCGTGGGCGTTGATATAGCCGACCTGATCAGCGTTTATCTTGGCATCCGCCAACGCGCCCGACATTGCACGCGCCGCACCATTCTTGGACGGCATCACAATATCGGCCGCATCCGACGACATGGCAAAGCCAACAACCTCGCACAGGATCACGGCGCCACGGGCGCGGGCGTGTTCGTACTCCTCAAACACAAACACACCGGCCCCCTCGCCCTGCACCATACCGTTACGGTTGGCTGAAAACGGGCGGCACGCGTCTTTGGACATCACGCGCAGACCCTCCCACGCCTTGACCCCGCCAAAGCACAACATGGATTCCGAACCGCCCGTGACCATGGCCGGGGCCATGCCCGAGCGCACCATTTGAAAGGCCTGGGCCATGGCATGGTTGGACGACGCACAGGCGGTCGACACGGTAAAGGACGGCCCCTTGAGGTTATACTCCATACTCACATGCGACGCGGCAGCGTTGTTCATCAGTTTTGGGACAACAAAGGGGTGAACGCGGTTCTTGCCAGCCTCGTAAACGGATCGATAATTGGCATCCCACGTGCTGACACCGCCACCAGCGGTGCCCAGTACAACGCCGGACTTGGCCGCCAGATCACCGGTAAAGGTCAGGCCAGATTGCTCAATCGCTTCTTTCGCAGCAGCCAGAGTAAACTGGGTAAACCGGTCATACAGGCTCATCTGCTGGCGATTGTAGCGACCCTCGGCCTCAAACCCGCGCACCTGCCCGCCAATCTGGATTGACAAACGGCCGACATCCTGAAAATCCAAAGCGCCAATGCCGCATCGCCCCTCACGCATCGCCTCAAGCGTATCTGGCACATCGTGCCCCAGGGCGTTGACGGTGCCCGCGCCCGTAATGACAACACGGTGCATTACGTCGCCTGATCCGCGATCAACGCTTCGATACCGGCAATGATCGACGTCACGTTCGAGATGTCGAAATCGCTCTTGGTTGGCTCGTTGGCATTAAAGGGCACCGCAATGTCGAACTCTTCTTCGATGGCAAATATGCTTTCGACCAGGCCAAGGCTGTCGATCCCAAGCTCTTCGAGCGTACTGTCCACAGATACGTCACCCGGTTCCAATACAGCCTGTTCTGCAATGATTTCGATGACCTTGTCTTTGACACTCATGACATCCGCCCTCTTGCCTGACTTGGCGTTGATTTAGTCACTGGCGTCGGTCTTGAAAACCGCTTTCTTGATCTCTGCCAATTCTCTGACAAACCGGGGCAGTCGGCGCAGGGCTTTGTAACTCTCCATGTGGGACTTCATCTCGATGGCGGGATAGCCCATCATGACCTTGCCCGGACGCACTGAACTCAGCACTTTGCTGGCCGCAGTGACCACAACACGGTCCCCGATGGTCAGGTTGTCCGCAACGCCGGACTGGCCGGCCAGCACCACGAAGTTGCCCAAAGTGGTCGATCCAGCAACCCCCACTTGCGCGCACAGCAAACCGTCGGTGCCGATGACAACGTTGTGCCCCACCTGAACTAGCGCGTCGATCTTGGTCCGGTCCCCAATGCGCGTGGCCCGGATCGTGCCATTGTCCACGGTTGAATTCGCACCGATTTCCACGTCATCGCCAATCTCGATCCCGCCAAGGCTCGCGATGCGGGCCCATGGCTGGCCTTGCGTCTCCCCCTGATCGCCAAGGGTTTCGCGCACGGACTCCGCGCCGCTTTTTTCTGGCGTGACAAAGGAAAAGCCGTCGCCGCCGATGCGCACGCCCGGATGGGCATGAAACCGCGCCCCGATGCGGGCGCGCGCGCCGATGCTGACCTGTTCGCGCAGGTACGTCTGCCGGCCCAGAACTGCGCCCCATCCGACAAAACACATCGGCCCAATGACCGATCCGTCCGACACCTGCGCGTTGGCCGCGATCACGCAGCCCGGCCCGATGCTGACATCCGCCCCGATATGGGCCGATGGATCGATGATGGCAGATGGATGGATGCCGGGGGCAAACCCCTGCCCGGGGTCCATCATCGTCGTCAAACGTGACATGGCGTATCGGGGACGGCGCGGCAGGATCGCTGCCTTTAACCCCATGGAATGCCAGTCTGCCCCCGCCCAAAGCAGTGCGGCTTGCGCAGCCCCTTGTGTCAACGCCTCGGCATATTTTGGGGTCCCGGCAAGGGCCAGATCATGCTCGGACGCGGTCCCCGGCTCGGCCAGGGCCGAAATCAGGAACGCGCGATCACCCACCGCCTCGGCTTCCAGCGCGTCTGCAAGGTCTCCGACAGTGTATTGCATCAACAGCCCCTCGGTTTCAGGGGATGCGTTTACCCCTGAACCGCGCGCAGAGCCACCCCTGCGTTGGACAAGCCACGCCAGATCTTGGCATCGCGCCCATAGATGTCGCGGCGATACTGCGTGTGACCTTTGGCGGTGGTGAATGCCGTGCGGTAGATGATGTGCACCGGTACAGGCGACTTCAGATCCACCCGCGTTTCACGGCCCGTTGCCAGAACAGACTGGAAATAGCTTTGCGGGTTGGCTTCCTGCTTGGCCAACAGCGCATAGGCGAAATCAAACGGGTCGGCCAGGCGCACACAGCCATGGCTGTAGGCACGCACTTCGCGGCCAAACAGGTTCTTGGCGGGCGTGTCATGCAGATAGATGTTGTGCACATTCGGGAACATGAACTTGACCAGCCCAAGGGCGTTGCCCTTGCTGGGGGGCTGGCGCATCGCGAAGGGGAACGTCTTTTCCGTGTATTGGGCAAAGTTCACAGCACCGCGGTTGACCTTGCGACCCTTGCTGTCAGTGATCTCGATATGTTTGACAGCGTTGCGGTTGCGCTTGAGCGCGGGCAGATATTCCTTGGTCACAATGGAGCGTGGAACATACCAGCTTGGGTTGATGACCATGAATTCCATCACATCCGAGAATTCCGGCGTCGGGCGGTCGTCTTTATTTGCGCCCACGACCGAACGGGTCTGGAAGGTCAGCTTGCCGTTGTCGATCACATTGGCCGTAAAGTCCGGGATGTTGACAAGGATGTGGCGCTTGCCGCGCTCCTGATTGACCCACCGTTCACGCTCCATCGCGACGATGATGGACTGCAGGCGGGTTTGGACGTCTTTGTTGATCTCCGACATCGTGCCAGCACCGGCCACGCCGTCCGCCACAAGGCCATGCGCCAGTTGAAACTGCTGGACGGCAGATTGCATTGCCGCGTCATAGGTCTGGCTGTTGGTGCGCTTGAGGAACCCCATACCGATCAAACGGTTGCGCATCGCCACCACGGCGGCACCCGACTGACCGGGCTTCAGCGCGTTGGCCGGCACTTTGGGACCCCATCCGCCCTTGGCCAACAGCCGCTCCATGCGCAGCTTTTCCTTCATGAGGGCCGTGTATTCCATGGTCTTCGGGGCGAGCACACGAAAGAACCCGGATGGAGAGGATTTGGAAAAGTTGACGAGGTAGGACGTGCGGTCGCGGTAGGGCACCTGGCGGACAATCGCGCGATCGATGCGGGACGGGACCAGCACACCTGTCTGCAGATCGCGGGAATACTGCAGGAACGTACGGCTCATCTCGACCTCGACCAGACCACGATCGCGTTCCGTCTTGGCGGCCTTCATCTTGGCCTGCAGGCCCGCAGCATCATAGCGCGCGGTGGGCAACCCGTGGTTGCCTGCATCGCCCAACGCCTTGAACAGCGCGACACGGCGCTGACGCTCCTTGCCACTGCGACC
>JBCCBC010000024.1:0-16667 GCA_039814435.1 Pseudomonadota bacterium
GGGGTGCATTCCAACGGGTATTCATTGGTGCGCCGCATCGTTGAGGCATCCGGCCTTGGCTGGGATGATGCGTGCCCGTGGGCGGAGGGTACCTTGGGCGAGGCATTGCTGACGCCCACACGCCTATATGTGAAAGCGGCGCTGGCAGCCATCGAGGCTGGCGGGGTCCATGGGTTTGCCCATATCACGGGCGGTGGGTTGAGTGAAAACCTGCCCCGTGTCCTGCCGAACGGGTTGGGGGTGGATGTAGATCTGGATGCGTGGGATTTGCCACCCGTGTTTGTCTGGCTTGCAGCGCAAGGGGGCATGGCAGAGTCCGAGATGCTCAAGACATTCAACGCAGGCATCGGCATGGTTGTGGTTGTCGCAGCGGATGCCGTCGGGCCTGTGCGCGCCGCACTGGAAGCGCAAGGCCAGAGCGTCATTGAAATTGGCCATGTCAGCGCGGGGCAGGGCGTTTCCTATCGCGGGACGCTTGTGTGAAGAAACGTGTCGGGATCTTTGTTTCTGGTGGCGGGTCGAACATGCGCGCGCTGGTGGAGGATATGGTCGATGACCATGCGGCGCGCCCGGCCGTGGTCTTTTCCAACAACGCGGATGCAGGCGGGATTGCGTGGGCACAGGCACAAGGGATCGCGACGGCAGTTGTGGATCACCGCCCCTTTGCTGGCGACAGACCCGCATTTGAAGCGGCGATAGATGCAGCGCTTGCGCCATTTGCCTTGGATATCA
This sequence comes from Pseudomonadota bacterium, assembly GCA_039814435.1. GTDB lineage: Bacteria > Pseudomonadota > Alphaproteobacteria > Rhodobacterales > Rhodobacteraceae > Tateyamaria. The sequence continues at coordinate 733 of JBCCBC010000024.1, forward strand.
TTTGCCTGGCCGGGTTCATGCGCGTGCTTACGGCGGGTTTTGTCGCGCCGTGGCAGGGCCGGATGCTGAACATTCACCCATCGCTTTTGCCCAAATACACTGGTCTGCACACCCACGCCCGCGCGCTGCAAGCGGGCGACACCGAGCATGGCTGCACCGTGCATCTGGTCACGCCGGTGTTGGATGATGGCCCGATCCTGGGCCAGGCCAAAGTGCCTGTTTTGGACGGCGACACCCCCGAGGTGCTGGCAGGCCGCGTGCTGGCGCGTGAACATGCGCTTTACCCGGCCGTTTTGCGCCGTTTCGCGGCTGGTAAGCAGGGACTTTTGACGCTCTAGTCATGCCTGCACCTTTGGTGTAGACCCGCACAACCAAGACGGTAGCAACCGCTCAACAAGAAGCCGCATATGAAAACCATCACAACGACCGACGCATTGGCTGCTTACTGCACCGAGGCCGCAACCCACCCTTATGTCACGGTCGACACCGAGTTCCTGCGCGAACGCACGTATTATTCAAAACTGTGCCTCATTCAGCTTGCGATGCCGGGAACGGACGATTCAAGTGCGGTGCTGGTGGATCCACTGGCATCGGGCCTGTCGCTTGAGCCGCTTTATGCGTTGTTTCGCGACACGTCTGTGGTCAAGGTGTTTCACGCCGCGCGCCAGGATCTTGAGATCTTTTATGTCGATGCCGAAGTGTTTCCCGAGCCGCTGTTTGACACACAGGTGGCCGCGATGGTCTGCGGTTTTGGCGAGCAGGTGGGATACGAGACGCTGGTGCGCAAGATAGCCCGCGAACCCCTTGATAAAACGTCACGTTTTACGGATTGGTCACGCCGCCCTCTGACAGACGCGCAAAAGACCTATGCGATTGCCGATGTCACCCATTTGCGCCAGATCTATGAGTTTCTGAAGGGCAAGCTGGAAGAGAGCGGGCGGGCGCGTTGGGTGTCCGAAGAGTTGCAGGTTCTATTGTCGCCCGACACCTACATCATCAAGCCTGAAAACGCCTGGAAGCGGGTCAAAACCCGCACCACGTCCTCGCGCTTTTTGGCGATTGTGCGTGAGCTGGCTGCGTTCCGCGAAAGTCATGCACAGACCCGCAATATTCCACGCAATCGCGTCTACAAAGACGACGCACTGGTGGAGTTGGCGAGCAACAAACCAAAGTCCTATGAGGATTTGGGCCGCTCGCGGTTGTTGCTGCGCGAAGCGCGCAAGGGCGACATTGCCGACGGCATTCTGGCGGCTGTGGCGCGCGGCGTGGATATGGACCCGGCAGAGATGCCCAAACCCGACCGGTCTCGCGAAAAGCTGCAGGTGAACCCGGCCCTGGCCGACCTGTTGCGCGTGTTGCTGAAAGCCAAGACCGAAAGCGCAGGCGTGGCGGCCAAGCTGATTGCATCAGCCGCGGATCTAGATGCGCTTGCCGCGGGTATGCGGGATGTCCCGGCCTTGAGTGGGTGGCGTTCAGAGGTCTTTGGTGAAGACGCGTTGCGCTTGTGTGACGGCCGCGTTGCGCTGACAGCGCGGGGCGCTGACGTCAAGATCATCAATCTGGACTAGCGTGCGCGCCTAGCGGCGGCGCGTGCTTTGTGCATTGCGCCGCCCTTCGACCCGAATGGTGCGAATGTCGGCCAACTGATTGTCTGTCAGGCGCTGTGCGGCCACAAGTGTGCGTTGCCGCTGGGTGGTGTTGCGGCTGCGGGCTTCGGGGTGCACCCCTTCGAACCGGTAGGTCAGCACACCGTTCTCATCTGGTACGGACTCGTCATTGGGCGGTGTGAGTTGCACGTCATATACACCGTCCACATCCGCGATCGCAGTGGCGCGCACGATGGCGCCGCCCGGCACCCGTTCGATCACTAAGCCCGAGACCTGGTCAATAGGCGTGCCAAAATACTCTTCTTCGCCCTGGTTGCGGATGCTTGCGAACAGTCCTTCGCGTTCTTCGGGGATCAGCGGATTGACCTCGGCCCGCGGCGTGCGCTGTACGGATTCCGATCGGCTTTGCCCGAACCAGTTGAACGGGTTGATGCGACTGTCGCGCACCGCTCCGCACGCCGTCAGCGTCATCGTTGCGACAAGAAGTGAAGTGGTCAGTAGGCGCATGATCTGCTCGTATGCTGTTTGGTGTCATGTGGTAGCGGAAGTGGCATCGGTTGAAAAGCATCCATTGCACGGTGCGCGCGGGCTGGACCTTTGGGGTGTGCCCGCCTAGGTCATCGTCAGAGAGCAATTTGTGAGGCCGGAATGGCAACTGCAGCGTTTGAAGAGATTGTTGAGGACTTTGAGTTCCTGGAGGACTGGGAGGACCGCTATCGCTTTGTCATCGAAGAGGGCAAGGCGCTGGAACCACTGCCCGAGGCGCTCAAGGTACCCGCCACCAAAGTGGATGGGTGCGCGAGCCAGGTATGGCTGCATACGGCCATCGACGGCGGTGCATTCCACTTTGATGGTGAAAGCGACGCGATGATCGTGCAGGGGCTGATTGCGGTTTTGCGCAAGCTCTACAATGGTTTAAGCCCTGCAGAGGTGTTGGCAGTGGATGCACGTGCCGAGATGGTGCGGCTGGGCCTGAACGATCACTTGTGGGCCCAACGCTCAAACGGGTTACGCGCGATGATCGAACGGATCCGATTGGTGGCCGCGCAGTAGGGTCAACCCACGCCCTTTAAAGACTTGGGAAAACGACCGGCGCGCTAGAGGGTTTTGAGCGTGGTTTCAAGATCGCCGTAGCCCGTCAGGCGCCGCTCGAACGCAAGTCCGAGGGTACGGGCCGCGTCCTGCGCCTTGGCTGTGAGGGCAGGATCATCTGTCTGCGCTTGGTAGACCAGTTTTTCGTAGTTGCCAAAGTACATGTCCCGCAGTTCCGGGTGGCGATCGAGGCCCATGGGTTTCATGATGAATGCATCGAACTGGCGTACCAGGAAGTCGGTCAGGTAGAACGTGGTGATTTCACTTTCACTTTGCTTTGCAAACCGTTCATTTCCCTCAAAAAAGCTATAACAATGTGGCCCGGCAACCATCTGCACGCCCATATCCTGACAGGCCGCGTCCAGGTGCCCGCCCGTTCCACAATCGGCATAGACCACAAAGATGGTGACATAGGCGTCGCGGTGTTTGGCAACCGCCGCACGCACCGCGCCTGTGATTTGGTCGGGGTAGAGGTGCAGTTTCGCCGGCAAGCAGGTCAGATCCATATGCGTCCAACCATTGGCGGCCTTAAGATCAATGATCTCACGTGCCAACGCCCCGCAAGCGATCAGCAGGATGCGCCCGCTGCCACTGGCAGCAAGGCCGGTTTGGGTCAGAGTCTGGTCATCAATCTGCATGTCTCTTACCAAAAAGGGCCCACGCCAAAAGGTGGCGGGGCCCAAAGATGTTCAACCGTTAAGGCCCCGTATTACCCCGCAGCCATCTGATTGTGTTTGCGGGCCATGAAATCCTTGGCCGTTTCCACAGCCACAGCGGCGTCACGGCAATAGGCGTCAGCGCCGATGGCTTTGCCGAACTCTTCGTTCAAGGGCGCGCCACCGACCAGCACGATGTAGTCGTCGCGAATGCCTTGTTCGACCATCGTGTCAATCACCACCTTCATATAAGGCATGGTTGTGGTGAGGAGAGCGGACATACCCACGATGTCTGGACCTTCGGTTTCGATGGCCCCGAGGTAGTTTTCCACCGGGTTGTTGATACCAAGGTCGACCACTTCGAACCCGGCCCCCTCCATCATCATACCAACGAGGTTTTTGCCGATATCGTGAATGTCACCTTTGACTGTGCCAATCACCATCTTGCCCACACGTGGCGCGCCGGTTTCGGCCAACAGCGGTTTGAGGATGGCCATGCCACCCTTCATCGCGTTGGCGGCCAGCAGCACTTCGGGCACAAACAGGATGCCATCGCGGAAATCGGCCCCCACAATCGTCATACCACCCACAAGTGCCTTGGTCAGCACGTCATAGGGTTGCCATTTGCGTTCCAGCAAAATGTTGACCCCTTCTTCGATCTCTTCTTTGAGACCGTCGTAGAGATCGTCAAACATCTGTTGAACAAGCTCTTCGTCATCAAGTTCGGACAGGATGATTTCGTCTTCGTCTGACATGGGCGTTCCTTGTGGTTCAGGTGCGTCGACCTGGTGCCTATTCCTTGATTTATCGTTCAAAATGTCGCAGGCGGACTGTCCGAATTGCGACATGACCCGCGTCTTGCGCGACGCAGATGATCACTTTCGTGCAGGGGGGTGCTCTGTTTTCGAACTCTTTTCTGGTGTATGTTCTGGTATTGTTCTATTTTGGGCATATGAAACCTGATTTGCAGACAGCTACGGCCAAGGGACGCGGCGCGGTCACAAACGTCGTCGGGCGCTTTGATCCGCTGACCCGTCATAGGGAGGCGGATGGGTGGGACCGGGACGAGGATGTGCCGACATTGCGCACCGAAGTCAGCGTGGAACGCCCGCGCAGCATCATCAGCTACAACCGGTCGCCGGATTTGCCATTTGACCGTGCGATCAATCCCTATCGCGGGTGCGAGCATGGCTGTGTCTATTGCTTTGCCCGCCCAAGCCACGCGTATCTGGGTCTGTCGCCCGGTCTTGATTTCGAAACGCGGCTGGTTGCGCGCCCGGATGCGCCGGATGTGTTGCGCGCCGAATTGGGGCGCAAGGCGTACAAGGTGGCCCCGATGGCGATTGGCACGAACACGGATCCCTATCAGCCGATCGAGCGTGACTATGGCATCATGCGCCGGTGCCTTGAGGTGTTGGAGGCCTGTGGCCATCCCGTTGCAATCGTCACCAAAGGCACGCTGATTGAACGTGATATCGATATTTTGTCTCGGATGGCGCTGCGGGGTCTGGTGCGCGTGGGTGTGTCCGTCACCACGCTGGATCCAGCCCTGTCGCGCAAGATGGAGCCGCGGGCCCCGGCCCCCAAGCGCCGCCTGACTATGATCCGCCGATTGTCGGAGGCGGGTGTGCCCGTGCGCATCATGGCCTCGCCCATGGTGCCCGCGCTGAGTGACCCGGAATTGGAGGCCATTCTGGAGGCGGGCAAGGGTGCTGGCGCGCGCAGCGCCAGTTGGATCATGCTGCGTTTGCCCCGCGAGGTGTCGCAGCTGTGGCAAGAGTGGTTGGCCGAACACTACCCGGACCGCGCCGACCGCGTGATGGCCCGTTTGCGCGAAATGCATGGTGGCAAGGCCTATGACGCGCGGTGGGGGCACCGGATGCGCGGAGAGGGGCCTTATGCAGAGATTGTCGCGCATCGGTTCAAGGTCGCCATCAAGCGTTTGGGATTGAAAGAGAATGCGCCGCCTATGCGCACGGATCTGTTCGAGCGTCCCCGCCCGGACAGCGATCAGCTGAGCCTGTTTTAGGCCGCTCGGCGCCCGCGCCGCTTGCGTGTGGGGGTGTCACCATCGCCCGTACCGTCCGTGGCAGAAGAAAAGCCGCCGAGTTTGTCGACAATCGTTTCGAGGCTGGGTGCGGTGCGTTTTGGGCGCGTATCAAGCGCCTCGCGCATGTGGCGCAGATGTTCGGGCGTTGTGCCGCAGCATCCGCCAATGATGCTGGCCCCGCAATCACGCGCAAGGGCAGCATAGTCAGCCATCAGTTCCGGCGTGCCATCGTAGTGGATGTGCCCGTCGTGGTATTTGGGGATGCCTGCGTTGCCCTTGGCGATCAGGGGTGTTTGTGTCCCCGTCGCGGCAAAGCCAAGTACGGTGCGCAACAGGTCGGATGCCCCTGTGCCGCAATTGGCACCAAAAGCCAGCGGCGCATTGTCAAGACCGGCCACCAGCGTTGTCATGCCCGTGCTCGTCAACCCCATCATGGTGCGACCGGCGGTATCAAAGCTCATCGTGCCGACCCATGGCAGGTCTGCGCGCGCGAACCCTTCGGCGGCAGCGGTGTATTCTTCGGGTGCAGAGATGGTTTCAAGCCAGCCGATGTCGGCGCCGCCCGCTTTGAGACCGGCAGCCGTTTCGTGGAACATTTCTACCGCGTCGGCGTGGCTGAGCGTGCCGACAGGTTCCATGATATCGCCCGTAGGACCGACAGAGCCTGCAACAATCACGGTGCGCTCGGATTTGTCCGCCACGTTGCGCCCCAGTTCCGCGGCGATCTTGCTAAGCTCAAAGGCACGGTGACCTGCATCATGCAGTTTCAGACGGGATGCGTTGGCCCCGAAAGAGTTGGTCAGAAAGATATCGCTGCCGGCATCCACGGCCCCCTGATAAAGGGCGGTGATCTTTTCTGGCTGCTCTTCGTTCCACATTTCGGGGGCATCGCCAGACATCAACCCCATATTGAACAGGTTGGTGCCCGTGGCCCCATCGGCCAGCACCGTGCCTTTTTCGTTCAACAACTGTGTCAGGGCATTGGTCATCTGCGTCACCTCGCGCGCGGGAAGGATTACGTCTTCTCACGCGGCGTGACTTGAGGCCACTTCATAATTTTCATCTCGATTATGAGTTGGATTTGTATTTTGCCTGGTGAGCGGAGGCGGGTTGTGAATTGCGCGTGCAATGTCGGCAAGGCCGAGGGCAAGCTCCCCCCAACTGCGCGCGGCGGCATAGCGCGGGGCCCAACGGGGCGCAAAGCTGGATTTGAACTGTCGCAGCCCCGATGCGCCTGCGCGTGTTGCGATCTGGAACGCGGCCCACCGCCAGAATGCGCTGCTTGGGTTGGGACATGCCGGAGTGGCCGCAAGGTTGAACCGCGCCGTCCCCGCCCGCTGTGCTGCGCTGATTGCGGTATGAACAAGCGCGTGCATGGTGCCGTCCGGCAAGTCATTGTCGTGGCGCATGATGTCAAGGCACCACTCGTCCTGCGCAGTGTGGGCGGTGACAAAAGCGATCAGAGCCCCCTCGCGATAGGCGCAACCAACCCATTGGTGTGCGATGTATTTGGGACAATAGCGCCCCATGCTGCCGCCGCGTGCTTGCCCATGGGTGGCTTGCCAACTGCTGTCGATGCGCGCCATCGCATCTGTCGGCAATGGTGCGCCGGTTCGGATCATGATCCCCGCCTTTTGCGCAGCGCGCAGTTTGCGCCGCAACGTCCGCCGCGCCGGTATGTCGAGTGTGTAACCGTCAAGGTCAATCAGCGCATCATCAGCAAGATGCAGCACGCGCCAGCCAGCTGCCCGCGCATGGGCCGCCATCCGAGCCTCTGATTTATAGACAAAGGGCACGCAGCCTTGATCCTGAGAAGCCGTTTTAAGCTGCTGCAAAGCGGATGCGCCGGACCCTGTGATGGGATCCGTAAACAGGGTCAGCGTTTGACCTGTTGGCCAAAGTGGCAATGTCGTGTTGCCCGCCTCGTGCATGGATCCGTTGTTTTGCAGGATGGCAAACGCCTCACTGCGCGGCACCGCTTTGGTTTGCGCGCGGGCGGCCACCGGGCGAGCGTATGTGGGCGCAAAGGGGCGCAACATCATTACGGCACCGAAAGCGGCTGGCAACGCGTAGTAGATCAGCCGGTAGCCGAGGATCGCCGCCAACAGCGGGGCAGGATCCGACACCGGAGCGGCGGCAAGCAAGACCAACTCAAACGGGCCAACGCCGCCGGGTGTGTTGGAGACGAGCCCTGTGCCGAGTGCGATCAGGAACAGGGGAAAAAAGGGCGCAAATCCAATTGTTTCAGCAGGCAAAAGCACAAAAAGGGTGCCAGCCGCCAGAACCGTATCAAGCACCGTCCATCCCAGGATTGCCCCTGCCAACGGCAAAGTGGGAAGTGGTACATCGCGCCCGAGGATGCGAACTTGCGGCCACCAGAACAAAGCAAGCGCGAGGGCAGGGGCCAGTGTCATCGCGCCAAGTGCGGGCCAGAACGTCCAGCCTGGCGCCGGTAGCGTCAAACACATGGCCGCCGTCACAAGGCCCCAAGCCACCACAAAGGTCATCGACACAAACGCAGACAGCCGCAAGGCCGCCACAAGGGTCAAGTCCGGCAGCATGCGCCAACGCGCCAACGCGCCCGTTACCAGTCCAAACCCAAGCGTTTGGCCCAATGAGATGCCGATCGCCCCGCTGGCGCGGGCGCGGTTTGGCAAAATGCCTGTTTTGAGGGCTTTGTGCGCGAGGCGGTCATATTGTGCCACGGCCAGAAAACTGCCCATAGTAAGTACGGCGGCCAGTACCCATTGCAGGGTCGAGATGTTTGATAGTTGATCTGGAAGGGCCAGAACCACATCCGCCGATACAGCGTCCCGCAGCGCAAGTGCGCAGCCTGCAAGGATCAAAAACGGCACACCGAACCGCATTCCGGCCCGCAACCGGGTCGATACAAAAACTGCTCGCATGAACTCACTACTCCCAGACCACTTACCCGAGATCAGGGTTAGATAGGCAAGGTGTTGCAAAGATTAACGCGCATCCCGGTTCGGGTCGAATAATGCGTAAAAACGCGCAGACCGGGGCGGCATACGCGTTTCTGTGTGTGTCAAAGACGCCCCATAAGGGATTGATTTAGCTTGTTTCACTCATCAGCTGCGCTTTGGCCTCGGCCATCAGTTCTAACATCTTGGCCCGGATCGTCGCCTCGTCCGCTTTGGTGCCCAGATCGCCCGAGACTTTGCGATAGACATCTTCATCACCGGCTTCTTCGAAGTCGGATTTGACAACTTCGCGGGCATAGTCTGCGGCGGCATCACCTGATTTGCCCAGCAATTCGGCAGCCCAGAGACCCAGCAATTTGTTGCGGCGCGCATCCGCCTTGAACTGCATTTCTGCGTCGTGGGCGAACTTGTTTTCGAATGCGTTTTCGCGGTCGTCAAAGGAACTCATGGGCCAAACCTCTGTTTCGTGGCATCGTTCGTTAAGATATGCGGAGGGTGAGGGGCCTGTGCAACCCCTTTGCTTGCGGCATATGACCCGATTGCTTATGAGGGCGCAAAGGCGTGCCAGACTCAAAGCCCGCCAGCAAGCGAGAGGACGCCCATGGCGCGACGCAAAAAGATTTACGAAGGCAAAGCCAAGATCCTGTATGAAGGCCCGGAGCCCGGCACGATTGTGCAGTATTTCAAGGATGATGCGACCGCCTTTAACGCGCAGAAAAAGGACGTGATCGAGGGCAAGGGCGTGTTGAACAACCGCCTGAGCGAGTTTTTCATGACCGGGCTGGGCCAGATTGGCGTGCCGACGCATTTCATGAAGCGTTTGAACATGCGCGAGCAGCTGGTGCGCTCTTGCGAGATTATCCCGCTGGAAGTCATCGTGCGCAACTATGCTGCGGGCACCATGAGCCAGCGGTTGGGGATTGAAGAGGGCACGCAACTGCCCCGGCCGATTGTCGAGTATTGCTACAAGGACGATTCCCTTGGCGATCCGCTGGTCACCGAAGAGCACATTGCCGCCTTTGGCTGGGCCAGCCAGCAGGACATGGACGATATCCTGAGCCTCGCCTTGCGCGTCAACGACTTTCTGTCTGGCGTCATGTTGGCCGTCGGCATCCGGCTTGTCGATTTCAAGATCGAAATTGGCCGTGTCTATGACGGGGACTTCCAGCGCCTGATCATTGCCGATGAAATCAGCCCGGATAGTTGCCGCTTGTGGGATATCGAGACCGGGCAGAAGCTGGACAAGGATGTGTTCCGCCGCGATCTGGGATCGTTGGCCGATGCGTATACCGAGGTGGCCCGCCGTTTGGGTGTGTTGCCCAAGACATCGACGCCCATCACCAAGCCGACCCTCATCAATTGAGTGTTGAAGTGCATATTTGAAGAACAATGAAGAGAGTGTGGGCATGAAAGCGACTGTGCATGTGATGCTGAAAAACGGTGTTTTGGACCCGCAGGGCGAGGCGGTGCGCCATGCCTTGGGTGCATTGGGTTTTGACGGAGTGAACGGCGTGCGCCAGGGCAAGGTGATTGAGCTGGACCTGGCCGAAGGGGCCAGTGCGGCTGATGTCGAGGCGATGTGTGAAAAACTGCTCGCCAATACTGTGATCGAAAGCTACCGGGTCGATATGTCATGAAGGCGGCTATAGTCGTTTTTCCCGGGTCAAACTGTGATCGCGACCTGGCAGTGGCGTTCCGGGCTGCGGGCGCGGATGTTGAGATGGTCTGGCATAAGGACACAGATCTGCCTGCGGGTGTCGACATCGTCGGTGTGCCGGGTGGATTTTCCTTTGGTGACTATCTGCGCTGCGGTGCCATTGCTGCCAATTCGCCGATCTGTCGGGCGGTAAAGGCGCACGGTGATCGCGGTGGGTATGTTCTGGGTGTGTGCAACGGGTTTCAGGTGCTGACCGAAACCGGCATGCTGCCAGGGGCGTTGTTGCGTAATGCGGGCCTCAAATACATCTGCAAGACGGTGGGTTTGAAGGTTGAGACATCGCAATCGATTTACACTGAAGGCTACAATGCAGGCGATGTGATCGACATTCCGATTGCCCATCACGACGGCAACTACTATGCGGATCAGGCCACGTTGGATGCGTTGCACGGCGAAGACCGGGTCGCGTTTTCCTACACGGACAACCCGAACGGGTCGTTGCGCGACGTGGCGGGCATCCTGTCGGAGAACCGGCGCGTCCTGGGTATGATGCCTCATCCCGAGCGGGCGGCGGATTCAGGCCATGGCGGAACGGACGGGCAGGCGCTGTTTCGCGCAGTGGCGGGGCAACTGACCTCGGCGTGACTTGAGCGGCGGGCCCACTGCCCGTAAAGTCGCCTGATGGCACAAGACCCCACACCAAACGGCACACTTGCGCGTCCTCGACCGCGCAGCACAAGTTGGCGCGTGCGGCTTGCCCTGGTTGCGCTAATGCTGGCAGCGGTCGCCACGGTGTATTTCACCAACCGCTTGTTGACCGACCGATTTACCGAAACCACGCGCAACCGCGCGGAACTGCGGCTGGCGCTTTACTCCGGAAATCTGCTGAGCGAGCTGCGTCAAAACGCAATTGTGCCGCAACTGCTGGCCCGGGATCCGACACTGATCGGGGCGTTGAATTCGACGGATTACCAGCAGTCCACGCAGCGCCTGATTTCCTTTGTTGAGGAAATTGGCGCCGCCAACCTGATCCTGCTGGATGCAGATGGGCGCGCAGTCGCAGCCACCGATCGCAACCGTTTGGGCACAAGTTATCGCGCAGAGCCGTTTTTCATCGATGCGTGGCGGGCGACGGACACCGTGTTTACCGTAGCACCCCGCGAGTCCGGTGGTTTCGTGTTCACCTATTCGCGCCGGATCACGGCGGGCGGCGAGACGTTGGGGGTCATTGCTGTCGAGGTGGATCTGCGCAGTTTTGAGCGGGCCTGGGCCGGGATATCGGCGGCTGTTCTGGTCACAGACAGCACTGGCCAGATTATCCTTGCGACCGAACCCCGCTGGCGGGGACGCACCGAAGAGGACGCACTGGCGCGCCAGACCCCGCAAAGCGCGATTGAGCGCGCGATCCGGGCCACGGCCGATTGGACGGCGCTGCCTGCGGATGCGTATTTGCAGGGGGAGGGGGTGATGCGCCTTGAATCCCGCATCCCGTTCCGAGGCTGGCGCATGACGTCATTCACCACCTATGCGTCGGTACGCGAGCGGGTGAACGGGGTCCTGGCGCTTGAAATCATGGGATTCGCGATTTTGCTGGCGCTTGCTTTTTACGCAATGAACCGGCGCTCGGCGTTGCGCTTGGCGCTGTTTGCGCGCGAGTCGGCAGAGCTTCGCCATCTGAACGCACAGTTGCAGCGGGAAATTGCCGAACGAAAACGGGTGCAAGAGGACCTTGCAGTGGCCGAGCAAACCCTTGAGCAGTCTTCGAAACTGGCAGCATTGGGAGAGATGTCGGCGGCTGTCAGCCATGAGTTGAACCAACCGCTGGCGGCCATGAAAACCTATCTGGCCGGTGCGCGATTGCTGTTGCGCCGCAACCGCCCGGACGAGGCGGTTGTCAGCTTTGGCCGTATCGACGATCTGATCGAAAGGATGGGCGCAATCACCCGGCAGCTCAAGTCCTATGCCCGCAAGGGCCAGGACGTGTTTAGCCCAGTAAACATGGGTGATGCGCTGGCCTCGTCCCTCTCCATGATGGAGCCGCAATTGCGCCAGCGCCGCGTGCTGATCAATCGCGTGGTGCCCCCTGAACCCATTGAGGTGCTCGGGGACCGGCTGCGCATTGAGCAGGTGATGGTCAACCTCTTGCGCAATGCAATCGATGCCACCAAGTCAGAGAGTGAGCCGCAGGTCGATATCATCTTGTCGGCCGGCGAAACCGCCACCCTGACGGTGCGCGACAATGGGCCGGGAATTGTGGATTTGGATGCATTGTTTGAGCCGTTTTACACCACCAAGCAGCCCGGCGACGGCGTTGGCTTGGGCCTTGCCATCTCCTCCGGCATTGTGAACGATTTGGGAGGACGGCTGACCGCCCGTAACGGACAATCGGGCGGGGCCGTATTTGAAATGCAGTTGCCCATCCTCGATGAGGGCAGTGGCAAAGAAAAGAATATTGCAGCGGCGGAGTAGCCCAAAATGACCCAAGCCATGAAGATCGCGATTGTCGATGACGAGCAGGACATGCGCCAGTCCATCAGCCAGTGGTTGGCCCTGTCGGGCTATGACACTGAAACATTTGCCAGCGCCGAAGACGCGTTGAAAGTGCTGGGGCCTGAATATCCCGGCATCGTCATTTCAGATATCAAGATGCCCGGCATGGACGGGATGCAGTTTCTGAAAAAGCTGATGGGCAACGACAGCGCCCTGCCGGTGATCATGATCACGGGCCACGGTGATGTGCCCATGGCGGTAGAGGCGATGCGCGTCGGTGCCTTTGATTTTCTCGAAAAGCCGTTCAACCCGGATCGCATGAGCGAGCTGGCGAAAAAGGCGACGGGCGCGCGCCGCCTGACGATGGACAACCGCGCTTTGCGCCGCGAGTTGTCTGATGGTGGCCAGTTGATGAAAAAGCTGATCGGCCAGTCTCCGGTGATGGAGCGGCTGCGTGAGGATATTCTCGACCTGGGCCAGGCCGACGGGCACGTACTGATCGATGGTGAGACAGGCACAGGCAAGACGCTGGTCGCCCATGCCCTGCACGCGGTTGGCAGCCGTGCGGGCAAGCGGTTTGTTTTGGTCAGCTGCTCGGCCTGGGAAGAAGAGGCGCTGACCAAGCGCCTGTTTGGGCCAATGCAGCCCGAAGACGCCCAACTGCCTGCCATGGAAGAGGCCCGCGGCGGGACGCTGGTGCTGGAAGATATCGAAGCCCTGAGCGAGAGCCTGCAAGCGCGCCTGTTGTCCGTGATCAACGAGCAGGGCACCCCGGCAGAGACCCGCATCGTGGGCATCTGCAACATGCAAGAGGCGGGGCGCACCTGCGAAGACGCGCTGCGCCCCGATCTGTTTTACCGCCTTGCCGCGCTGAAAATCACCGTGCCTCCGTTGCGCCAACGGGGCGAGGACATCCTGACCCTGTTCACCCGGTTGGGAGAGCAGTTTGCAGACGAATACGGCTGTGAGGCCCCCAAAGTTTCGGCTCAGGAAGCCGCCCAGCTGTTGCAGGCCCCGTGGCCCGGCAATGTGCGCCAGCTGATCAACATCGCAGAGCGCGCCGTGTTGCAAGCCCGCCGTGGCACCGGATCCATCGCGTCACTGCTGATGAACGATCACGAGGAAATGCAACCTGTGATGACCACCGAAGGCAAGCCGCTGAAGGAGTATGTCGAAGCGTTTGAGCGGATGCTGATCGACAACACGATGCGCCGCCACAAGGGATCCATTGCATCCGTCATGGATGAGCTGTGCCTGCCACGTCGGACGTTGAACGAAAAGATGGCCAAGTACAGCCTGCAGCGGTCGGACTATCTGTCGTAACGCCACATGACGATGTGTCAAAAGATGTGACCGCGCCGCGTGCGATTATAGCTTACGTGGACGCGGCGCACCTGTCAGATATCGCGGATGCCGCAATCTGACAGGATCCCGCCCATGGCTTTGCCCATCATCCAGCCTGATGCCTATCTGTTTGATATGGATGGCCTGTTGCTGGACAGCGAACGCGTGTTTCTCGAACATTCCATCGCTTTGTTGACCCCAACAGGGCGCACACCTGCAGATATTCGCGCATTTTTCCTGACCCTTGTGGGATCCAGCGGGGCGGAATCGATGCGCCGCCTGTCCGACTATCTGGGCAGCAAGGCTGAGGCCCAGGCTTTTGAAACCCGCTGGCAGGCCGCAGTTGCCGCGCATCTGAGCATGCATGCGGCGCCGAAACCCACGGTGCTGAACGCATTGCAGGCACTGGCCGGGCAGGGGGGCCGGATGGCCGTTGTCACCTCGACCCACGGGGCCCGCGCGCGCCACCACCTTGAGGTCGCAGGTCTGAGTGGGTTTTTTGAAAAGGTCACGGGCGGGGATGAAGTGTCGGCAAACAAGCCCGATCCGGCCCCTTATCTTGAGATGGCGGCGGCCCTTGGGGTGGATCCGGCGCGGTGTGCTGCGTTCGAGGACAGCGATCGCGGCGTGATGTCTGCCACGCGCGCCGGTTGCCATGTTGCGCAAGTGCCCGACCTGCGCCCGCCCGATGTGCCGCTGCCCGATCTTGGTCAGTACGTGGCACAAGATCTTTGGGCGGCCGTTGCCCATCTTGGTGGCACCGCACTGGGTCTAAACGCAGTACACACCCGCTGAGCCACACGCGCGACGCGATTGCCCATTGTCATTGGCCCCTCAATCCCCTTATCTAAGAGGATGGGGCTTCGACGCGCATCAGCGTCGTCCCGGATACGAGTTTCGCTGGTAAATTTTGGATTGTGGGTACGCCCCGCCAGAAAAACCAGACCGATTGGGCCTGTAAAAGGGCCACGAGATGCTGACGCAGACCGAGGTCTGGCGCAGCTTATGAACGGATACGCCGCCCGAACGGGTGAGTCGTGTCGGAGAAGAACCGCGATGACGCGCGTGAGGACAGACATATCCCCTGCAGAAGGCCCTTCGGGTCAGGCCTGCCGCGTGTCACAGATCGCTTTAACAAGACACCCTAGACGCAAATCGGCACCCCCGGGTGGGCGGTATGGTCGTGTGTGCAATGGACTTTCATGCCAAAGAAAATGCTTATCGATGCCACCCACGCGGAAGAGACCCGCGTCGTGGTGGTGGACGGAAACAAGGTTGAGGAATTTGACTTTGAATCCGAAAACAAACGCCAGCTTGCTGGCAACATCTACCTTGCAAAAGTAACACGGGTCGAACCCTCGCTTCAGGCAGCATTTGTGGACTATGGCGGCAACCGTCATGGTTTCCTCGCCTTTTCTGAAATCCACCCGGACTACTACCAGATCCCCGTCGCCGACCGCGAAGCGTTGATGGAAGAAGAACGCGCCTATGTCGAAGCGCAACGCGCCCGCGACGAGGCCGAGGAAAAGCCCAAGCCGAAATCGTCGCGCAGCCGGTCTTCGTCACGCTCCAAAGCGGCCAAGACAACCGACAGCGATCCCAAGGCGACGTCCGAGATCGAGGGTATGGAGACCATCGACCTTGAGGGTGAAATCCCCGCAGACGAGGCCGCATCGCCCATGGAAACCGTGGCAGAGACCCCGGTTGAAACGCCTGCCGCTGATGAAGTTGTGGAGGCAGACACAAGCGATGCACCCGTGGTTGAGGCCGAAGGTGCGGACGACGATGAGGAAGACGCCAAAGGCGCAGATGCCACATCGAAAGATGACAGCATCGAATCCGTTGCCGATGAGGACGACAGCGAAGATATCCGCCCGGCCCGCAAACCGCGCCCACGTCGCTACAAGATCCAAGAAGTCATCAAAGTGCGCCAGATCCTGCTGGTGCAGGTCGTCAAGGAAGAGCGGGGCAACAAGGGTGCGGCTCTGACCACCTATCTGAGCCTTGCCGGTCGGTATTGCGTCCTGATGCCCAACACAGCCCGCGGTGGCGGTATTTCCCGCAAGATCACAAACGCCGCCGACCGCAAAAAGCTCA
>JBCCBC010000015.1:0-20031 GCA_039814435.1 Pseudomonadota bacterium
CACGAATGGGCACCGCACAAGGGCCCAATTCCGGGACGCCGCGCAGGTGTTCTGATTTCCATGGAAAACGGGCAGTCGGTGGCTTTTGCCCTGTGGAACCTCGAAGAGCGTGGACGCATGTTCATTGGTAGCCAGGCTGATGTGTATACGGGCATGATCATCGGCGAACACAGCCGCAACAACGATCTGGAAGTGAACCCGTTGAAAGGCAAGAAGCTGACGAACGTGCGCGCCTCTGGCACAGATGAGGCCGTGCGCCTGACGACACCAATCACGATGTCATTGGAAGAGGCGATCGCCTATATCGACGACGACGAGTTGGTCGAGGTTACGCCCAACGCAATCCGGCTGCGCAAGCGGTATCTGGACCCGCACGAGCGCAAGCGGATGGCGCGCGCAAGCTGAATGCAGGCTGCGGTTTTGGCACGGAAAAGACCGCTCAGGACTGATCTAAAGGCCGGCCCACGTGTTGATCTAGCATGATCACATTGCCGTCCGGATCCACGATCTGGATACTTGCTGGCCCTGTGCCGTCCGCCTCGGTCGGTACCGAGATGGCTATTCCCTGCGATTGCAGTCGAGATTGCGTTGCGCGCACGTCCTCAAACGTGTCGAGCACCTGTGCAGTGTCGTCCCACCCTGGATTGAATGTCAGGATGTTGCCCTCGAACATCCCTTGAAACAGACCAATCTTGGTCGTCCCATTCTGCATGATCACAAACCCATGGGCCATGTCGCCATGTGCGGCTTCAAACCCAAGTGCTTCGTAAAACGTGCGGGATGCGGACAGGTCCTTGACCGACAAACTGACTGAAAAACACCCAATCATCGTTTCTTCCTCCGACTGCGGTTGATCCTTGGATCGTGTCCGCGTGCTCGGCAGAAATCAAGTGGCGCGTCTATTCGGTTGTTTCGACGATCAGCAATTCGCGTTCTGACGCCCCGCGCGCAAACGCAAGCGCGGCTTGATAGGCGTCGGAGTGATAGCAGCGCTCGGCGGTTTCCACGTCCGGGAACCTGGCGACGACGTTGCGCGGGCGGTCTGTCCCCTCAAGTTGCACATACCGCCCCCCCCGAGCGATAAACGTGCCTCCGTGATCGGCAATGGCGACCGTGGCCCCGGCTGCGTATTTTTTATACGCCTCCTCTTCCGTGACGGTGACGTGCGCAATCCAAAGTGCTGGCATCTTATGCTCCTATCACTGCTTTTGCGGCTGCAATGGCGGCGTCCGCGTTGCTGGCATCCTTGGCACCACCCTGGGCCATGTCGGGGCGCCCACCGCCCCCTTTGCCGCCCAACTCCACAACGGCCGCTTTGACCAGATCGACCGCACTCACGGTGCCGGTTTTGTCCTCAGTCACGCCGGCAGCAACGGCAACTTTGCCGTCAGCCTCTGCAATCAGCAGGATGGCACCGCTGCCAAGTCGTTGTTTATGCTCGTCAATCAGGGCCGGCAAATCCTTGCCCGTCACCCCGGTCAGAACCTGGGCCAAGAACGGGGTGCCGTTTACATCCTCCGCTTCGGGTGCGGCCTGTCCGCCGCCGGACATCGCCAGATCACGTCGCAACTGGGCAACCTCTGCGGCAAGCGCTTTGCGTTCTTCCATCAAGGATTTGATCCGCGCCGGAACATCCTGCGCCGGTGCCTTCAGTTCAAGAGCCGCTTGAGCCAGAACCTGATCTTGGCCGCGCAGGTGGTCCATCGCAGCCTGGCCTGTCAGCGCCTCAATCCGGCGCACACCAGCACTTGAGGCGCTGTCGCCAAGCGTCACAAATGCGCCAATATCACCTGTTTGGTTCACATGCGTACCGCCGCACAATTCGAGCGAGTAGGTGTCACCACCCGTCCCCTTGCCCGAACCGATGTGCTTGCCCATCGAAACCACACGCACTTCGTCGCCGTATTTTTCACCAAACAGGGCCTGTGCGCCCAATCCACGCGCATCGTCTGGGGTCATGATGCGGGTTTCCACCACATCGTTCTGCCGGATGTAGGCGTTAACCTCAGCCTCCACCTGTTCCAACTCCGCGGCACTCAGCGCCTTGCCGTGGCTGAAATCAAACCGCAGCCGGTCAGGCGCATTGAGCGAACCGCGCTGCGCCACGTGGTCGCCAAGGGCTGCGCGCAAAGCTTCGTGCAGCAAGTGGGTGGCCGAATGGTTGGCGCGGATGGACGTCCGTCGTGCGTGATCCACTTCAAGAACAGCGGCTTGGCCCTTGGTAATGCTGCCTTTTACCACATCGGCAATGTGAATGAACACACCGGCCGTTTTACGGGTGTCGGTCACGCGGGCTTCGCCAGTTTCGGTGCGGATCATGCCACAGTCACCCACCTGCCCGCCGCTTTCCGCGTAAAACGGTGTCTGGTTCAGGGCAATCTGCACAGTTTCAGACGCACTGTCCGATTGAGTGCCATCAACGACCAGCGCCACGATCTGCCCTTCGGCAGTTTCAGTGTCATATCCGAGAAAATCGGTTGTCCCTTCGGCATCAGCCACATCAAACCAGACGCTCGCATCCGCAGCCTCGCCCGAACCTGACCAAGCGGCCCGCGCCTTGGCTTTCTGAGCGGCCATAGCCGTATCAAACCCGTCAGTGTCCACGCTGCGCCCCATTTCCCGCAGGGCGTCTTGTGTTAGGTCAAGCGGAAAGCCGAACGTGTCATAGAGCTTGAACGCCGCATCGCCCGACAGTTCGGCCCCATCGGGCAACGCGCGCACTTCATCATCCAGCAGGCGCAACCCACGTTCCAACGTTTGCTTGAACCGGGTTTCCTCGGCTTCGAGCGTTTCGGTGATGAGGGCCTGCGCCTGCCCCAATTCGGGGTAAGCGACGCCCATTTGACTTACCAATGCCGGCACCAACTGGTACATGACCGGGTCTTTGGCCCCAAGCAAATGGGCATGGCGCATGGCCCGCCGCATGATGCGCCGCAAAACATATCCGCGCCCGTCGTTGGACGGCATCACACCGTCCGCAATCAAAAAAGAGGTGGAGCGCAGGTGATCTGCGATCACCCGGTGATGCACGTTTTGATCACCGTAGGGGTCGACGCCGGTGGCATGCGCTGATGCCTCGATCAGCGATTTGAACAGATCCGTGTCGTAGTTGTCATGACTGCCCTGGAGCAGCGCACCAATCCGTTCAAGGCCCATGCCTGTGTCGATCGATTGCATGTCCAGATCGACCATCGAGCCGTCTTCGAACTGCTCGTTCTGCATGAAAACGATGTTCCAGATCTCGATGAACCGGTCACCATCTTCCTCGGGCGAGCCGGGAGGACCGCCCCAAATATGATCACCATGATCATAAAAAATCTCGGTACACGGGCCGCAAGGACCGGTTGGACCCATCTGCCAAAAATTGTCGGACGTGGCGATGCGAATGATCCGTTCCTCAGGAACGCCAACTTTCTTCCAGATTTCAAAGGCTTCGTCGTCTGTATGATACACGGTGACATACAAACGATCCTTGGAGATCCCGAATTCGCCAGTGATCAGGTTCCACGCAAACGGGATCGCCTCGTGTTTGAAATAGTCGCCGAAACTGAAGTTGCCGAGCATTTCAAAGAACGTGTGGTGACGCGCCGTGTAGCCGACATTGTCCAGATCGTTGTGCTTGCCGCCAGCGCGCACACATTTCTGCGAAGAGGTTGCGCGCGTATAATCGCGCTTTTCCAAACCGGTAAACAGGTTCTTAAACTGTACCATGCCTGAGTTCACGAACATCAGGGTCGGGTCGTTACGCGGCACCAGCGGGCTGGAGGGGACCACCGCATGCCCTTGTTTTTCATAGTAATTCAGAAATGTCGAACGGATGTCGTTGAGCGATGGCATTGGGGTGGCTCCGGCGCGTCTTTGGGGTCGCTTTGACATAACGTTGCTGCGCGGCACTGTCCACAAACGAAACGGGCCACCACATGTGTGATGCCCCGCTCCATACAACTTTGGCGTCCCGCACGTTCCACTCGTTGCTTGAGTGATCCCGGCGCGTCGCCTTACGCTTCGAGGATATCGTCGTCGTCGGTCTTTTCGTGTGCCGGCATCTCGAAATCAAGGCCATGTGCAGCGCGAATCTTGTCTTCGATGTCCAGCGAAATGCGGCTGTTTTCCTTCAGGAATGACTTGGCGTTTTCGCGACCCTGACCAATGCGTTCGTCACCGTAGCTGAACCATGATCCTGATTTTTCGACCACGCCCGCCTTGACCCCAAGGTCGAGCAGTTCGCCCATTTTCGAGATCCCTTCGCCGTACATGATGTCAAATTCGACCTGTTTGAACGGCGGTGCCACTTTGTTTTTGACGACTTTCACGCGCGTTGCGTTGCCAACGACCTCATCGCGGTCTTTCAGGGCGCCGATGCGGCGGATGTCGAGGCGCACTGACGAATAGAACTTGAGCGCGTTACCGCCCGTCGTGGTTTCGGGAGAGCCGAACATCACACCGATCTTCATCCGGATCTGGTTGATGAAGATGACCATACAATTGCTGCGGCTGATCGAACCCGTCAGTTTGCGCATCGCTTGGCTCATCAGTCGCGCTTGCACACCAACGCTGCTGTCGCCCATGTCGCCTTCCAGCTCGGATTTCGGGGTCAGGGCCGCAACCGAATCTACAATGACCATGTTCACAGCACCCGAGCGCACCAACGTATCAGTAATCTCAAGCGCCTGTTCACCGGTGTCGGGTTGAGAAATCAGCAGCTCGTCAATATCCACGCCCAGCTTCTTGGCGTATTGCGGGTCCAGCGCGTGCTCGGCGTCAACAAACGCACACACCCCGCCAGTTTTTTGCTGTTCGGCCACGCAGTGCAGTGTCAGCGTCGTTTTACCTGAAGATTCGGGGCCATAGATCTCCACAATCCGCCCCATCGGCAATCCACCGATCCCAAGCGCGATATCAAGCCCCAGGCTGCCAGTGGAACTGGCCTTGATGTCCTGCACCGCCCCTTCCGAACCAAGTTTCATGATCGAGCCCTTACCGAACTGCCGTTCGATCTGGGCCAGTGCGCTGTCCAGCGCCTTTTGTTTGTCTGCTGATTTCTTGTCTGTCATTGTCAAAAGGTCTGCCGTTGCCATTGGTTTGGTCCTTTGTGTCATACCCGCTGGGGGGCGGCAATCACTGCCGGTCCTGCGTCGATGTTCTCATTGTGTTCCTTATGAGATCAAAAAGAGAACATTTCAATAAAATTCTCTGTACCTACCTTTTGCCGCGAGGTGTTAAAGAGTAGTTTACGCCTGTGCCCTTCGTGGCAAAAAGTAGGTGAGGCAGAGCATATGTTGGTGTTTTACAAGGCAAAACTGGCGTTTTTGTCTGTTCCCAAAACGGGTACGACGGCGTATGAGGCCGCGTTACGCCCACACGCAGACCTTGTCATTTCAGAGCCTACCATGCTGAAACATGCGCCGGTCTATCGGTATAACCGCTTTATCCGCCCCATGTTCTTGAAGGTCTGCGACACCGAACTTGAAGTGATGGCCGTAATGCGAGAGCCGATCAGCTGGTTGGGCAGTTGGTGGCGATACCGTCAGCGCCCGTTCATGAAGGACAAACCCAACGCCACCCATGGGATCAGTTTTGACGACTTTGTCCTGGCGTACATGAAGGGGCAGAAACCAGGATTTGCAGACGTCGGCAGCCAATTCAAATTCCTTGAGCGTCAACCCAACGGAACGGGCGTGACGCATTTGTTTCGATACGAAGATCAACCTCGGCTGCAACGGTTTTTGACGGAACGCCTAGGAGTCGAGTTTTCCTTGACCCGTGAAAATGTCTCACCTTCGGTGCAACTGGACCTGTCGGCGGATGTCGAAGAGCGATTCCGCCGCAAATTTGCGGACGACTTTACGCTCTATGACGGGATCGCTACGGACTAGGCCATTCTAGTGTAGCTGTTTGTGCACCGTTTCCGCCAAGTCGTTCAAAGAAAACGGTTTGGGCAAGAACACAGAGTTGGGAATACTGTCTTGTTGGTCACTCAGCCTGTCTTCGGCGTAGCCTGACACAAACACCACACGCACTTCGGGGCGTTCGATCAATGCCTCCTTGACCCAGCTTGGTCCGTCTTTGCCCGGCATTACGACATCCGTTACAAACAAATCCACATTCAGGCTTTCATCCTCGAGCGTTTTCAAGGCCGCTTCGGCAGAATCCGCTTCGAGCACCGTATAGCCACGCAGCCGCAGCGCGCGGCTGGCAAAAGCACGCACCGGTGCTTCGTCCTCAACCAACAGAATGACACCGTCACCGTGTTTGGGTTCGACTGCAACGGCGGGTTTGCTTGGCGGTTTGGGTTTTGCGGCTGGATGTTCAAGAACCGGGAACATGATGGAAAAACAGGTTCTTTGGCCCAAAGTGCTGTCAACAAAAATGAAACCGCCCGTTTGTTTCACGATCCCATAAGCGGTCGACAAACCCAGCCCGGTCCCCTCACCCGTCCTTTTGGTGGTATAAAACGGCTCAAAAACCTTTTGCAGCTTGTCCGCCGGGATGCCGACGCCAGAATCAGTGACGCGCAAACACACATATTCGCCCGCGGGTACGCTGACCCGGTCCCGGTCGAGTGGTTCAGACAAGGTGACACATTCGGTCTCAATCCCGATTTCACCGCCCTCGGGCATCGCGTCACGCGCATTGACCACAAGGTTCATCAACACCTGTTCCAACTGCCGCTTGTCTGCGCGGATCGGTTTCAACACCGGGTCATGCGACAGCGACAGCCGCACTTTTTCTCCGACCAGTCGGTTGAGCAGATGCGTCAGGTCCGACATCGTATCGCGCAAATCAAGCTCTTCCGGGCGCAAAGTCTGTTTTCTGGAAAAGGCGAGCAACTGCCCGACCAATGCCGCAGCCCGGTTGGCGTTCTGATTGATCTGGACAAGGTCGCTATAGTCGGAATCGCCCTGATCGTGGCGCAGCAACAGCAAATCGCAGTGGCCAGAAATCGCCGTGAGCAGATTGTTGAAATCATGCGCGACACCGCCCGCAAGTTGCCCGATCGCCTGCATTTTCTGACTTTGCACAAATTGCGCTTCGAGGGTTTTCAGCTCAGTTGCATCAGCAAGTACACCGACCACTGACACTTTGCCCAAATCACTCATACGGTTCAGCGCAACCTGAACGAACATTTCCTTGTCCGCACGCTTGAGCCGCATGAACTCTGATTGCTGAACAGCCCGGCCGGACACGGTTTCATCCAGCCAGTCCGCAATGGGCCGGCCAAGCCCCTCCATCAACTCAGCGATATGCGCACCTTCCACAAGGCCGGTCCCTATCAGGTCCGCCCCTTTGCGGTTGAAGCTCAGCACAACGCCGTCGGGTGAAAACCGCACGAGGGGCACCGGCAAATCCTCGAACGAGGACCACACGACCCCCTGCGCCTCATTGTCCGTAGGTGGCAAAAGATAAACCGCAGAGCGGCCCGCGCCCGCGTCAACCTGGGTGGCCAGCACCTCCACCACCCCTTCGCTTGTGGTGATCCGGTTGGTTTGGCCAAAATTCACGGGCAGCTTGTCAAACACCGCATCCAGCGATTTCACGCGCCCCCCAACCAAAGCGCGCGCGCCTTCGTTCATGTACAAAACGGCACCTGTCCGCCCTGTCATAATCATCGGAAGCCCGGGCCCATCCGTGCCGCGCCCTTGCCCGGAATCCGGCACCGCCTCGAGCCGCCACAGGAACTGGTTCTCGCCCATTTCGTGCACCGCAAGGCGCATGTGCCCTTTGCGCGTCACGATGTCCTCGCGCGCGGCCCCATCAAGTGCCGCAGTCCCCTTGAGGCGAAACAGGATACCGCCGGGATTGGCAAATGTATTGCGCAGAACACCGGCGAGCGTTTCGCCACTGCGCGCCGCATACATCTTGCGTGCAACCGCATTGGCGCGCAGCACTTCGCCGTCCGCATCACACACAAAACTGGGCGAGGCGTCTTTTTCGATGAAATCGCTGATGGCGGACATGGTCATATTGAGGGTCGATTTGGTTTTGCGCGCCGAGAGGGTCACGGCAAAGCCCAACCCCATCAGCCCGAGGGCTGCCGCGCTCAGCCCCATCTGGATCAACGGTTCCGGCGCCAAAAGCGCCATCACACCCAGCAGAGCCGCCGCGCCCAAAACGCTGTGCGCCTGCGACGATCCCATTTGTGAAATCCGAGAAAACTTGCGTGAACGAAACGCGCTGTCTGCCACCGATGACCTCATTCCAATAGATTCGTTCCATATCTTTTGCGCCGAAACCGGTTAACTAGCTCTTAATCCACGCCGCACTTCACGCTCTCGTAAAAGAGCGTAGCACAACTTTAGCGGTTGTTGTAAAACTTTAGGTTGCGTCAACT
Source organism: Pseudomonadota bacterium (assembly GCA_039814435.1). Taxonomy (GTDB): domain Bacteria; phylum Pseudomonadota; class Alphaproteobacteria; order Rhodobacterales; family Rhodobacteraceae; genus Tateyamaria. The sequence goes on from JBCCBC010000015.1 coordinate 8,333, forward strand.
CAGTCGCTGTTGCGCGTCAATTGCGCGGCAAAGAAGCCGTCGCCATGCGCGTCTATGCACCAGCTGTGGGTTGCGCTGACTGACCATTCCGGGTGTCGTTCAAGAAATGCCGCGATCTGGGCATCATTTTCAGCGCCCAGCACGGAACAGGTTGCGTATACAAGCTGACCGCCCGGCGCGACCAGGGCGCGTCCTGCGTCCAAAACGTCGCGTTGCATGGCGCTCAGCTCGTCCAATCGGTCTTGTGTCAAATTCCACTTCGCATCCGGGCTGCGCCGCCATGCGCCCGAACCAGAACAGGGTGCATCGCAAAACACCAAATCAAACGGGCCTTTTTCTGCCAATTTATCCGTCGCGCACAATGCAATATCGTGGCCACCACGCGCTGCACGCTCGGCCAGGTCACGCATACGCCGCGCATCAATATCGTGGGCCGTTACCGCCCACCCTTGGGCGGCCAGTGCGAGCGATTTACCGCCCCCGCCCGCGCAGTAATCAAGCGCCGTTCCACGCACAGGCAAGGACAGTGTTGCAGCCTGACTTGACGCATCCTGCAATTCGACCAGCCCATCCAAATATGCGGTGGACATCCGCACCTTGCGCGCACCTTCGGAGACCGACAAGGCGGTTTCAGCACGCGGGTTTACGGCTGTGGTGATCCCGTCCTTGGCCAGCGCCTGTTGCGCCTGTGACAGCGTCGTTCGAGCCACATTTACCCGCAGCGTGATCGGCGCGCGTGCGCACAGCGCCAGTGCGGTTTCTTCGGCTACCGCGCCAAGACTTGCTGTAAACTGGGGCAAAATCCAATCGGGCAGATTCCAGCGCGCGCCCGTCTCTGTCGGATCCGACCCGCCTGCCTGTTCAGCCGCAGATAACGGATCAGGTGCGTGACCCACTCCGTCAAAAAGGGCGTCAAGATCACTGCCATCCGCACGGCACCGCCCGATCATGCGCGCGCGCCCGGACGTACCACCACCGCGCACCGCGTCGCTGCGCCAATTGCGCAAGGCGTCAAATACGTGATCGCGCACGGCGGCGCGGTCTTTGGATCCTGCATAGCGGCTGGCGCGTCCCCAGCGGGTCAGCGCCTGTTCGGCGGGCTGCCCCGCTGCAACCGCATCAAGCACACCGATAGCCGCCGCGATGCGTGCGCCCGGGGTCATTGCGGCCCCATTGGTTCAACGTGGCGATGCATCATCTGCAGATCACATGATGCGATAGTTGGGCGACTCGCGGGTGATCTGCACGTCGTGCACGTGGCTTTCCTTCAAACCGGCACCGGTGATTTTCACGAAAGAGCAGTTCTGCCGCATTTCGTCGACCGTGGCGCAGCCTGTGTATCCCATTGCCGCGCGCAAACCGCCAACCAGTTGGTGAATGACGGTGCCTGCTGGACCTTTGTAAGGCACCTGCCCCTCGATCCCTTCGGGAACCAACTTGTCGCTGGCTGCGTCTTTCTGGAAATACCGATCCGCGGACCCGCGCGCCATAGCCCCGAGTGATCCCATCCCGCGATAGGATTTAAAACTGCGGCCCTGATACAGGATGACCTCGCCCGGGGACTCGTCTGTCCCCGCGATCATAGAGCCAACCATGGCACAAGAGGCACCGGCCGCGATGGCCTTGGCAAAATCACCGGAAAACTTGATGCCGCCGTCAGCGATGACCGGAATGTCACCCGCAGCGGCCGCGCAATCCATAATCGCCGTCAATTGCGGAACACCCACACCGGCCACCATGCGTGTGGTGCAAATTGAACCCGGGCCAATCCCAACCTTGATCGCGTCCGCCCCGGCATCAATCAGCGCGCGGGTCGCAGCGCCGGTCGCCACGTTGCCCGCGACGATTTGCACCTCGTTTGACAGGTTCTTGGCGCGGCGCACTGCGTCGGCGACCCCTTCGGAGTGCCCGTGCGCCGTGTCGATCACGATCATATCCACGCCGGCGTCAACCAACGCTTCTGCCCGCTCAAACCCGGCATCTCCGACGGTCGAGGCTGCGGCGACCCGCAACCGTCCCAACCCGTCCTTGCAGGCCGTCGGGTTCAATACCGCCTGTTCAGTATCCTTGAGTGTCAACAGGCCGGTCAATTTGCCCGCCTGGTCAGTCACAAGCAGCTTTTCAATCCGGCGGGCCTTCATCGCGCTGATGGCTTCGTCCCGGTCAGCGGGTTCAACCAGAATGGCAAGGTTGTCGGAGGTCATCATAACGGACACCGGCGTCGCGTCGTCACTGGCAAAGCGCATGTCGCGGTTTGTGACGATGCCCAGCACGCGACCTGCCTCATCCACAACCGGAAAGCCGGTCACGCGGTAGCGTTCCTGCAGCGCCTTGGCATCGGCCAGCGTCTGTTCGGGGCGCAAAGTGATGGGGTTGTAAACGATACCACTCTCAAACCGTTTGACGCGGCGGATCTCGCGGGCCTGCGCCTCTATATCGAGATTGCGGTGAACAACGCCCATACCGCCGGCCTGCGCCATGGCGATGGCCATGCGCCCTTCGGTCACCGTGTCCATGGCTGAACTCAGCAGCGGGATGTTAAGGTCGATGGCGCGGGTCACGCGCGTGCGGGTGTCGGCCGTGCCGGGCAGCACGCTCGAGGCAGCCGGAACCAGCAGAACATCATCAAAGGTAAGGGCCTCACGAATCTCCATCACAACCTCGCAACAGGGAGTTTCAGTTGGCACGTCCCTATTTCACGGGGCCGCGCAAATGAAAAGGGGCAAATGGAAAGGGGCGAATGAGGGTGCTTGCACCCAAAGCGGCCCACGCCCACAGTGCGGTCCATGACACATGGATATGATGCTGGCCGCCTGAACCTGCCCTTTGTGGGCATCGCAACCTTTGGCAAACGCGCTTACGTCGCGGATTGGGGCGCGTTGGACGCCGATGTGGCGATCCTGGGGGCCCCGTTTGATGCAGGCACGCAGTGGCGATCTGGCGCGCGGTTTGGTCCACGTGCGGTGCGCGAAGCGTCTACCCTGTTCAGCTTTGGGCACGCCGGGGCCTATGATCACGAGGATGACGCCACCTACTTGCCCGAAACCGTCCGCATCGTGGATATGGGTGACGCCGATATCATCCACACCGATACCGAAGGCTCGCACCGCAACATCGAAACGGGCGTGCGGGCCGCACTGGCTGCCGGGGCCCTTCCTGTCACCATCGGTGGCGATCATTCGATCAACATCCCTTGTATCCGCGCCTTTGACGCGCAGGGACCGATCCACATCCTGCAGATTGACGCCCACCTTGATTTTGTTGACGAACGGCACGGCGTCCGACACGGGCATGGCAACCCGATGCGGCGCGCGGCAGAAAAGTCCTATGTGACCGGACTAACCCAAGTGGGCATCCGCAACGTCAGCTCCACCGCCAAAGAAGGGTACGCCGACGCGCGCGCCATGGGGTCTGACATCTTGTCGGTACGGCAGGCCCGCGCGCTCGGGCCCCAAGCGGTGATCGAACGGATCCCGGCGGATGCAAGGCTCTACATCACAATTGATATCGACGCATTCTGCCCGTCCATCGCGCCCGGAACAGGGACACCCAGCCACGGCGGGTTCCTTTACTATGACGTGCTTGAAATGCTGCAAGCCGCAGCACAGCGGCACGATATCGTCGGCATTGATCTGGTCGAAGTTGCGCCAGACTATGACCAAACCGGCAGCACGGCGATCCTGGCAGCACAAATCTTGATGAATTTGCTGGGCTTTGTGTTTCACGCCCGCAGCACCTGATCCAGATCAAGGAGCGGATGGCCCAGAACGCTACTCCGAAACGAGACACCGTTTTGGAGCCGCGCCATGACCGCACCGCTTGCCGACATCACCGTTTTGGATCTGACACATGTGCTGGCCGGTCCGTATTGCGCCATGACCCTTGCCGATCTGGGGGCCAAGGTGATCAAGGTCGAACCGCCCGGGGGCGATGACACCCGCGCTTTTCCGCCCTTTCTGGGCGATCAAAGTGCGTATTTCGCGACAATCAACCGGGGCAAGCACGCCATCATGCTGGACCTCAAAGCGCAGACAGATCGCACGATCTTTGACGCCCTACTGGCGCGCGCAGACATCCTGTTGGAAAACTACCGCCCCGGGGTCATGGACCGCTTGGGATATGGCTGGGACACTGTGCATAAACGCCACCCAAGGCTGATCTACGGGGCCGTCTCAGGCTTTGGGCATACCGGACCTGACGCGCACGAGCCGGCCTATGATATGGTTGTGCAGGCACGCGGCGGCGTGATGTCCATGACCGGCGAACGCGGGCGTGATCCAGTGCGGGTGGGGGCATCCGTGGGTGATATCGTGGCGGGGATGAACCTGACCAGTGGCGTTCTGGCGGCTTTGCACGCCAGGGCGCGTGATGGCGCGGGGCGCAAGATTGATGTCTCCATGCTCGACAGTCAGTTGGCCATTCTGGAACACGGTATTGCGATCACACACGCAACCGGGCACGCACCCGAACCGAACGGCGCGCGCCATCCCTCGATCGCGCCGTTCGAAACCTATCGCGCAAGCGATGGGTTGTTCGTGATTGCCGCTGGAAATGACAAACTGTTTGCCGCGCTTTCAGCCACTCTTGACCTTGGCCTGACGGATGACGCGAAGTTTGCCACCAATGCGGCGCGGTGCCAAAACGCGCCGCTGCTCAAACGATTGATCGAGGCGGTGACCTTGGGCCGACCCCGGGCAGAATGGATTGAACAGCTGCGCACAGCCGGAGTGCCCACCGCAGCCATTCAAACGGTGGCCGAAGCGATGACGGACCCGCAATTGGTGGCGCGCGACATGGTTGTGGATGTGCTGGACAGCGACGGGAATGCAACATTTCGCGCGGCCGGCAATCCGATCAAAATGACCGGCCTGCAAACGCCACAAGCGCGCACAGCGCCCGCAATCGACCACGACCGCAGCGCCATCCTGAACTGGATCGCTGAAACGGATCCCAAATGCTGACTTTCGCCCTCAAAAAGCCGCGCCGCCGCATTTTGCAATACACTTTGCAATACACTTTGCGGCGCGCTTGGTGATGCGCTTGAATCTGCCGATGCCAATAAAAGTGCCGCGCGCAACCCCGCCCATGTCGTTTGGCGGCTTTTCCTTTCGCGCGAACGGCTTATGCTATGCGCAGGCAAGTTCATTGAGGCGTTTATGAGCACTGATCCCCTCGTCGTATTCACCCCGTCCGGAAAACGCGGGCACTTTCCAACTGGTACGCCCATTCTGACAGCGGCGCGGCAGTTGGGGGTGGACCTTGATTCAGTTTGCGGCGGGCGCGGGATCTGCTCCAAATGCCAGATCACGCCTGGGCGCGGCGACTTTGCCAAACACGGCGTGCATGTGGGCGACAACGCGCTGTCGGATTGGAACAGTGTCGAGGAACGCTACAAATCCAAGCGCGGGCTGATCGATGGGCGCCGCCTTGGCTGCCAGGCGACTGTGCAGGGGGATGTGGTCATTGATGTGCCCCCCGAAAGCCAGGTGCACAAACAGGTGGTGCGCAAACGGGCCGAGGCGCGCGACATCACCATGAACCCCTCGACCAAGCTTTACTATGTCGAGGTGCAGGAACCCGACATGCACGAACCTTCGGGCGATCTCGAACGCCTCGTGCGGGCGATTGAAGCGGAATGGGGGATCACCAACATTCACGCCGATCTGCATATTCTCCAGACATTACAACCCGTTCTGCGCAAAGGGTCATGGAAGGTCACCGTCGCCATCCACCTTGGTGACGAAGAAAACGCGCCGCGCATCATGCACATTTGGCCCGGCTATTACGAGGGAACGGTGTATGGGCTCGCTGTCGATCTGGGCTCCACCACCATCGCCGCACACCTGTGCGATCTGATATCGGGCGATGTCGTGGCATCGTCGGGCATCATGAACCCCCAAATCCGGTTTGGTGAGGATCTGATGAGCCGTGTCAGCTATGGCATGATGAACGCAGGTGGCGCGGGCGAAATGACGGTTGCGGTGCGCGAGGGGATGAATGCCCTTTTCACGCAGATCGCGACTGAGGCAGAGATCGACAAAGGGCTCATCGTTGATTCCGTGTTCGTGTGTAATCCGGTCATGCACCACCTGTTTCTTGGGATTGATCCGTTCGAGCTGGGCCAAGCCCCCTTTGCCTTGGCCACCTCCGACAGCATGCGGCTGCGCGCTGACGATCTGGACCTCAACATTCACCCATCCGCGCGGGTCTACCTGCTGCCGTGCATCGCCGGGCACGTGGGCGCAGACGCCGCTGCCGTGGCGCTGAGTGAGGCACCAGACAAATCCGAAGACCTTGTTCTGGTCGTCGATGTGGGCACCAATGCCGAAATCCTGCTGGGCAACAAAACCAAAGTGCTTGCCTGTTCGTCGCCCACCGGCCCGGCCTTTGAAGGCGCACAGATCACCTCGGGACAACGTGCTGCCCCCGGCGCCATCGAGAGGGTGGAAATCGACCCAACCACCAAAGAACCGCGGTTTCGCATCATTGGGGTCGATCTGTGGTCGGATGAGGACGGGTTCACCGCAGCCGCCGCGGGCAGCGGAATCACCGGCATCTGTGGTTCTGGCATCATCGAGGCTATTGCCGAAATGCGCTTGGCTGGATTGCTCGATCCCTCCGGCCTGATCGGAAGCGCCGAGCAGACGGGATCGGCGCGCTGTATCGCGGACGGGCGTACCCATTCCTACGTTCTGCATGACGGCACGGCGACGGGCGGGCCGTTGATCACGGTGACCAACCCGGACATTCGCGCCATCCAGATGGCCAAGGCCGCCCTGTATTCCGGCGCGCGCCTGCTGATGGACAAATTCGACGTCGACACTGTGGATCGCGTCGTGCTGGCCGGGGCGTTTGGCGCGCATATCTCGCCCAAACATGCGATGGTTCTGGGCATGATCCCTGATGCGCCGCTGGACAAGGTCACATCGGCCGGTAACGCCGCCGGCACAGGCGCGCGCATCGCCCTGCTGAACCGCGACGCACGCAGCGAAATCGAAGAGACCGTGCAGCGCATCCACAAAATCGAAACGGCAATCGAACCCCGGTTCCAAGAGCATTTCGTAAATGCCTCGGCCATCCCCAATTCGGCAGACCCGTTCCCGATTTTGAACAGTCTGCTGACCCTGCCCGATGTCAGTTTCAATTCTGGCGGTGACGCAGAAAGTGGCGGACGGCGCAGACGGCGGCGCGCAGGATGATCAACACAGAGCAGGAAGAGTTCTGGACACATGCCGCCGGTCCCGCCTGGGCGGCATTGCAACACGAGCTGGACGCGCTGATGCAGCCCGTGCTCGATCTGCTGTTTGATACTGCGGTTTTGCGGCCCGGTGATCGCGTTTTGGACGTTGGATGCGGCACGGGTGCCAGCGTCAAGGATGCCGTGGAACGTGTTGGGGACAGCGGGCATGTGACGGGCCTTGATATCTCAGACACAATGCTGGCTGAGGCGGGTGCCCGGCTGGCCGCCCATGCCAACGCCGATTTCCTCAAGGCAGACGCGCAAGCGCATCGGTTTGAGGCCGATGAGTTTGATGCGATTATCTCACGGTTTGGCGTGATGTTCTTTGAAGATACGGTTGCCGCCTTTGAAAACCTTGCCACCGCACTTCTACCGGGCGGGAAAATGACCTTTGCCGCCTGGGGACCCGCACATGAAAACCCGTTTTTCATGGAACCGGCCCGCGCGGCGGCTGATCTGCTGGGGCCAACGCCCAAGGTGGATCGCACCCTGCCCGGCCCGTTCGCATTCGAAAACACGGCGCGGGTGACACAGATGATGCAAACGGCAGGGTTGGCAGATGTCACCGCAAAAACTGTCAGCATCGGCCTGACCCCGATGGGCGGCCTGTTGCGGTTTTCCGACATGTGCTGTCACATTGGCCCAGCCGACAGCGCGCTGCGCTATCACGAGGGATCGGCAAATGACCGCGCGGCCCTGGCAAGCGCCATTTCCACCCGTTTCGCCAAGTTTGACGGGCCAGAGGGCCTGCGCATTCCGGCCAGTATCAATCTGTTCCAAGCCCGCAAATCCGCTTGACGCCATGGCGGCCTTTGCCTATCCCCACAGTCCAGCGCGCGGGTATGGTGAAAAGGTATCACGGCAGCTTCCCAAGCTTTAGTTACGAGTTCGATTCTCGTTACCCGCTCCAACAAACTCCAACACCAAAACGTCCATTCGGATGCAGCCAGCCCGGTTCGCAGTCGCGTGAACGCGCTGTATTTGCCTTGCGCTGCAATGCATCCGGCGTCAAAGAAAAAGGATGGACGCCAACAAGCATCAAAACCAGCCCTCGTTCTGGACCATCGCCATAGATGGTTCGGTCGTCCGGCGCGCCGCCAAGATTGCGCTGATCGTCGGGGTCGTGATTGCAATTATCAATCACGGCGACAGCATGATGAAGGGCACCATGACGGCGACTGCCTGGCTGAAATGCGTTCTGACCTTCCTTGTGCCCTACTCGGTCTCCACGTACTCTTCGGTCATGGCCGTGCGGGACCGGCTGCAAAGCCTTGGGAACGACTGACACGTGAATATCCTGTTTGTGATGTATGACCAGCTGCGGTTTGACTACCTCAGTTGCGCCGGGCACCCGCATCTGCACACGCCGAACTTTGACCGCGTGGCGGCCATGGGGGTGCGGTTTTCCAATGCCTATGTGCAGTCGCCGATCTGCGGTGGATCGCGCATGTGCTTTTACACCGGGCGCTACGCGGCCAGCCACGGGGCGCACTGGAACGGCTACCCCTTGCGCGTGGGCGAGCACACACTGGGCGATCACCTGAGGGCGGCCGGCATGTCCTGCCACCTGATTGGCAAAACGCATATGAAGGCGGACGCGGCGGGCATGGCCCGGCTTGGCCTTGATCCGGATGGCATTATCGGGGTGCGTCAGTCGGAATGCGGTTTTGATCCATGGGTGCGGGATGACGGGCTGTGGGCCGAAGGGCCCGGCGGGTTTTATGACGACAAGGCAAGCCCTTACAACGCATACCTCACCTCAAAAGGGTATGACGGGGACAACCCGTGGGCCGACTACGCCAATGCAGGGATCAAGGACGACCAGATCGCATCGGGCTGGATGTTTGACAACACGGACCTGCCCGCCAACATCCGAGAAGAAGACAGCGAAACACCCTGGCTCACCTCCGAAGCGATCAAATTCATCGACGCAACCAAAGGGCCATGGTGCGCGCATCTAAGCTATATCAAGCCACACTGGCCCTACATCGTGCCAGAACCCTATGCGTCAATGTACGGGCCCGACCACGTGCCACCTGCCAATCGGCACGCGGATGAACGCGTCGATGCGCACCCGGTCTATGCCGCCTTTATGAACGGTCCCGTGGGGCGCGCCTTTCAAGACGACGCGGTGCGCGCCAAGGTGATCCCCGCCTATATGGGCCTGATCAAGCAATGTGATGACCAGTTGGGTCGTTTGCTGGACCACCTGGAAACAACCGGGCAACGCGACAGCACCATGATCGTGCTCACGGCAGATCACGGCGACTATCTGGGTGATCACTGGCTGGGTGAGAAAAACCTGTTTCACGACGCCTCTGTCAAAGTGCCGATGATTATCTATGATCCGCGCGCCAGCGCAGACAGCACGCGCGGCACTGTGTCCGACGTGCTGGTCGAATCCATCGACCTCGCTGCCACGTTCATCGAGGCGGCAGGTGACACAGTGCCTGATCACATCGTTGAAGGACGCAGCCTGATGCCGTGGCTGCGTGGCGATACGCCTGAGTGGCGCACTTATGTGATTTCTGAATACGATTTCGGCGCGCAACCCCCGGCCGAACGCCTCGGCCTTGCCCCGCGCGACAGTCGGTTGTTCATGGTGTTTGACGGGCGCTACAAGTTGATGCACTGCGCTGCTGACGATCTGCGCCCGATGCTGTTTGATGTGCATGACGACCCGGGCGAAGTGCATGACCTTGCCAAAGGGAACGATCATGCAGACGAAATCGCCCGGTTGCTTGGCTATCTGCACGAGTGGGGTCTGCGTATGTCGCAACGCGTGACCAAATCCGAAAGCGATATCATCGGGATGCGCGGGGCCTCGAGCGAAAAAGGGGTGCTGCCCTTTATGAAAGACGGCTCCGAAGTTGAGGCCCGGTTGAGTGAAAAGTACCGAGGGCCCGCGCGCCAGAACCATCTGAAACCCACCTAGCGACCCCGCGTGGCGCGCTCCGGTGATGCGCTGCTCGAAAATCGCGTCATGCGCGAAAATACATCTGGATAACCCGTCCCAGTGTCACAAATCCTTTGGGAACCCGCGATACCCCTGTGCCATCGCTATTGTGCGCAGAATTCCACGACTTAGGGAGCCAGGAATGAAAGATATCGACCAAGCTGCAATGTCCCCGGACGATTGGGACGAAATGAACTTTCCTCGGGCGGACGTGCAAGGGTTTGACGACGTTGTAGATGCCTCGATTTCACGCCGCGGGTTCATGGGCGGCACGCTCGCCTTTGGGTCGGGCGCGGCTGTCATGGGCACGTCCATGCTCAACTCCACGACCGCGATGGCCGGTCAATCCGACCGCTTTGCGTTTCAACAACTGCCGATCCAGACAGACGGCACCGTCCACGTGCCCGAGGGCTACGACTGGGACGTGCTGGTCCGGTGGGGCGACCCGCTGTTTTCGGACGCGCCCGCGTTTGACCCCACCACGGGGATCCCAACCGACGGGTCCGACCGCGTGTTTGGTGAAAATACCGACGGGATGGAGCTGTTCAGCGTCGGCGGCAAAGAGCTGCTGGTTGTGAACTCCGAATACGTCAACACCAAGACGAACCTGCCGCAGAACGAAGGTGGCAAACCCGCATCTGCAGGCGATGTGCTGCGTTTGCAGAACTTTCAGGGCGTCTCGGTCATGGAAATCGCCGAAGGGGCGAATGGCTGGGCGGTTGTCGTCGACAGCCCCTTCAACCGCCGCATCCACCACAACACACCCATGGTCATCGATGGCCCCGCCGCCGGTCATGATCTGCTGAAAACGGACGCCGACCCGACGGGCACGGCCTCGCTCGGCACGTTCAACAACTGCGGCTCGGGCCGCACGCCCTGGGGCACGTACCTGACCTGCGAGGAAAACTTCAACGGCTACTTCGGAGCCACGCAAGAGCCGACACTGGACGACGCGACAGCCGCCGGGTTCGCACGGTACGGTGTGAAAACAGACGTTGATCCGGGCCGCTATAACTACCACGGCTTTGATGCCCGCTTTGACATCTCTAAAAACCCGAATGAGCCGCACCGCGCTGGCTACATTGTGGAAATTGACCCCGCACAGCCCGATGCGGCACCCGTCAAGCACACTGCATTGGGTCGGTTCAAACACGAAAACGCCGCCTATGCGCTGGCCCCCGATGGCCGTGTCATCGTCTACATGGGCGATGATGAACGCGGCGAATTCATCTACAAGTGGCTGTCCAGCGACGTCTATGTTCCGGGCGGCGACACCTCGACGCTGCTGAGCAAAGGGCAACTGTTCGTGGCCAAGTTCAATGATGATATGTCCGGCGAATGGGTGGCGCTCACGCCGTCCGCAACAGGCATGTCCAAGGCCGAAATTGCAATCTTCAGCCGCATGGCGGCGTCCAAAGTCGGGGCCACCACAATGGATCGCCCCGAGTGGATCGCGGTGAACCCAAGGGCCGTTGAGGGCTATTGCTGCCTCACCAACAACCG
>JBCCBC010000207.1:0-5063 GCA_039814435.1 Pseudomonadota bacterium
CTGCGGTATTGCCCCTCAAACCCAAGGGCAAGGCAGGCAAACATCACTTCGAGCACCATGGCATGTTGCTGCGGATTGCCTGACAGCCGGTGCAGCCGGGTGAAAAAGCCGACCCCGGGATTGGGGTCATCAAAGAACTCGACCGTCAGGCTGTTGCGCTTCCAATAGGTCAGATCGGTGCCGGGCAGATTTTGGGCAATGTCGTCACAGGTGGCCGCCAAGGCATAGCGCGCATCGGTAATGTCTTGTTCAACAACACCCGCCGCGCGGGCCGCCGGTTCAAAATCCACAAGGGCGTTTTGCAAGTGCGTGCGCAAGGGTTGCGACTGCATCTCCACCAAACCCGTGCGCAAAAGCCCCAACAGTTCCAAAAGATCGCTCGCCGTTGCCATAACCGGATTGGATGCATGACCCGCCGTGCGCCCGCGTGATTGGAGGGCCGCTGCGAGGGGCAATTGCGCCACACTCGCTTGACCGGGACGGGTCGGGCGACGCGACAGAATAGTGCGGTCATCATCCACCGTTTCTGCTGCAGGAGGTTGCGCACGCGGTCGTGGTTTCGGGGCAGGGGGCGCAGGCAGTTTTTGCCCGAACACCGTGCGATCATCGTCGTCATCGGCCATATCAGGCACCCCGACCGATTATCAAAATTGGCCTGATAACAGTCCATAATTCGGGCGTAACCAACATGGTGCTCTGCTCACATTTGTGGCCTTAAAATCTGCCGCCCAACCTCGCTGTGCCAAGGGTCAGACTGGCTGTTTTTCTGCTCTATCCGCGCACTTTGCGGTTTGGTGCTGGTCACGTCAAGTTTTGGGCCAATTCGGGTTGTTGACAGCTGTCAACAAAAGCCCATGCCCACCCAGGTTTGTGATGAGTTGACAGCTGTCAACACGCGCTGGTTTCACTGCGATCTGGCTTGTGGATCAGCGCCATTACGAGCCTTGCGACAGAAAATCGACCTTCGGATGCCTCATGGGTGAGGGTGCGCATATATCCGCCGGGCGAGCGGATGTGTTGGATCCTTTCAACAAGACAACAAACCGTTAAGCCAGCGACCTCTGGTCCCATCGCATCAACGGCGTCTTGCCAGGCTGACGGACTGATGCCGATCATCCCCCTGAGGAACGCGCCCAGACGGGTGAGATCATCAAACCGGGTCACGGGACCTTGGGCATATGCGAGTGCCTCGGGCAAGGCGCGCAGCACAAGCGGGAAGGGGACGTTAATTTCTGACTTCGCCACCGTTCGGTCTGTATCAACAGGCGGTTGCTGATGTTGGGCAAGATCGCTATCCGCCTTGCTCTTCTCTGAGCAAAGTTCAAGATCATAGGTATCTGTATTTGAATTCTGATGGTGGCGCTCAGTTTGGATGTCACTGCCGCTCATTTCTTCTGCTTTAGAGACGAAATTCAGTGTCTGTTGCAGGAGGTTTGCCACATCCCTCGCAATCAGATCAAGGTCGGCCACCTCAAGACGCCGACGCATCACGCGGGTGATTTCGAGGAGTTGGGACAGGATATCATCCCAAGGCCCGGCATAGCCCTGTTCAAGCGCATATGCGGCCAGCTTTTGAGCGTCGCGTTTTTGCAGAGAGACACGTTCGCGCAGCGCCTTGAGCCGGAGCGCGGCTGCGCGGGCCGCCTGGGCCGCTTGGGTGATGTCGGCGCTGCGCACCAGCAACGGGGCCAGATCAAAGCCGAAGGCCCGCAAAAGCGTGCCGTCGTGGTCGCGTGCCGCGTAGCGTTTTCCGTTGGGGCTGTCGTGGCGCAGGATCAGGCCAGCATCCACCAGACGGGCGAGGTGACGACGCAGGGTGCTTTCTGCCATGCCATGGCACCGCTCGCCCAAGGCGCGGTTGGAGGGAAACACAACCGTATCTGTGTTCCCGCCGAGCATCTTGTCGGGGTGAAAGCTGAGCAAGGCCTCGAGCACACCAAGATCGCGGTCTGAGACGTTGAATGCGGCGCGGGCAACACACACGTCGCGCAAAATCTGCCATTTGTCGATGTGGGGCAGGGCAGGGGCGTCGGCCATACGGCCCACAGCCTGCAAAAGGCCAGCCGTTACCGGCCGCTGCCCAAAGGGCGTCGTTGAAAGTCGTTCCATTGCTGATCACAGGGCAAAAAAATCCCGTTCACCCGCCAGGTGTTGTTGACAGCCGACTCGTGTGGGGATTAGATTCGGGGTGCTAGAACCAAATCGAAGCCTCTCGGGTCGTTATATGATCTGGGGGGCTTTGTTCGTTTCAGTGCCTGTCTGTGCCTCCTGTTGGTTTGTTTTTCTGCTCGGGGTTATTCATCGGTCGGATCGCGTTGGACCCAATCGCGGTGAATCTGGTCAAGGTTATCTGTCAGCCACTTTTCAAACCCGCCGTTGCTGTCACGCGGGAAGGTGAGCGTGGTTTTTTCCAGGTTGGTTTGCACGGATGCGATCACCGCCCCTGTGGAGGAGCTGGTGACGATATGACGTTGTGTTGGACCCGTTTTGGCCTTTTTAGAGACCGGTATCAGGTCACTGCCTGCGTTTTCGCCAGACTGGTGCGCCGCCTTGAGCGTGGCATCAAAACGGTCGTTGCTGTCCAGATGCGCACCTTGGATATGGACGATGTCGGCGAGCGATCCAATGTCGAGATCATTGGTTTCGATCAAGGTCGACAGCTGTACCCAACGATCACGCCCCACGGAGGGGGCCGCGCCAATAAGCTGGATCAGGTCCGCGCCGACCCTATCCACGATGGCGAGCATGCGCGACACCACCGTCTTGTCGATGCTGAGGGCGTCGCACATCGCTTTGCGCTCATAGCCTGCGTCGCGCATCTGGGCCGCAAAATTCGCCTTTTCTATAAAACTGAGGTTGCGGCGGGCGGTGTTTTCCTGACCCTGCGCCATCACCAACGCACTGTCATCGAGATCCCGTACCAGCGCCTTGACCGATTGGCCGAGGTCACGCATCGCAAGCACACGCCGCCGCCCATAGACGATTTGGTAGCGCCCTTCGGCATCGGGGTGCGGGCGCACCATCACGGGCACCTGTTGTCCGTAGTCGCGCAGCGAGGCAAGCAGGGCCGCGTCCTCGGCATCGTCGCTTTCAAGCCGGTCTTGCAGGCCACCTGCATCGATTTCAAACGGGTCAAGATCCAGAAGCGAGCGCGCCTTGAGGGCCTCGATCGATTGGCTGACCGCGCCAATTGCCCCTTTTAGAGCCCGTTTTTCCGGTTTGGGGGCAGGGGGGGTGCGTGTGTCTTTGGCCCCATCGTCCATCAGACCCTGAAGCAGATTTTTACGTGCCATTGCGCCCCCATGCGGTTTGAATGAGCCCTTCGATTTCGCCGTTGACGGCATTGATGGATTCCATCGCCCGGTCATAGGTGGCGCGGGTGAATTGCCCCTTTTCCACCTCGTATAGAGTCTGTTTTGTGATCCCTGCATCTGAGATGGCGGTCGATTTCAGCACCGTGTGATTGAGCACGTGGTCCCCAAACATCGACCGCATAAAGCTGACCATCTGGTTTTGTGGCCCGTCGCCCGGTTCATAGCGCGTCACCACGTAGCGCAGCCAATCATAGCTCATGTCGCCGCCCGCATCCGCGACCACCCCCAGCAGATTCGAGGTCATCAGCAGGAACTGGCACATCGACATCACGTCGAGCATTTGCGGGTGGACCGTGACCAGCACCGCCGTTGCCGCCGACAGCGCCGACATGGTGAGAAAGCCGAGTTGCGGTGGGCAATCGACGATCACCACGTCGTAGTCCTGTTCGACTTCGGCCAGCGCCGTGCCGACCCGGGTAAAGAACATCGCCCCGTCCCGCGCCGCCAGCGCCCGCGGCGTTTCGTGTTCAAACTCCATCAGGTCGAGGTTGCCGGGGATGATGTCGAGATTGGTGAAATAGGTTTTGCGGATCAGGTCGCGCAGCGGCACCGGGTCGTCATAGCGGATCGCGTCATAGATCGTGCCACCGTCCAGCAGGTCAAATTCGGGCTGGAATCCGTGGAGCGCCGAAAACGACGCTTGGGGGTCGAGGTCAATCGCCAGCACGCGGTAGCCATCCAGTGCGAGTTTCTGGGAGAGATGCGCGGCCGTGGTCGTTTTGCCGGACCCCCCTTTGAAGTTGATCACGGTGATGACCTGCAGCCCGTCCTCGCCCCGCCGTCCGGGCAGGTAGGTGCCTGGCGTCTTGGTCCCCTGTTCCAGCATGTGCCGCAGCGCCTGGATGTTTTCGGGTGTGTAGTGGCGCCGCCCCCCGGCCCGGATTTCGGGTTCGGGCCCGCGCCCGTCGAGGTGGAGTTTGCGCAAGTAGGCGTCCTTGACCCCGAGCAGCTCCGCCACTTCGCCCGAGGTGAATGTGCGCAGCGTGCGTTTGGCATCGGGCGGAAACAGCTGCGCGCGGTGCGCCTGCAACCGTTCGGACAGCCGTTCGGCATGGGCGCCGACAAGCGCGTCGATACGTGTGGAAAGGTCTTGCATCCCGGTCTTGCCTGTCTCTTTGTTGCGGGACGTTGCCCGCGCCGCGTGCCGTGTTGGCTTTGCTCTTTGCCGATGTCTTTGCATCGATTGGTCTGCGTGAGTTACGCTACAAGGCGTTTTATTCTGTTCTTGCCGTAAATGTTTTACGGTCTTTGCCGATTCCTGCAAGCTATTTCTATATTTAGTATAATCCGCTCTGTTTGGCCCTACTGGTTCGCGCAAGCCCCGCCGCGCCCGAAAGGGTTGTGCGTAAAGGCCACAGCTTGCCGCATTTTGGGACCAAAATTAACGCAAATGAATTGCGGGCACGCGCATGACATGTTTGTTTAGCGCAAAATGAATTTAGGCTTTTTCCGGGGACGATGAATTATGAGTGTTTCTCAAAGACAATTTAAGCTGCGCACGGCACGTGCGGTTGCGCTGAGCACGACCATCATCCTGACCATGATGGCCCCAAGCGCGATGGCGCAGGACACGCTGACCTGGGATGCGGGCGACGGCGGGGCCGGCACGCCGCTGGGTGCCGATGGCGACTGGATCCAAGGTGGGCCGACGCGCCTTTGGCAGGATGTGCCGAACGGCCAGTTCAACCA
>JBCCBC010000066.1:0-11797 GCA_039814435.1 Pseudomonadota bacterium
AACGCTTGCGCGTGATTGAGGCCAAAGAACCGTTCGAGCACATGGACCACAAATTCCATCGGCGTATAGTCGTCGTTCAGCAGCATCACCTTGTAAAGCGGCGGGCGCTTGGTCTTTGGTTTGACGTCCGTCAGGACGCCGGCATCGCCGTCGTCATCAGACGAGCCTGCCATCATGTGTACGTCTGATTGCATCAGCGTTCTCATCAAACCTAGAATCCTGTGGTGTGTCTTCGGCCTTTCTATATAACGCGAAGGCCGGTTTAGAAAAGAGGGTGGGTTAGGAATGTCACGCGCGCTTGCCTGCATCGGCTTTGATGCTGACGACACACTTTGGCACAATGAACGGTTTTTCAAACTGACCCAAGACCGGTTTGCAGAGTTGTTGGCCCCGCATGTGGACCTGCCCGATCTGGATACCCGCCTGATGGAGGCCGAGCGGCGCAACCTTGGCCACTACGGGTTCGGCATCAAGGGGTTCGTGCTGTCGATGATAGAAACTGCGCTGGAGGTGACCGACAATCGCGTCCCCGGCGCGGTGATTGCTGATCTGATTGCCGCCGGTCAGGACATGCTGCAGCATCCGATTGATCTGTTGCCCTATGCGGCAGATGCAGTGGCAGCCGCCAAATCGCATGGCCCTGTTTTGCTGATCACCAAGGGGGATTTGCTGCATCAGGAACGCAAACTGGCGCAATCGGGACTGGGAGAGATGTTTGACGGGGTCGAGATCGTCTCCGACAAACATGCCGCCGTCTACACCCGCATTTTTGATGACTTCGGCGGAGCGGACCGTGGCATGATGATCGGCAATTCGATGAAGTCCGACGTGGTCCCCATGATTGATGCCGGCGGGTTCGGCGTCTTCGTTCCCCATGATCTGGAATGGGGTCTTGAGGCCGCAGAAGCCCCTGCGGGCCATCCGCGCTTTGCCGAGCTTCCGGACCTGGGCGCATTGCCCGACTTTCTGAAAGAGATACGCTAATGCCCCATGCCGAGATCAAGTATTCATCCGATCTGAACCTTGATCCCGCTGCTGTGCTGGCGGATATCGAGGCTGTCATTCAGCGCCACGACGCGGGATCTGGCGCATGCAAGGGCCGCGCCTATCCTGCCCTTGTGTTTCACCACAGTCATGTTCTGGTCGAGGTTTCACTGCTGCCCAAAACCCACCGTGATGCTGCATTCATGCAGGCGCTGAGTTCGGATCTCGAAATGGCGATCAAAGCGCATCTGTCAGCGCCGTGTTACTTTTCGCTGAACCTTGCCTTTTCCGGTGCGCACTATGTCACCAACACGTTCGCCCCTTAGCTCACCCCGCTGTGCCACATTCCTGACACAATCGCCTGTGTTGCGCCGGACTTGCCCGTATCCGCAATATGTTGAGTTGCGGCAGTGCAGAAAAACCAAAATGTGAGCACCATCAACACTTTATCGAAAATCGAACCTGTGGTAGCCTGCCAGCAATAATAATGAGGTCAGTCGAATAATCGGCGGCCAGAGGCAGACATAGGCAGGTTTACCGTGAAGGTTCGGCGATTTCAGTCGGCCCGGCTAGGGCTTTTCGTATTGGCGGCGATGTGGATGTTGGTGGTCGTACCCGCATCAGTCAGGGCTGCCCCATATGCAGCATATGTGATGGACGCACGCACGGGCGAGGTTTTGCATTCGCGCAACGCTGACACGCGCCTGCATCCCGCGTCATTGACCAAAATGATGACCCTTTACGTGGTCTTTCAGGCAGTTGAGCGGGGCGAGATTTCACTGGATGACAAAATCAAGATTTCGTCCCATGCCGCATCCGAACCCCCGTCCAAGTTGGGTTTGCAATCCGGATCACGTATTCAATTGCGCTATCTGATCCGCGCGGCGGCGGTGAAATCGGCCAATGATGCAGCCACCGCATTGGGAGAGGCAATATCGGGTTCAGAAGCCGCGTTTGCCCGCCGTATGAACCGCACTGCCAAGTCATTGGGCATGACCCGCACCACGTTCAAGAACGCCCACGGATTGACCGAGACCGGCCACATGTCCACAGCGCGCGATATGTCCATTCTTGGACGGCACATGATTTATGACTATCCACAATATTATAACCTGTTTTCGCGCACCACGACCCATGCTGGCATCCGCGAAGTGGCCAACACGAACCGCCGTTTGCTAGGCGCCTACAAAGGGGCCGACGGGATCAAGACCGGGTATACCCGCGCGGCAGGTTTCAACCTTGTCGCTTCGGCCGAGCGTGGCCAGGAACGCATCATCGCAACCGTCTTTGGTGGAAAATCTACCGTATCGCGCAATGCCAAAGTGGCCGAGCTGCTTGATCTCGGCTTTCGCCGTGCGCCCAGCCGTGCCCCCGTGCGCAAGCCCAGCAAGCCGAATTACGTGCCGGGCGATGACCCGGTTATCGTGGCAGGCAACCAGGACGCGCCCAAAGGTGCCGGCAAGATCATCCGCCTGAGCGGGGCGGTCAAAACATCCTACCGCCCCAAGATGCGTCCAGGCACACAAGCCCCCGTGCTGGTCGCCGAAGCCCCGGTAACTGCAACCGTTTTGCCGAACGACATCCAACTGGCCCTGCAAGCCGCCCAGACCACCGAGACGACGCAGAGTGTCGCCGCAAAACCGACCGCTCCGGCACTTGCCCCGATGAAACGCCCCGAAGCGCGGCCCAGCAACGTTGTTCTGGCACGCGCGGAACCCGAAGTTGTGACGCGCGTTTCCACCTCAGGCGGGCGGCACTGGGGGGTCAACGTTGGCCGGTTCCCAAGTCGCTACAAAGCAGAGAAAGTGTTACTGCAGACTGCACTGGCCGAGATGTCATCGCTGGATGGGTCGCTGCGCAAGGTTGTGCACAAACCAACCGGGTTTGACGCGAACTTCATGGGGATGACGCGTGACGGCGCTGATCTGGCATGCCGCCGTTTGCAGGCGCGCAATATGACCTGCTTTATGATTGGCCCCTCCTGACCCCTACGCTCTTATTTCCACTCGGCAGGATCCAAACGCAGCAAAGTCGACAGCTGCGCATATACTTCGGGCTCTTGGGCGCGTAACGGGCGTGGCTTTTCAAAGAACACCTCGACCGCAACTGCAAAATATTCCTGATGATTGGTGGCGCCGTAAGCATCCAACACGGTTGCACGCCCCTGTTCGATAGCCTGCACATGCCGGGTATGGGCATCAACAAACACCCGTTCCCACGTGCCCAGGCTTTGACCCTTGGCCATCACCGGGGCACCGTCTGTGTGCCCCGACATATCGTCCATCTGATGGGCAAATTCGTGTAACACCACGTTGTGCCCATCCGTTTGATCCTGCGCACCCTCTTGGCTGTGCGCCCAAGACAGAATAACAGGCCCCCGTGTCCAGCTTTCGCCAGTGCGCACGATGTCCGCCTCGGTCACGACAAAGCCATCACGGGTCGTCTTTTTCGATTTGAATGCACCGGGATAGATCAAGACCGTCGTCAGGTTTCGATACCATGCATCCGTGTTCACAACGAGCAAGCAGGCCTGAGCCGCGATGGACAGCGCCATATCTTGCGTCACCTCCAGCCCATTGCATCCGACCAATTCGACCTGATCCAGAAACAAGTTCATCTTGCCCTCAAGCGGGGCGTGCAATTCTGGTGGGAGTTTGCGCAACAAGGGGACCTGGGCCAGCATGATGGCGCGATCATGCGGATCAAGGCGCGAGCCAAGCAATTCGGTGCGGGCCTGACGACGCATCCACCAGCGGCGACCAAACATCGCTGCAATGCCCAGAACGATCACCAAATAGAAAATCATTGCTGTTTCATCCACTTCCCCACGGGTTGATTAGTTACCGCTTTGCGGCTTTTCTTATCCAGCGCAAAAAGGACCGCAAGGCCGGCCGGTGTACGCCCATCCGCGTCACAAGGTGATAGCCCGCGCCCGCTGTTGCATCCTCGTGCAACACCAGCAAACGCCCGGCCTGAATATCTGCCTCAACGAATGTGCGCACCGTAACGGCCACCCCCTGCCCGTCGCGGGCTCCATCCAGCATCAGATTGCCCGGCACCTGTGTCAGCGGCCCCCGCATGCCGTCAATGGCACCATGGGACTGCAACCAACGGCTGCTTTCTGAGGTGCCTACCTCTTCGAGCCATGGCAACTCGCCCAGGCGCGATACGTCCGATGTATCATGCCCACCAATCAGATCGGGCGCAGCGACAACCACCATTGAGGTTTCGACAAGCAGCTCGTCTTCCAGACCGTCCCAACCACCACTGCCATAGCGGATAGACACATCCACACCGCCAGGTGTCAGCGTCACCAAGTCCGCAGTCGGGTTCAGGATCAAGTTCACATCGGGATGCAGCGCGCGAAATTCGGACAGGCGCGGCATAAGCCAAGCGGCGGCAAAGCTTGGTGTTGGCGAGATATGCAGCGGGCGGGCCGCCTCTGCCCCCGTGACCAGTGCAACCGCACGGGCAATGGCGGCGAACCCATCGGCGCAACCTTGGGCCAACAGATCCCCTTCGGCCGTAAGCACCATGGCACGACCAGATCGATCAAACAGCGCAACCTCAAGATGCCCCTCAAGCGCGCGTAACTGTTGGCTGATCGCGGCGTGGCTGACCCCAAGGGCCGCACCCGCGCCCACCACGCTGCCGGTTTCGACAAAAGCCGCAAAGGCACGCAACGCCGCGAGAGGAGGAAGATCACGCCACTTCATATGTTAACCAGGCTTACACAATATCATTCCAATTGAGTCGCACGGAACCTCAAAAATTGCAATATTCAAAGCATCAGAACACATAGGAACGAGGTGAGACATGCTTGACATATATGCTCAAACTTTCATGACTTCGACGCGGAACCAACCTTGTACACGCGTGACACTTCCACGGACGAGATGGTGGCAGGGCAAGCGCACCAAATGCATCAATCTGGACCGTTTATGACCACGGTGCGTCGATGGTCCGTGTCAACGGACGCCGTCAAATGGTCGGCATCCCTCGCCCAGATCCTTGGATATGGGGCGACGGCGATGCAGGCGACACCACTCAACCTGTATTTCTTTATGGTGGGAATTGCGGGCTGGTTCATTGTCGGGCTGCGCTGGAACGACCACGCGATCATGCTGATCCACGTGGTGGCTGTGGCGGCCATGATCCTTGGCCTTGTGGCCGGATAGATCAAGCCGAACGGTGGGGCGGTTCTAAGGGATGGTGGGTGGGGTGTCGTTGACCGAAGGGCAACGCACGTCACCAACCATCTAATGCGTGGCCTGTAACAACAGGCGGGTATAATCAGTCTGCGGACGCTCAAACAAGTCGTCCGCCGCCCCTTGTTCGATCACATCCCCTTGCTTCATCACCAACACCTTGTGACTCATCGCGCGCACGACCTTCAGATCGTGACTGATGAACAGGAACGCCAGCCCGTATTTCTCCTGCAACCCGCGCAGCAACTCAACGATCTGCACCTGCACCGTCATATCAAGCGCTGATGTTGGCTCGTCCAGAACCACAAGTTTGGGGCGCAACACCATGGCGCGCGCAATGGCGATCCGCTGACGTTGGCCGCCCGAAAATTCATGCGGATAGCGATCCATTGTCAGCGGGTCGAGCCCAACCTCCACCATCACTTCAGCCACCACATCACGTGCGGCCCGCCCATCCTCGATACCATGAACGCCCAGCCCTTCGGCGATAATCTGCATCGCAGTCATGCGCGGGCTAAGCGAGCCGTAGGGATCCTGAAACACGATCTGCATATCCTTGCGCAGGCGGCGCAACTCGCGCACCGACCAACTGCGAATATCTTGACCCATGTAGATCACGCTGCCCTCAGACGCGATCAAGCGCATGATGGCCAGCGCCAGGGTCGTCTTGCCTGATCCCGACTCGCCCACAATCCCCACCGTTTCGCCCGCATGCACCTGCAGGGTCGCATCATTGACGGCCTTCACGTGCCCCACTGTCTTGCGCAGGAACCCCGCCGTGATCGGGAACCAAACCTTGAGGTTGGCGGTTTCCGCCACAAGCGGAGCATCAGACGGAACCGGCACGGGCGCGCCTGTCGGCTCCGCGCTCAGCAGTTTCCGGGTGTAGGGGTGTTGGGGATTGGCAAACAACTCGGCCGTTGGGCCAGTTTCCACAATCTCGCCGTGCTGCATCACACACACCCGATCTGCAATGCGCCGCACAATCCCCAGGTCATGGGTTATGAACAACAGCCCCATGCCTTCACTTTTCTTGAGATCGCCCAGCAGGTCGAGGATTTGCGCCTGGATCGTCACGTCCAGGGCGGTCGTCGGTTCGTCGGCGATCAGCACATCCGGTTTGTTGGCCAGCGCCATTGCGATCATGACGCGCTGGCGTTGCCCACCTGACAGCTGGTGTGGATAAGCGGACAGCCGTGTTTCAGCGTCGCGGATTCCAACCTTGTCCAGCAACTCAAGGATACGCCCGCGGGCATTTTCGCCGAGGATCCCCTGATGAAGCGCGAGGCTTTCGCCCAGCTGCTTTTCGATCGTGTGCAGCGGGTTGAGCGAGGTCATCGGCTCTTGAAAGATGAAAGAGATGTCGTTGCCGCGCACCTTGCGCAACAGCGCGTCGTCCGCGCCAATCATCTGTTGCCCGTCATAGGTGACCGACCCCGACACCTCTGCGCTGTCCCCCAAAAGGGACACGGTCGACAGCGCCGACACTGACTTCCCGGACCCAGATTCTCCGACCAACGCCACGGTTTCCCCGCGCGCCACAGAGAAGGACACCCCACGCACCGCTTCGGTCAGCTTGCCGTCCTGGCGAAAGCCGACCCGCAAGTCCTGCACATCCAAAAGGGCTGTCATGAGAACGTCTTTCGCGGATCAAAGGCGTCACGGATGCCTTCGAAGATAAAAATCAAAAGGCTCAGCATCACGGCAAACACCGTAAAGGCCGTGAACGCGAGCCAGGGTGCTTGCAGGTTCTGTTTGGCTTGCAGCGTCAACTCACCCAAGCTGGGGGCCGAGGACGGCAGGCCAAATCCCAGGAAATCGAGTACTGCCAGTGACGAGATTGTGCCAGTGATGATGAACGGCAGCATGGTCAGCGTGGCCACCATGGCGTTGGGCAGCATGTGGCGGAACATGATCGTCAGATTCCCCACGCCCAAAGCGCGGGCAGCGCGGACATATTCAAGGTTGCGCGCGCGCAGGAATTCTGCCCGGACAACGCCGACAAGACCCGTCCACCCAAACAGCACCAGCAAGAACACAAGCAGCCAGAAACTGCGCCCTAAGATCGCAAACATGATGATGATCACGTAAAGGCTGGGCGTGGAGGACCAAATCTCGATCACACGTTGGAAGATCAGATCAGTCCGCCCGCCGAAATAACCCTGTACAGCCCCCGCAACGATGCCGATGGCCGCACTGGCCCCCGTGACGAGTAGGGTGAACAAAACAGACAGTCGAAAACCGTGGATGACGCGGGCAAGCACATCGCGTTTCGTCCCATCGGTGCCTAACAGGTTTTCCCCATTAGGGGGCAGCGGGGCAGCGCCAGGGCGATCCACAGCCGTGTCAAAGCTGTAGGGAATGAGCGGCCAAATGGTCCAGCCCTTGGTGATTTGCTCACCGTCGACCTCACCGTCCTGGGCATCTTCGATCACGCCCTCGGGGTCGTCAAAACAGGCATCCAACCCACCCGATACGATCAAACATTCGACCTCCGGGTCGCGGTAGGAGGCTTCGGTCTGGAAATCACCGCCAAAATCGGTTTCGGCATAGAAATTCCAGATCGGGGTGTAGAACTGGCTCTGGTAACGCACGAGGATCGGTTTGTCATAAGCGATCAGCTCGGCACACATCGACAGGCCAAAGAGGACGGCAAATATCCAAAGGCTCCAGAACGCGCGGCGGTTTTTCTTGAAGTTCCGCCAGCGGCGCTGGTTGAGCGGCGACAGCGAGAAAAACGCGCGCTTGGGGGCCGGCGCAGCGACAGGCGCATCAACGTCTTGCACAGCCATCAGCCTTCCCTCCGCTCGAAATCGATGCGGGGGTCGACAAGAACGTACATCAGATCCGATATGATCCCGACCAGCAGGCCCATCAGTCCAAAGATGTAGAGCGTGCCAAACACAATTGGGTAGTCGCGCGCCACTGCGGCCTCGAACCCGAGGCGGCCCAGCCCGTCGAGCGAAAAGATCGTTTCGATGATGAGAGAACCGCCAAAGAACACGCCGATGAACACCGCCGGAAAGCCCGCGATCACGATCAGCATCGCGTTGCGGAAGACATGCCCATAAAGGACGCGGCGTTCCGACAGCCCCTTGGCCCTGGCGGTCATGACATAGAGTTTCTTGATCTCGTCCAGAAAGCTGTTTTTCGTCAGCAACGTCAGCGTGGCAAATGCCCCGATGGTTCCCGCAAGAACGGGCAAGGTGATGTGCCAGAAGTAGTCGGCCACCTTACCCAGAACACTGAGATCTTCGAAATTGTCAGAGGTGAGCCCACGCAGTGGAAATATCTGGTAATAACTTCCCCCCGCAAACAGCACGAGCAGCAGAATCGCAAATAGGAACCCCGGAATGGCATAGGCGGCGATGATAGCGCCGGATGTCCAAGTATCGAACGGAGTGCCATCCCTAACCGCCTTGCTGATGCCCAGCGGGATCGAAATGGCGTAAGCGATGATCGTGGACCACAGCCCCAAGGTGATCGAAACGGGCAGTTTTTCGACCACGAGATCGATGACCGAGATCGATCGGAAGTAGCTTTCGCCAAAGTCGAACCGCGCGTAGTTCCAGATCATGTTCAGGAACCGCTGAACGGGGGGCTTGTCGAACCCAAACTCCTTTTCCAGCTCTGCGATAAATTCCGGCGGCAGCCCGCGTGCCCCGACATACGTGCTGTCAGAGGCGGTATTTAACTCATCCGTACCTGCATCATTGTTGCCCCCGGCAAATCCGCCAAAGACGTCGCCGCCCCCTTGGGCCCGCGCGATGGCCTGTTCCACCGGACCGCCGGGCACAAATTGCGTCAGCGTGAAATTGACCAAAAGGATGCCCAACAAGGTCGGAATGACCAAGAGCAGCCGGCGCAGGATATAGGGGGCCATAGTCTTACCTCAGTGCGCCGGAGGCTTTGAGGGCAGCGGCCTTTTCTTCGTTGTACCACCAGAAATCAAGTTGGCCGAGCGCAAAGGCCGGGATCGTTTCAGGGTGTTCGTACATGTCGTAATACGCCACCCAAAAGCTGGGGTTGTACCAGACGGGGATCATGATGAATTCGTGTCGCAATGCACGGTCCAGCGCCATCAGCGATGCCTCCTCCTCGGCGCGGTTTTCACTGTTCAGAGAGGCATCAATGATCGCGTCGATCAGGGGACTGGCAAGCCCGGCGGGGTTGAAAAGAGAAAACTCTGCCGCTTCGGAGCCAAAGCGTTGATAGAGGCCTGTACCGGTACCCAGAAAGGCCGCATAGGCGTCATAAACGAGATCATAGTCGCGATCCCGCTCGCGGGAGGTGTATTGCGAGGGGTCAACCTTTTCCAAGGTGATGTCGATGCCAAGCTTACCCACATTGGACACGAAGTTTTCCATAGCGCCCGAGAGTGTGTCAGGCGAAGAGGAGTTGAACAGGTAGTTGATCTTGAGGACCTGCCCGTCTTTGCGTCGGATGCCGTCGTCGCCAACAGCCCATCCTGCTTCGTCTAGCAGGGCCATAGCCTTGCGTGCGTTGCGGCGGTCAAACAGGCGGGCCTCGTTCGAAGTGTGGGGCATTCGTGCTTCTGCACTCAACATGTCGGCAGGCACCAGATCACCCAAGCCTTGCAGGAACTCCAATTCGGGCCCTGTCGGCACGCCTGTTGCCATAAGCGGGGTGTCCTGCGTGAACGAAGCGCGCTGTTGGAACAGACCGTACTGCAGCGATGCGTTGGTCCATTCAAAGTTGAACGCCAGTGACACGGCTTCGCGCACGCGCTTGTCTTTGAACACTTCGGAATTAAGGTTGAACACGATGCCCGTCGGCGATGGCGGCGAGCCGTTTGGCAGCTCTTTCTTGACGATGGCGCCGCTGCGCACTTTGGGGGCGTCGTAGCCTGTTGCCCATTTTTTAGAGTCGTTTTCGGTACGGAAGGTGAATTCGCCCGCCAGGAACGCCTGGAATGCGGCCTCGGCATCACCAAAATATTCGATGCGGATGGTGTCAAAGTTGTTGCGACCCACGTTCATGGGCAGATCCTTGCCCCAATAGTCAGGATTGCGGGTATAGGTGATGCGCCGATTTACATCGACATCCGCGATGACATAAGGGCCGGACCCGGGCGAGGTTTCAAGCCGGGATTCGTCCAGTCGCGCGCCGGTTTCTTCGTACCACTTCTTGGACCAAGCAGGGACAAAGCCGACCTGATCAATCAGTGAGCGGCGCGAGATCCCTTCTGTGAAGTAGAATTTAACCTTATGATCATCGAGCACTTCGACCTTTGGTATGCGCTGGCGCACCGCGTCGGCATAGGATTTCAGGCCCTGATCCAATAGCAGGTTGTGGCTGAATTCAATGTCGTGGGCCGTGACGGGAGAGCCGTCGGAAAACCGCGCTTCCGGGCGCATGTGAAAGATGACCCAGTTCTTGCCCTCGTCATATTCGATCCGTTCGGCAAGCAGGCCGTAGTACTCCGCATAGACGTCAGCGGGGGCTGCCGTGCCGTTGACGCCCTCGCCCAACAGGCTTTCATAGATCGACGATGACAACGCCCCGCCGCGCCCTTTGCGGGAATAGGGGTTCATGGAGTCAAACGTGCCCACAGTCCCCAGCGCAATTTCGCCACCCTTGGGCGCGTCCGGGTTCACGTAGTCAAAATGCGGATAATCTTCGGCATATTTCAGGTCGCCGTAGAACGAAAAGCCGTGCGAATTGACGATCGTTTCGTGCCCGTCGGCCCGCGCAGTGCTGAACAGCGCCATAGTGACGATCAGCCCTAACACGCCCACAGCCCCCCATCGCGCGTACTTGTCACGGGTCGCTTTCACGCGAGCCTCTGTTCGTGCGTTGGGTCGAGTGGTGCGCATTGCGGATCCTCCGTCTGTGGCATTCAGGGCCGTCTTGTCATTGAAAGGTAAGCTAAATGCCTGCCGCGCCAATATGCAACTTGAGAATATGTGATCAGCGGCGATCAGTGGGCCAAGTTTTGCAACATCGACCACGAAAAAGGCCGCGGCGAGGTGCGCGCGGCCTAAAACTCAGCAAGTTTGCAATAATCAGCCGTCAAGGCTGTCGAGGTAAGCGATCAGATCTGCCCGATCCTCGACCTTGGGCAAACCGTTAAAGCTCATCGACGTGCCGGGTGCCCAGCCTTTGGGGTTTTCCAAAAACGCGTTCAGGTTCTCGGGTGTCCACGCATCGTCCATGCCGGAGAGGGTGCCCGAGTAAGAGCCAAATGTATCGACCGAAGCGATCTGGCGGCCCACAACGCCGTGCAGGTAGGGGCCTGTGCCGTTGGCACCTGCTTCTACCTTGTGGCAAGCGCTGCATTTGCGGAACACTTTGGCGCCTTCACCAATGTCGGCAGAGGCCAGCACTTCGGCAAACGGCACTTCTACTTCTTCTGGTGCGTCATCTTCGACACCTGTGTCGATCACATAGGACTGATCGCCATGCCCACCGGCATGATACATCTCTTCTGCGGCCCATTTGCCCAGCAAAAGGATCAGCAATGCACCGCACAGGCTGGCTGCAATCTTGGTGAAGGTCATCGTATCGAACATGAGGATCCCGTTCCGCGACTTTGTTGTCATTCCGGCGCGTATCTATTGCTTCCCCTTCCCACTGGCAAGGTA
>JBCCBC010000121.1:0-8453 GCA_039814435.1 Pseudomonadota bacterium
CACACCGGAAATGATCCTGGCTTCAGCAAACTGGTCTGACTTGGTGGCAGTGCGCTGGGGAACAAACGGCTTCACCCAAAAACGGCTCGGCAGCACCACAACCCGGGCCGCCTTTGGTCAGGCGATGGCCTGCACCAACTAGAACCACATGTCTTTCTCTTGGCGGAAAATATCCCGGGGGAGGCCCGCAAGGGCCGGGGGCAGCGCCCCCTGAAGTATCGTATCGCCGTCAGGCGGCCTCTGGATCAGTCGGATGCACCCAAGGCCCGCCACCCAATGTCACGCCGACAAAACCCGCCCGGAAACGCGATGCGATCCACCATACCATAGGCGCGCTCGACGGCCTCGGCCAAGGTGGCCCCACGCGCGGTGACGTTCAACACGCGCCCGCCCGCGGCCACCAATTGCCCGCTTTGGCGCACAGTTCCCGCATGAAACACCATCTGACTGCTGGTTTCGGGCAAGGCATCGACCCCATCAATGACCGCGCCCTTGTCATACGCGCCCGGATAGCCATTGGCCGCCATAACGACCGTCATCGCATGATCCTGCGCCCAGTTGACCTGTGCATCTGCCAGACGGGCCTCCGCCGCGGCGTGCATCAAATCCAGGGCCTGCGCGCCAAGCCGCATCATGAGAACCTGACACTCAGGATCCCCGAAGCGCACATTGTACTCAACAAGACGCGGGGCACCGTTTTCAATCATCAAACCCACATACAAAACACCCTGATAGGGCATGCCCCGCGCACCCATTTCAGCCATGGTCGGGCGCACGATTTCGTCCAGAGCGCGCGTCGCAATGGCATCTGTCAAAACAGGGGCCGGGGAATATGCCCCCATGCCACCGGTGTTGGGCCCGGTATCGCCTTCGCCAACGCGCTTGTGATCCTGCGCCGTGCCAATGGGCAGCACGTCCGTCCCGTCACACAAAACAAAGAACGACGCCTCTTCACCACTCATGAACTCTTCGATCACCACTTCGGCACCCGCCGCGCCAAAGCCGCCGTCAAACATGTCGTCGATGGCGGCATGGGCCTGCTCAACCGTCTCGGCAATGATCACACCCTTGCCCGCTGCCAATCCATCCGCCTTGACTACGATGGGGGCACCTTCGGCACTGACATAGGCCTTGGCCGCCGCCGCGTCGGTAAAATGCCCATACGCAGCCGTCGGAGCCCCCGCCGCATCGCAAATCTGCTTGGTAAACGCCTTGGAGGCTTCCAGCTGCGCCGCCGCCTTACTGGGTCCAAACACCAGCACGCCCGCATCGCGCAATCTGTCAGCAACCCCCGCCGCCAGCGGGGCCTCCGGGCCGATGATCACGAAATCAATGGCCTCCTCCTCGACAAAGCTGGCAACACTGCCGCCATCCTCGATATCCAGGGCCGCGCAATCGGCAATGGCTGCAATGCCGGCATTGCCCGGGGCCACAACCAGGCGATCACATTTGGGGTTCTGCAAAACGGCCCAGGCCAGACTGTGCTCGCGGCCGCCTCCGCCGAGGATGAGGATATTCATGTACGCTGCTCCTTGGCCTTCGTTGTCTGGCGTTCTAAGCTGCCCCTCAGCCTCATTCAAGGATGCAGTATGGACCTTCTCGACGATCCCGTGCCCGGCTCGAACACACCCGAATTCTCGGTCTCCGAAATCGCGGGCAAGGTGAAACGACTGATCGAGGGCGAACTGGGCTGGGTCCGGATAAAAGGTGAAGTGGGGCGGGTGGTTCTGGCGCGCTCGGGGCACCTCTATTTCGACCTCAAGGATGACCGCAACGTGCTGTCCTGCATGACGTGGAAAGGGCAGGTGAGCGATCTGGGCACGATGCCCGAAGAGGGGATGGAAGTCGTCGCCGAAGGGCGCATGACGGCCTCCGGGTTCCAATCCAAATTTTCGCTGAACGCGCAACGGATCGCCATCGCGGGCGAAGGCGCGCTGATGGCACTGCTGGAAAAGCGCAAAAAAGCACTGGCGGGCGAAGGGCTGTTTGAGGAGGGGCGCAAACAGGAACTGCCCTACCTGCCGGATGTGATCGGGGTTGTGACCTCACTGCAAGGGGCGGTCATTCGCGACATTCTGCACCGCCTGCGGGATCGGTTCCCGCGCAAAGTGCTGATCTGGCCCGTCGCTGTGCAGGGGGCAGCCTGCGCACCTGAAGTGGCCCGCGCGATTGAAGGGTTCAACGCGTTGGCCCCAGGGGGGGCAATGCCGCGTCCCGATCTGTTGATTGTGGCGCGGGGTGGCGGATCGGTTGAGGATCTGTGGGGGTTCAATGAGGAAGTGGTGGCACGCGCCGCTGCAGCCTCGGACATTCCGCTGATATCGGCAGTGGGGCACGAAACGGATACAACTCTGATCGATTTTGTCTCTGATCGCAGGGCCCCAACGCCGACAGCGGCGGCAGAAATGGCGGTGCCGGTGCGCCATGAACTGGCCGCCTGGCTCGATGGGGCCGGGGCGCGCATGTCCGGCGCGCTCAGCAGTGGGGTTGATCGGCGCAGGCAACGGTTACGGGACCTGGCGCGGGCCTTGCCACGGGCCGATGCGCTGCTCGACAGTCCGCGGCAACGGCTGGACCGGGCGGCAGACAAATTGGGGCCCGCCCTTATGACGGGGGTGCAACGGCGACGCGTGCGGCTGGCGGATCTGTCCGGCTCACTCCGACCGGCGAACCTGGCGCGGGTGTTGGAGGCCGAGAAACGGCGACTGGATGAACGCGCGGGACGGCTGGGACCAGCCCTAGCGCGCAGTGTTGAAGGCAAACGGCGGGTGCTGGCCGACAGGGCGATCCGGTTCCGCCCCGATGCGCTTGCCCAGGACCAGGTGCGCAAGGCTGACGCATTTGCGCGCCTGATCACACGGCTATCTGCTGCCGGGGCGCGGCAGATACGCAGCTGGCGCGATACAATCGACACGGCAGACCGCTTGCGCGAAACGCTGAGCTACAAGGCGACACTGGCGCGCGGCTACGCAGTGGTGCGGGGCAGCGGAGAGATCGTGACAACCAAAGCTGCTGCCGAACGCGCAACGGGGCTTGAGATCGAGTTTGCAGACGGACGCTTGAAATTGAGCGGAGCCAGTGGGGGGGCGAGCCGTAAGGCCACAGCAAAACCGCCCGAACAAGGCTCTCTGTTTTAGGCGCACCAAGCTGCGCCTTACCAAAGTCAGAACCAGCGCGCACCCTAAGCCGGGTAAGGCGGAGGACACCTCCGCCCTACGAGGCCCATGAGTGCGCAAAACGTTGGTCGGGATTTCTCGTAAGGCGGACGTGCCGTCCGCCCAGCCCAGCTCTAAGGTTACACCCCGACTTTGGGCCCCAAACACACCATCTCTTCACCCACGTCCTGCGCCTCGTAAAGCTCGGCACTCGCGGGATCATTCTCAAACGTGGCGACCAGCCCGTTTGCGCTGCGCTCAAACGTCCAGCACTGCGGATCGGGGCGGTCTTCATAGACAAAACAGATGTTGCGCCCCTCGTTATACCAGTACCCGTCCTTGCATTCCCCATCCAGGAACGACCAGGTGACGGTCCGGTTTTCGCGATATATTTCAGCGCCATAGGCATCCCCAAGACGGCCATAAAACAGCGTCTTTCCCGTCACATAGGCTTCGAACTCTGCTGCTGTCATTGGCTCTGCCAATGCGGCGGGGGCGGCCGCGCAAAGGGCCAGAAGAAGAGGGATGTGTTTCATGTCCTCACTGTGCCAGAGCAACCTCAAAGACACCAGTGCTCAGGCCTGTACTGGCACCAAATCGCCACTCTGCCGCCATGCGGTGACGCGGCCATCCATGATGCGCCGCCACAGGGGTGGGACCAGCGCAATCACCGCCATCACGGGTAGGGAATGGGGCAGCATCGGCATCGTTTCCGCATCAAGCTCCAACTGCGGAAAAGCGCGCGCCGGTTTCGTGTGATGCGCCGAATGGCGTGGGGCATTCAGCATCATGGCAGAGGATGACCAGTGCGGCGCATTCCACGAATGGGCCGGGCCCATCGGCGCGCGTTTGCCATCCGGCCCTTCCGCGCGCTCAAGCCCGTAATGCTGCACGTAATCGCTCAGCATCAGCTGGGTCTGCGCGTAAATGGTAATCGTGATCAGGCCGACAGCGCCGGGCAGACCACCCAAGATGACCGCAACGGCAAGGGTCACCAGCGCACCCACAACATAGGCGACATAAGGGGCCGGCCAACGCACCCCGCCATGGCGCGCACGCTCTGCCCACAACCCGGCCTTAAAACTGCCCGCCCAGGTGCGCGGCAGATAGGCCCAAAATCCCTCCCCACGCCGCGCGGTGGCCGGATCATGCGGGGTGGCGGCGTGCACATGATGCACCAAACGATGCGCGCTGGTGTGATGGCCAAACAGGACCGATGCGTAATTTGCCGCCCCCAAACGAAACGCCCAGCGATCAGACCGGTGGATCAATTCATGCGCGTTGGAGTTCGAGATCTGGCCAAAGTACAGGCCACACCCAATAACGATCAGCACCTTGTCCGCCACAGGCAACGCCCCGTTCATCGCCCAAACAGCCAGACCCAACAGCACAAAATGCACCACACCCAGCACCTCGGACAACCGATGGCCCTCAGCTGCGCTGGGGGCAGGGGTCCAATCCAGTTTATCAAGGAAAAACACCACCACCGTGATCGCAAGGATCCCCGCAATCGCCCATCCACCACCCAGCACACAGGCCAGCCCCAAAAGGGCCGCAGGCAGCAGCGTGGCGGCAGTAAAAGGCAAAAGGCGCAGCATCGCTCAGAATCACTCCAAATCAGGCAGACGCACCCTAACATACGCAGGATTACGGCGCGGTCATGGCGTGTCGCCGCAGGCAGGTTGCCCATCGGCGTCACAGGTTGAGGATCGGCGCGTGATTTGCGCCCTCAGCAGTCGCTTTTGGGCTGATGAGGGGGCGTGCACGCTGATACTGTCGCGGTAATTGGGCCAAAGGAGTGCGTCATGGCGCTGGATCACGCAAAAGCGGGCAAGGGTGTCTGGAAATCGGGCAAAGGCAAAGGCCGGGTGCGCCCCAAAGGTCGGGCGCTGACTGATCAAGCCTGGGACGAGGTGCGCAGCCTGCTCGGCGACAGCCCGCGTCGCCGCGATCTGCTGATCGAGTTCCTGCACCTGATCCAGGACACCTTTGGCCACCTTTCAGCGGCCCATCTCCGCGCCTTGGCCGAGGAACTGCGGCTCAGCATGGCCGAAGTCTACGAAGTGGCGACCTTCTATGCCCATTTCGACGTCGTGAAAGAGGGCCAAACACCGCCCCCCGCGCTCACCATCCGGGTCTGCGACTCGCTCAGCTGCGAACTCGCCGGGGCCCAGGCCCTGAAATCCGCGCTCGAGGACGGGCTGGATCCGACTGAGGTCCGCGTGCTGCGCGCGCCCTGCATGGGGCGGTGTGATACCGCGCCCGTGCTGGAGCTTGGCCACAATCACATCGACAACGCCACACCCGACAAGGTGCGGGCGGCCATCGCGGCAGACGACACGCACGCGCACATCCCCGACTATGAAACCTACGCCGCCTACGCCGCTGACGGGGGATACCAAACCCTCAAAGACTTGCGGGCAAGCGGCGATTGGCAGGACGTGCAAGGCAAGATCAAGGACAGCGGATTGCGCGGCCTTGGTGGCGCGGGCTTTCCTTCGGGGACCAAATGGGGCTTTGTGCGGGGCAACGCCGGGCCCCGCTATCTTGCCGTCAACGGGGACGAGGGCGAACCGGGCACGTTCAAAGACCGCTATTACCTCGAACGCACGCCGCACCTGTTCCTCGAGGGGATGCTGATCGCCGCCTGGGCGGTCGAAGCGGACACAGCATTTATTTACATGCGCGATGAATACCCCGCCGTGTTGGACATTTTGGCACGCGAAATCAAGGCGTTGGAGCAAGCGGGAATCGTGGCCGAAGGGTTCATCGATCTGCGGCGCGGCGCGGGTGCCTATATCTGCGGCGAAGAATCCGCGATGATCGAAAGCATTGAGGGCAAGCGCGGCATGCCCCGGCACCGCCCGCCTTATGTGGCGCAGGTCGGCATCTTTGGCCAGCCGACACTGGTGCACAACGTCGAAACGCTGCACTGGATCGCGCGCATCTGCCGCGAGGGGCCCGAGGTTCTCAACAGCACGGAAAAGAACGGGCGGAAGGGCCTGCGCAGCTACTCGGTCTCGGGCCGGGTCGCAAAACCGGGCGTCTATTTGCTGCCTGCCGGCTCAACCATCACCGACATTATCGCGGCGGCTGGTGGCATGGCAGATGGGCACGTGTTCAAAGCCTACCAACCGGGTGGACCATCTTCGGGGCTGCTGCCTGCATCCATGCAGGACGTGCCGCTCGACTTTGACACGCTGCAACCCCACGGCACCTTCATCGGATCCGCAGCGGTTGTCGTGCTGTCCGATCAGGATCGCGCCCGGGACGCAGCGCTCAACATGCTGCGGTTTTTCGAGGATGAAAGCTGCGGACAATGCACACCCTGCCGGGTGGGCTGCGAAAAAGCGGTGAAACTGATGCAGGCCGATACCTGGGATCAGGGGCTGCTGGGCGAGTTGTGCACCGCCATGGTCGATGCGTCGATTTGCGGGCTGGGGCAGGCGGCACCAAACCCGATCAAACTGGTGATGAAACACTTCCCGGACGAGGTCTAGGTCGGGTTGCGATAGACCCGGCAGGCACAGCCAGCGCGCGCCAGCGCACGGCACATATCGCTGGCCTCGCCCCGATTTTGGCGCCCGATCCGGCCCATGATATAGGGGCGCTGTCCCTGAACACGGGACGGAATGGGGATGTAGTCAACAACCTCCCCCGCCACGACACTGCTGCATTGGCGGGTCTGGCGGGCAACATTGGCGCGTGCAGCCTTGGTCGTCTTTCCATACCCAACCTGCACGCCCCAGGTCTTCCACCGGGGTGGCGGTGGCCCCAGCGAGGTCACGCGCCGCCGCTCTGCCATCTGCAAACAGGCGGGCAAAAACGCAGCACCCTTGTCCAGATCAAAGGAGTGGGATTTAGGTGGTGCATCGCGCCAATCCTCGGCGCTCAGGCCCGTGATGATGCGCACGTAATCGATGGTCTCGCGTGCCAGCGCACCGCCTTGCAAAAAACCGTCCGCCCGCGCCTCACCGCCGTTATAGGCGACGGCCGCCAGGCCGTGATTGCCATAGCGCCGTGTCAATTCGGACAGATATTGCGCTGAAAATTCAATGGCCTGCGCCGGGTTGTAACTGTCTGGCAATGCACGCAGCTTGGCGGTGCCGGGCATGAACTGCGCAATACCTTGGGCCCCTGCCGGGCTGAGGGCATTGGCGTCAAACCGGCTTTCCTGCCACAACAAACGCGCGAAAAATCCCGGATCCAGCACGTAACGCGCGCTGGCGCTTTCAATGTGCTGGCAGATGTCGAACGCCACATGATCCGGGCGAATGCACGCCACCGGACCCAGCCGCCCTTGCGAACACATCGTGCCCGGGGCCTGCGCCAGCACAGCGCCCGGCCAGGCCATCACAACCAACAGCGCCACATTGCGCAAAAACTCATACCTTTTCATGGTGCCGCGCCCGTATTAGGTCAGGTGTCAGATCAAGTATCGGGGCATCATGGCATTTTTCAAGAAACTCAAGGACCGTCTGTTCAAATCCTCGTCCAAAATCGACGAAGGGCTTGAGGCCATTGTTGAAGATGGCGGGGTCAAAGATGGCGGGGAAGCGGCGCTGCCCGATCCGCAACCCACACCAGATCCAGATCCCGTTCCTGCGCCCGAGCTTGAACCGACGCCCGCGCCAACACCCGACCCGGAACCCGAACCCGAACCGCAGCCAGAACCAACTCCCGATCCAACACCGCTGCCAGATCCAGAGCCAGCGCCCGCACTCCCGGATCCCGTTGCGCCGCCTTTTGATCCGATCCCGACCCCAATCCCGGCCCCGCTGGAAGTGCCCGCACCCCAACCCGACCCACAGCCCACACCCGCGCCCGTCGAAGTGCCGCCAATCGCTCCGACCACTATCGCTCCGACCACGATCACTCCGCCCCCCGCCGAAACGACGCCATCACGGCCCGGCCTGCTCGGGCGGCTCATGGGGCGCAAAGATACGGCACCCATCCTGCGCCGCACCCTCGATGATGACATGCTTGAACAGCTCGAAGAGTTGTTGATCGCCTCCGACATGGGCGTGGACACGGCCCTCAGGGTGACCGCAAACATGGCCGAGGGGCGCATGGGGCGCAAACTCTCCGTGGACGAGATCAAGGACCTCATGACGCAGGAAATCGCGCGGATCATGGAGCCGGTGGCCAAACCCCTGCCGCTCTACCCGCAAAAACCGCAAGTGGTGCTGGTGGTTGGCGTGAACGGCTCGGGCAAAACCACGACCATCGGCAAACTCGCCAGCCAGTTCCGCGCTGCGGGCAAATCGGTTGTGATTGCGGCCGGTGACACGTTCCGGG
>JBCCBC010000085.1:0-10704 GCA_039814435.1 Pseudomonadota bacterium
GGGCCCCGGTGCTTGCGCGCCGGGGCCTTTTTCGTAATGTGAAGGCAATTGCAAAAGGCCAGCCCCCTATGACACTCGACCTTGATTTCGTCCGCGCCCAGTTTCCCGCATTTGCCGAGCCCTCCCTGCACGGCAATGCGTTTTTCGAGAATGCAGGCGGCAGCTACGCGTGCACGCAAGTGATTGACCGGCTCACCCGGTTTTACACGCAGCGCAAAGTGCAGCCTTATGCGGACTACGACGCGTCCCGCCTCGGCGGAGAAGAGATGGACGAGGCCCGCACGCGCATGTCCGCGATCCTTGGGGTGGACCCGGATGAGCTCAGCTTTGGCCCGTCGACCACGCAGAACACGTATGTGCTGGCGCAGGCCTTTGGTCAGATGATGCAGCCGGGCGAGGCGATCATTGTCACCAATCAGGATCACGAGGCAAATACCGGCCCTTGGCGTCGTCTGGCAGATCGCGGCATCGAGGTGCGCGAGTGGCAGATTGATCCCGGGACAGGCCATCTGGACACCGATGCGCTGGAGGATTTGCTGGACGAAAAAGTGCGCCTTGTCTGCTTTCCCCATTGTTCCAACGTGGTGGGTGAGATCAACCCGGTGACCGAGATCACCGCACTGGCCCACGCGGCGGGCGCGTTCGTCTGTGTGGACGGGGTCTCCTATGCGCCGCACGGGTTTCCGGATGTGGGCACGTTGGGCCCCGACATCTATCTGTTTTCGGCCTACAAAACCTATGGTCCGCATCAGGGGTTGATGGTGATGCGCCGCACGTTGGGTGCGCTTCTGCCCAATCAGGGGCACTACTTCAACGCTGACAGTTTATACAAACGCTTCACACCTGCCGGCCCCGATCATGCCCAGGTCGCCGCCTGTGCGGGCATGGCAGATTATGTGGACGCTCTTTACGATCACCACAGCAGTGGTGGTGACACACAAGTGTCCCCGCGGGGACAGGTCGTGCATGACCTGATGCGCGCCCGCGAGACCGAGGCGTTGAGCCGTGTCATGGATGCCTTGAAAGATCGCAATGATGTGCGCGTCCTTGGACCCAGCGACGCGGCCGTGCGCGCGCCCACAGTGGCCCTGGACGTCGGCCGCGACCCGGTCGCAGTTGCCCGCACGTTGGCTGATCACGGGATCATGGCAGGGGGCGGCGATTTTTACGCGGTACGTGCGCTGCAAGCGATGGGGATTGATCCGGATGTCGGGGTTTTGCGGCTGAGTTTCACCCATTACACCAGCGATGCAGAGATCACACAGCTGCTGGACGCGCTGGACGCTGTGCTTTGACCTTTGGTCAGTTTGACCGAACGTGATCCATCTGCGCATGCACAACGTAACCTCTCTTAACAAAAGGGAAATGGGACGTTGAGCAGTACACCAGTCATTATGTGGTTTCGCCGCGATCTGCGGCTGAGCGATCATGCAGCCCTCAGTGCGGCCTGCGCGCACGGTGGGCCGGTCATACCCGTGGTGATCCGGGATGGATCGGTGGACGTCCTCGGGGCCGCCCCGAAGTGGCGGTGGGGTCTGGGCGTTGCGCATCTGGATCAGTCCTTGCGCGCCAAATCCAGTCAGTTGACCTATCGCTCCGGCCGCGCACTTGACGCGTTGCAGTCCCTGATTGCAGAGACTGGGGCAGGGGCCGTGTACTGGACCCGCGCCTACGACCCAGAGGCGGTTGCCCGTGACACAGAGATCAAATCGGCGCTGAAAGAGGCTGGCATCGACGCGCGCAGCTTCGGCGGCCATCTGATGTTCGAGCCGTGGACAACCGAGACCAAAACTGGCGGCTATTATAAAGTCTACACGCCCTTCTGGCGCACGGTGAAAGACAGGGATGTGGATGCGCCACTGCCTGTGCCGGGGGTGATCCCTGCGCCCGATATGTGGCCCGCCAGTGATGATGTTGCGCAGTGGTCACTCGGGGCAGCCATGCGCCGCGGAGCGGCGATTGTGCGCCCGCATGTCCGTTTGGGCGAGGGGGCCGCCCAAGACCGGCTCGCCGCCTTTATCGACACGCGCGTGGCGCGCTATGACGAGGGGCGCGATCTGCCAAGCGTTGACGGCACATCGAACCTGTCCGAAAATCTCGCCTTGGGCGAAATCAGCCCGCACCAGTGCTGGCACGCGGGCCTGCGCGCGCGGCAAGAGGGCAAGGCGGGCGCCGAGACATTCCTGAAAGAACTCGTGTGGCGCGAGTTTGCCTATCACCTGATGCACCACACACCGCACATCCTGACCCAAAACTGGAAGCCGGATTGGGACGGGTTTGCTTGGAACACCGAAGACACCGCAGAGGTTGTGGCCTGGAAACGTGGGCGCACGGGCATTCAATTTGTCGATGCCTCGATGCGTGAGATGTATGTGACAGGCCGGATGCACAATCGGGGACGCATGATTGTCGCGAGCTATCTGACCAAGCACCTGTTGACCCATTGGCGCGTCGGGCAGGCGTGGTTTGATCATTGCCTCATTGATTGGGATCCCGCGTCAAATGCGATGGGCTGGCAGTGGTCCGCCGGGTCCGGGCCCGATGCGACGCCCTATTTCCGGGTGTTCAACCCGGTTACGCAGCTCGATAAGTTTGACAAAAACCGGGACTACGTGAGCCGCTGGATCGCCGAAGGGCGCCGCCGCCCGCATGACGATGCACTGTCTTATTTTGACGCCATTCCCGAAAGCTGGGCAATGACGCAGGAAGATCCATATCCAGCCCCTGTGGTGGCTGCTGATGTGGGGCGCAAACGTGCGCTAAGTGCCTATGAAAACCGGGGTTTCTGATAACAATTGGCGGCGCATGGTTGCGCGCTGCGATGTGTCAAGCTAGCTTGACAAAAATGCGAAACGGGGAGCACGCATGATAAGAACCACAACGGACGGCGAACAGAACTTGCCGCGCTATTTTGCCCGCGCTTTCAAGATGTTGATTGGCTTGAACACCGGGCGCGTTGACTTTGTCTTGCGAGATGGGCGCATTTTTCGCGCGGAGGGGCCCAACCCCGGGCCTATTGCGGAAATCCACATCCACAACAACGATCTGTTTGCCCGTTTGATCCGAGAAGGCGACCTTGGGTTTTGTGACGCATACCTTGATGAATGGTGGACAACGCCCGATTTGCAGGCGTTCATGGACTGGGTGCACGCGGATAACGAAAGCGTCTATGACGGCTTTCCCGGCATGGGACTGGTACGCCGATTTGAAAAGTTCCGGTTCTGGTTGCAGCGCAATCACCGTGAGCAGGCGCGCAAAAACATCAGTTACCACTACGATCTGGGCAATGATTTCTACACCCTGTGGCTGGATGACACGATGACCTATTCCAGCGCCTTGTTCGAGACGGGCCAGGAAAGCCACGAGGCTGCACAGATTGCCAAATATGCCAGTATGGTCGACCAGATGGGCGCGCAGCCCGGTGATCATATCCTTGAGATTGGCTGTGGTTGGGGCGGCTTTGCCGAATATGCGGCCAAGGAACGGGGGCTGAAGGTTACGGGGCTCACTATCAGCGAAGAGCAGTTTAAGTACGCGCAGGATCGCATTGAAAAGGCTGGTCTTTCCGGACTTGTCGATTTCAAACTGCAGGACTACCGGGACGAAACGGGTCTGTATGACGGGATCGCATCGATTGAGATGTTTGAGGCGGTGGGGCAAAAATACTGGCCGACCTATTTCGACACGGTGCGCGAGCGCCTGAAACCGGGCAAGAACGCGACGCTTCAGATCATCACGGTGACCGACAAACGCTGGAAGGTGTATCAGCGCGGGGTCGATTTTATCCAGAAATACATTTTTCCGGGTGGGATGCTGCCAAGCCCGACGGCGCTGCGCGAACAGATCACACGGGCAGGGTTGGGCGTCGAACGCTCAATCGAGTTTGGCCAAAGTTACAACATTTCGCTGCGCCGCTGGCACGAAACCTTTAACGAAAAGTGGGATCAGATCGCCGACATGGGATTTGATGACCGGTTTCGCCGGATGTGGAATTTTTACCTCACCTCTTGCGCGGCGACCTTTGAAAGTGCCAACTGTGACGTGACACAGATCACAATCAAAAGACCCGGGTAGATCATGAAGGATAACAGCCATGCCTGACGCAGCCAAATTGGTCGCGGCGATCGGGATGGCGATTGTTGCGTTTATCGTTTCGGGCATGATCATGCCACTGTTTGAGGAAGACACCAATTTCGGCTCGTTCACCTATGTGAACGTCATTGTCGGTATCATCGTGGGATGGATCGTTGTGGGGCGCCGTGCAGGGCGCGGTATGGTGTCGGCCATCAATGTCGGGCTGACCGGTCCAATTGTCTTGGTGCTGTGGGGGCTGTTTGTTCAGGCCTGCAACGAGATGGTCCGCCTGGCGATGAAGAACAGGTATGACAGCGCGTTTGAAGCCTTGGTTGCCGTGTTCGAAATCGGTGCTGAGTGGGCCATATTGATGGCGACCGTTCCGATCATCGCCGTATTGCTGACCGGCGGGATAATCACTGGATTTTTGACAGAACTTGCATGGCGGCGCTGGCGTTAATGCAATGAAAACACTGTTTTTCTATGGCACGCTGCGCCATATCCCTTTGCTGGAGATTGTGTTGGGGCGGTTGTCCTCAGATCTCGACATGGGCCCAGCCACCTTACCCGGTTACGAGATTTTGGCGGCCTTGAGCGGCCCATTTCCGGTCCCGGTGGCCAGCCCCGATCACGCGGCGGATGGTATCGTTGTGCGCAACCTGTCCGACATCGATCTGGCACGCCTGAATTTTTACGAGGCCGGGTTTGACTATGATCTGCGCAGCGTGACGTTGGTATCGGGCGAAGTGTGCGAGGTGTACTTGCCCAGGCAGATTTTCGATACGCGTGGCCTTTGGGAT
This sequence comes from Pseudomonadota bacterium, assembly GCA_039814435.1. Taxonomy (GTDB): domain Bacteria; phylum Pseudomonadota; class Alphaproteobacteria; order Rhodobacterales; family Rhodobacteraceae; genus Tateyamaria. The sequence continues at coordinate 4,875 of JBCCBC010000085.1, forward strand.
GTCGGCGCTTGGGTGCAGCACTGGGGCGCGATGTCTGTCTATGCCGCGCAAGAGGTTATGGATCAGATGGGCGCGATGACCCCAGAACAGATCGCCCCCATATACCCGCGAATCCGGGCGCGCGCCTGGAGCCGGGTGTTGGCCCAATCGGGCCGCCACGGTCAGGATACGCTGCACGGTCAGGTTGAAATTATGCGCCGCGCGCGCCCGTATTCCAACTTTTTCGCAGTGGATGACATTACCTTGCGCCATCAAACCTTTGCTGGTGGCATGTCCGAGGTTTTGAACCGCGCGGTGTTTGTTACATCGGATGCGGCCATCGTCTTGCCCTATGATCCGGTGCGAGACCGCGTGTTGTTGGTCGAACAAATCCGCCTAGGCCCGATTGGACGCCACGACCCCGTTTTGTGGCAGATGGAGCCGGTTGCAGGCTTGGTCGATCCCGGTGAGACACCGCAAGAGACCGCGCAACGCGAAGGCCATGAAGAGGCCGGATTGACGTTTTATCATCTTGAACCGGTTGGCGAATGCTATGCCTCGCCCGGGGCGGCGACGGATTTCTTTCATCTGTTTGTGGGTTTATGTGATCTGCCCGATGACGCCGCAGGCATCGGCGGCGCGGTGGAGGAGGGCGAAAACATCCGCTCTCACCTCATGTCGTTTGAGGATGTGCTGGCCATGGCAGAGGCACGCAAAACCGCGAATGCCCCCCTGACCTTGCTGACCTATTGGCTTGCGCATCACCGCACACGTCTGCGCGCCTAGACTTGGTCTTGAGGTCGCCCGGCGCGCCCGCTACACCAATACCAACAATAAAAGGATCGCTGTTATGCGCTATGCGTCTGATCTGGCTGCGGCCGTAGGAAACACGCCCCTCATCAAGCTCCGTAAAGCCAGTGAAGAGACCGGGTGCACGATTCTGGGCAAGGCCGAGTTCATGAACCCAGGCCAGTCCGTCAAGGACCGCGCGGCCCTGTCGATCATCCAGGACGCTGTCGCATCGGGTGCGCTGCGCCCGGGCGGCACAATTGTCGAAGGGACGGCCGGAAACACCGGTATTGGCCTTGCGCTGGTGGGCGCATCCATGGGCTTCAAAACCGTGATCGTCATCCCGGAAACGCAAAGCCAGGAAAAGAAGGACATGCTGCGCCTTGCCGGGGCGGAATTGATCCAGGTGCCTGCTGCACCCTATCGCAATATCAACAATTTTATCCGCTACTCGGGTCGTTTGGCCGAGAAACTTGCCGAAACCGAACCAAACGGGGCTATCTGGGCCAATCAGTTCGACAACACCGCCAACCGGCGTGCGCATATCGAAAACACCGGCCCCGAGATTTGGGAGCAGACCGGCGGCAAGGTTGACGGGTTCATTTGCGCGGTCGGATCGGGCGGGACATTGGCTGGCGTGGCAGAAGTGTTGCAGCCCAAGGGTGTCAAGATCGGTCTGGCGGATCCTGATGGTGCGGGGCTTTATAGCTATTTCACCACCGGTGAGATGGCGATGCAGGGCGGCTCCATCGCCGAGGGGATCGGACAGGTGCGTATTACCAAGAACCTTGAGGGGCTAAAGCCGGACTTTAACTACAACGTGTCGGACGCCGAGGCCCTGCCGATTGTGTTTGACATGCTGCAGCACGAGGGCCTGTGCCTGGGTGCATCATCTGGTGTGAACGTGGCCGGGGCGATCCGTCTGGCCAAGGATCTGGGCCCGGGCCATACCATCGTCACCATTCTGTGCGACTTTGGCACGCGCTATCAATCCAAACTGTTCAACCCCGATTTCCTGCGCGAAAAAGGGTTGCCCGTGCCGGACTGGTTGGACCGTGGCCCCGCAAGCATACCAGGTGTGTTTGAGGACGTTTGATGTCAGTCAGTGCGGTGCGGCGTCTTTTTGGAGCAATGCTGTTTGCCCTTTGGGCAGGGATCGCCAGCGCGCAGTCCACAGCCCCTGATTACTCAGAATGGCAAACCGTTGCCAGCCGGGCCGAGGCGGCGGTGGAAACGGCCCTTGCCTCGGACGCGGCACTGGACACTTTGCGCGGCGAAATAGCAGTTTGGCGCCAACGCTTTCAATCTCAGCTGAACACCAATGACAGCCGCCTTCAAACGCTGCGCGATCAAATCGCCGCCCTTGGCACCGCGCCCGAAGACGGGGCGGAAGAAGCCAGCGAAATCGCTGAGCGGCGGGCCGAACTGAACGCGCAACTTGAACGGCTCAGCACCCCGCGCAGGACCGCCGAAGAAGCGTTCAGCCGGGCCAATGGTGTCATTGCCGAGATCGACGAGATTTTGCGCAAACGTCAGGCGGACGCGTTGCTGAACATGGGCCCATGGCCGGTGAATCCCAGCAACTGGACGGATGCGCTGCGCCATGTCAGTGAAAGCGTGGTGGCCATTTTCAACGGTGTGCAGCAAGCCTGGCACAACCCGGCACGGCGAGACACGGCGCGCGATAACCTGCCGCTGGTCATCATCCTGCTTGCTGTCGGCACTGTGTTGTTGGCCCGGTCACGGTTTTGGAGCGAATTTCTGGCCGTGCGCATTCAACGCGGCGCGGCGCATTCGGGGGCTGGCGTTGCCGGGTTTATCGTGTCGCTGGGCCAGATCATTCTGCCCATGCTTGGTTTGTTCGCCATTTTGCGCGCGATCAGTGCCACCCAGCTTTACGGCCCGCGTGGTCAGCTGTTGCTGGACTCGCTGGAACCTGTTGGCCTGATCCTGTTCTTTTCCTTGTGGCTTGCCAGCCGCTTTTTCCCGCGCAGTGACACGTTACTGGCCCCGATGGCGTTGCCAGCCCAGCGGCGGACCGAAGGCCGGATTTACACATTCATACTGGGTCTTACCTTTGCGTTGAGCGAATTGCTGCGCGCGTTCATCGACTTTGACCGCTATGATGCGGCCGCCAATGCGGTGCTGAATTTCCCGCTGATCCTGTTGGCCAGTCTGGTTCTGATCCGCATGGGATGGCTGTTGCGGCGCACGGTGCGCGAACGGGATGCGGACCCCACCAACGAGCGCGATGTCACCTTCCGCTTTGTTGCGCTGCTGGGCCGGGCGGTGATCATGGTTGGGCTGGCCGCACCCATCCTGGCGGCCCTTGGATACGGCACAGCGGCCAAGGCGCTGACCTATCCCACGATCATGACGTTGGCCTTGTTCGGCACAATTGCATTGCTGCAGGGGTTGGTGCGCCAGATTTACGCCGCCTTGCGGCCCGGCGAGGGCGCTGGCGAAAGCCTGATCCCCACGCTGATCGGCTTTTTACTGATCATCCTGTCCTTGCCGGTTCTGGCATTGATCTGGGGCGCGCGCATCACCGATCTGACCGAAGTTTGGAACCGCTTGCGGGGCGGTTTGACTGTTGGCGAAATGACCATATCGCCGGGCAGTTTCTTTACGCTTGTTGTGGTGTTTGTCCTTGGCTTCTTGATGACGCGGGGGGTGCAGGGTGCGCTGCGCACCTCTGTTTTGCCAAAGACCAGGATCGACCCCGGCGGGCAGACGGCGATCATTTCGGGCGTCGGCTATGTGGGGATCTTTTTGGCCGCGCTGGTGTCCATCACATCTGCGGGCATCGATTTGTCGAGCCTTGCCATCGTGGCCGGGGCGCTGTCCGTCGGCATTGGGTTTGGCTTGCAAACCATCGTGTCGAACTTTGTGTCGGGCATCATTTTGTTGATCGAACGCCCGATCTCCGAAGGGGACTGGATCGAAGTGGGGGGGCAGATGGGCTATGTCCGCTCAATCTCGGTCCGCTCCACCCGGATCGAGACGTTTGACCGCACCGACGTAATCGTCCCCAATGCGGATCTGATTTCGGGCACTGTGACCAACTATACCCGTGGCAATACGGTGGGCCGGGTGATCATCCCTGTGGGCGTCGCCTATGGCACCGATACCCGGCGTGTCGAGGGGATCTTGCAGGAGATTGCGAACGCCCATCCCATGGCGCTGGCCAATCCGGCGCCCATGGTCCTGTTTTCGGGGTTTGGTGCAGACAGCCTTGATTTTGAGGTTCGCATGATCTTGCGCGATGTGAATTGGTCGCTGTCTGTGCGCAATGAGATCAACCATCAGATCGCCGCCCGCTTTATCGAGGAAGGCATCGAAATCCCGTTCGCGCAACGCGATGTGTGGCTGCGCAACCCCGAAGCGTTGCAGCCCGGTTCCGCCCCCCCGGAAACCGCTGCACCTGCTGACCCCACGGTGTATCCGCGTGACGATCTGGACACGGGTGATACCGATGCTGACCCGGATGGAGATGGGCGATGACCGATATGTTGTTTCGCGAGGATGCCTATTTGCGCCAAGCGCCAGCCGTTGTTTTGGCACACACGGCCGAGGGCGGGGTCGTCCTCGACCGGACCATCTTTTACCCAACGGGCGGCGGGCAGCCGGGGGACAGCGGGGCACTGTCGTGGGGTATGGCGCGCCTGACAATAGCGACCACGATCAAGGGCCTGAACGATGAGATCGTTCTGGTGCCTGCCGAGCCACGGGCGTTGCCCCCCATCGGTGCGGAGGTTGAACAGGTGTTGGACTGGGATCGCAGGTACGGCCATATGCGTGTCCATACGGCCCTGCATCTGCTGTCTGTTGCCATGCCGTTTGGGGTGACCGGTGGATCTGTCGGAGCCAATCGTGGGCGGTTGGATTTCGACATGGCCGAAGCCCCTGAGGACCGCGATGCGATCGAGACGGCACTCAACGACTTTGTCAGCGCCGATTTGCGTGTCAGCGAAGACTGGATCACCCGCGCCGATCTTGAGGCCAACCCCGGCATGGTCAAGACCCTGTCCGTTCAACCGCCACGCGGCACTGGACCTATTCGACTGGTGCGCATTGGTGATGTGGACGACATGATTGATTTGCAGCCCTGCGGCGGCACCCACGTGGCGCGCACCGGCGAAATCGGCGCGCTGCGCATCGGCAAGATCGAGAAAAAGGGCCGCATGAACCGCCGCGTCTACCTGCATCTGGATGGGTGACGACGCATCACTGCGGTTTCTTTCATCTACCTGCTTGCGTTTGTGCATCTGAATTGAGTAGAGACGCTCAACGGAGCGGTGGCCGAGTGGTCGAAGGCGCACGCCTGGAAAGTGTGTAGGCGGGAGACCGTCTCCAGGGTTCGAATCCCTGTCGCTCCGCCACACTCATTTTTGCGGTACCGCCTGCGGCTACTTGAGCGCACGGCATCAAGCTCAGACTTTGGCCAACCCACTCCACCAAAGGTTTTGTGGCGTTGCCGCTGGCACCAGATATCACCAAATCGGCCCGTTTGCACGATCAGCCGTGCCTCAACTGTTATCAGCTTTTTGAATGCTGGCGCTGCAGTGCAGCACAATATTGGCGCAAACAGTGCAATCTCGGTGCCGACTATTTCATCTCCTTAAATGTAGCTTCGATTGTTTTGAAAGGCATCTGGCGCACAGGCGAACCCGCTTGATCAGGTGCGGATTGAATGCCACTCGTGAGTTGACCGCGCGGGGGTTTTGCCCTTGCGCGCCCGTCTACACAGGGGAACAGACAGTTTATGACACGCGAATACCTCAAGAAAGCGACACTGACCGCCCAATCAGGAGCATCGGACGTCAGCGATATTGTGACCGGCATCCTTGCCGATATCGAAAAGGGCGGCGATCAGTCCGCGCTGGAGTATGCGCAGAAGTTTGACAAATATGACGGGCCGGTGCTGCTGACCCCTGCGGATATCGACGCGGCATGTGCGCTGGTGCCAGACAAGCTCAAGGCCGACATCCAATTCGCTCATGACAATGTGCGCCGCTTTGCCGAAGCGCAAAAGGGGACTGTTGCCAATTTCGAGATCGAA
>JBCCBC010000137.1:0-7997 GCA_039814435.1 Pseudomonadota bacterium
CTCAGAAATGGGCAACCCCATCGCACCCAGCATCGCCGCGGGCGCAAGACCCTGAAAAGCGATGTTGTGCACGGTCATGACCGTGGCGATATCATGCGCGCCGCTCAGCTTCAGGTAGGTGGGGGCGAGCCCGGCCTGCCAGTCATGAGCATGCAGCACCTCGGGGCGCCAACCGTCTGAAAGGCCGTCGCGCGCAATACAGGCGGCGGCATAAGACAGGGCGGCAAAGCGGACCGGGTTGTCTGCAAAATCCGTCGGGTTTCCATAGGGCCCGCCGGGCCGATCAAAGAGGTGTGGCGCATCCAGCAGCAACACATCGACACCACCCGCTTGCCCCGCCATCACGCGGGCAGGTCCACCCATCAAGTCCGCAAAGACGAACAGCTTTTTGCGGGCATCTGCCTTGTCGAGCAATCCGGGATAGGCGGGCAACAACGTGCGCATCTGCCAGCCCGTCTGTGCAAGCCCTGCGGGCAACGCGCCTGCCACATCCGCAAGACCCCCGGTCTTGATCAGGGGGACGCATTCGGACGTGACAGACAAGACCCGGCGCATGGACCTATCCCAAAGCCGCCGCGCGCGCAGCGATCATGGGCTTTGTGATCAAAACAACGCCGCTGTCGGACACACGGAACCACTTGGCATCCTCAGCCGGGTCCGCACCTACCACTAGTCCATCCGGGATCTGAACGCCCCGGTCGACCACGCATTTGGTCAATTTCGCATCACGTCCCACCTCAACGTAAGGCAGGGCGACAACCTGATGCAGTGATGAAAAGGAGTGACTGCGCACCCCTGTGAACAAAAGGGATTCACTGATCTCTGAACCCGAGATGATACATCCGCCCGACACCATGGACGACACTGCCATGCCCCGGCGGTTCTCCTCATTGTGGATGAACTTGGCCGGAGGGACACTTTCGGCGTAGGTCCAGATTGGCCACGAATTGTCGTACAAATCCAGCGGCGGCGTGAACTCGGTCAGATCGATATTGGCGCGCCAAAACGCATCAATCGTGCCCACGTCGCGCCAGTATGGCTCTTTCTCCAGACCGGACTGCACGCAGCTGTTTGAGAAACGGTGAGCCTGCGCTTTGCCGTGTTTGACGATTGCGGGGATGATGTCATTGCCGAAATCGTGGCTGGAATTCTCATCCTCCATGTCCTTTATCAGCAGATCCCGCAGAAAGGACCATTTAAAGACATAGATGCCCATGGACGCCAACGCGTGGTCCGGATCGCCCGGAATGCAGGGCGGATCGGCAGGTTTTTCAAGAAAGTCGGTGATGCCGTCGGTTGCGTCACAATGCATGACCCCAAAGGCGGTCGCCTCCATCCGGGGCACGGTGAGACAGCCGATGGTCACGTCCGCATTTGTGGCCACATGCTGCCCAAGCATGATCTCGTAGTCCATCTTGTAGATGTGATCACCGGCCAGAACAACAATGTAATCAATGTCATAACTGTCGATGATGTCAATGTTCTGGGCGACAGCATCGGCGGTGCCAAGGTACCACTTGTCCTCTGACGTCCGTTGGGACGCGGGCAGGATATCAAGGTATTCGTTTCGTTCCGCGCGCAGAAACCCCCAGCCGCGCTGGCAGTGGCGGATCAGGCTGTGGGCTTTGTACTGCGTGGCGATGGCCATCTTGCGCATGCCCGAGTTCAGCGCATTGGACAGGGCAAAATCCACGATCCGCGTCTTGCCCCCGAAATAGACCGCAGGCTTGGCCCGACTGTCCGTCAGCTCCTTAAGCCGACTGCCGCGCCCACCCGCGAGCACAAATGCCATGGCCCGGTTGGATAGCCTGTCATTGGGTCTTGCCGTCATGTATGTTCCTCCCCTTCAATCAATATGATCGCCGATAGCGGTGGCAATGTGACGTTGGCAGAATGGGCCTGACCCATCCACTCCACGCCTTCGGCGTGCACCCCTCCCAGATTGCCACGCCCCCCGCCGCCATAGGCAACGCCGTCTGTATTCAATGCTTCGCGCCAAAATCCCGGGCCGGGCAGGCCAATGCGGTGATCCGGGCGTTCCACCGGTGTCATGTTCAGCACCACAACCACGCGCGGATCGCCCGGCGCGCCGATGCGCTGATAGACATAGATCGAGTTTTCGACATCCCCCCCGTCAATCCAAGCAAAGCCACTGGGGCGGCAATCGTTCACGTGCAGGGCAGGCGTCGCACGGTAAAGCGCGTTCAGATCGCGCACGAGTGTCTGGATGCCCGCGTGGGCGGGCGCATCCAGCAGATGCCAATCAAGGCTCTGATTGTGGTTCCACTCATCCCGCTGCGCAAATTCCTGTCCCATGAACAGCAGTTTCTTGCCCGGATGGGACCACATGAACCCATAATAGGCACGCACATTGGCGAATTGTTCCCAGTCATTGCCAGGCATCTTGCTCAGCAACGAACCCTTTCCATGCACCACCTCGTCATGACTGATCGGAAGGACAAAGTTTTCGGAAAACGCATAGGCGATGCCAAAGGTCATCAGGTGGTGGTGGTATTTGCGGTTGATGGGCTCTTCTTCCATGTAGCGCAGCGTGTCATTCATCCAGCCCATGTTCCACTTGAACCCGAACCCAAGGCCGCCGTGATAAACTGGGCGGGAGACGCCGGGAAAGGCGGTGCTTTCCTCCGCCACAGTCATGATGCTGTCGTCTTCGCCATACACAAAGGCGTTGGTCTCTTGCAGGAAAGCGATGGCCTCTAGGTTCTCGCGGCCCCCGTGGGCGTTGGGCACCCACTCGCCTTCTTTACGGGAATAGTCGCGGTAGAGCATGGAGGCGACAGCATCCACACGGATGCCATCCAGATGGTATTCCTCCATCCAGTAAAGCGCGTTGGAGCGCATGAAGTTCACCACCTCGCGGCGCCCGAAGTTGAAGATCAGGGTGTTCCAATCCTGATGAAACCCCTCGCGCGGGTCTGCATGTTCGTAGAGATGCGTGCCATCAAATTGCGCCAACCCGTGTTCGTCTGTGGGGAAATGCGCAGGCACCCAATCAAGCAACACGCCGAGTCCGCGCGCATGGGCCGCCGTCACCAATGCGCGAAACTCATCCGGCGTGCCGTGGCGGATGGTCGGGGCATACATCCCGATCGGCTGATAGCCCCAAGAGCCGTCAAAGGGATGCTCGGTGATCGGCATCAACTCGATATGGGTAAAGCCCATGTCGGCCACATAGTCGATCAGATCGCCGGCCAGTTCTTCATAAGACAGGGGGCGATTACCTTCTGCGCGCTTCCAACTGGCGAGGTTCACCTCATAGATACTGATCGGGGCGTCTGTGTGGTGGTGCGTGCTACGCTTTTCCATCCACGCCGCATCAGTCCAGTCATGTCCTGCGATATCGCGCACAACCGATCCTGTCTTGGGGGGATGTTCGGACCCAAATCCAACCGGGTCTGCCTTGAGCGGCAGATCGTGGCCATTCGCACGAATAGAGTATTTGTAGACATCGCCCGGCATCACCCCGGGCACAAAAATCTCCCATACGCCCGAGGCCCCAAGCCTGCGCATGCCATGGCGGCGCGCATCCCATACGTTGAAATCCCCGACAACGGCAACGCGGTCAGCATTGGGGGCCCAGACGGCAAAATGGACGCCCGCAACACCCTCAATCTCCATCACATGTGCGCCAAGCGTCTTCCACAGGCGATGCATTGACCCTTCACCAAGGTAGTAAAGATCGTCATCCGTCAGCACTCGGCCAAAGCGATAGGGGTCCTCGAAACGCCAGGTGTGGTCACTCGCTTTGGCCTCAAGGCGATAGGGCTGTTCCTTTTTCAAGAGCGTCGAAAACAATCCCGGCGCGTCCGGAACAGGCTCAAGCACAGTCTTTATCGCTTTGCCAGTGATGCACTTGACCGCATCCGCACCGGGAACAAAGACGTTGAGGGCAAAGCCATCTGCATGGGCACGCAGACCCAAATAGTGGAAAGGATCGGCCAAATGGCCCTCCAACAGCGCCGCAACCACGTGCTGGGGTGGGGCCGCGCGCAAGGCCATGTCGCGTGTCACAGATGTGCCCATTCCGTCTTGGTCTTTCCAGTCTCTTCGCGCCTTGCATACGAGCCTAGCGCAGGCCGCGCGAAAAAACACGCATCCTAATTTTGGCAGACGGCCTTTCGCCTAGCCCACCGCATCCACATCTGCGCTGGTTTCCAGATAGGCATATCCATAAGGGGGCAGTTTCAACCGGCCTTTGACAAGATCGCCATGGGCGGCGCCGACCAGCTTGGCGGCGTCATCCGCGCGGACAGACTGCGCCTTATCCGACAGGTTGAACACGCCTGTGAGGCTTACGCCCTCATAGGTTCGGCACACGGCCAAGAGCGGATTGCGCACTTTGGGAAAAGTGGTCTCGCCCAAGCGCAATTCGGCGCGCGATTTGCGGAACGCCAATGCCGCGCGATAGGTGCTGAGGACGGAGTCGTTCTTGCCCTCTTGCCCTGCTACCGCGTGCGCGGCCTGAGGGGGTTTGACCGGCAACCACGGCTCACCCGCGGAAAAGCCCGCATTGGGCGCGGTCTCGTCCCAGACCATAGGTGTACGGCACCCATCGCGGCCCTTGTTGTCTGGCCAGAAGTCGATATTGCCAAGGTCCTGCAACTCATGGAATTCGATGTCGGTTTCAGTCTGCCCCAACTCTTCGCCCTGATAGATGCCCAAGGTACCCGGAAAGCTGACCAGCATGTTGATCGACTGGCGTGCGACGGCCTCTTCCATCTCGGGCGTCTGGGCCCATCGGGTCACGTGGCGTTGCACATCGTGGTTGGAAAAGGACCAGCACGGCCAGCCATTGGGCGCATCGCGCATGAACCCTTCGATGCAGCTGCGAAAGTGTTTTGGGGTGTGGTCATGGCTGAGCATGGCAAAGGAATAGGCCATGTGCAGCTTGTCATTGCCGGAGGTGTACTCCGCCATAACCTCAATCTGGCGCAACCCGTCTTCGCCGACTTCGCCGATCATCATCCGGTCATCATATCTGTCCATCAGCGCGCGCAGCTTTTGCAGTACGGCTATGTTCTCGGGTTGGGTCTTGGAATGCACATGACGTTGCGCGCCGTAAGGGTTGCCGGGGAACTCTTTGTATTTGCTCGCTGGATTGTTGCGCAACAGCTTGTCATGGACATAAAAGTTCACTGTATCCAAACGGAACCCGTCCACCCCGCGTTTCAGCCAGAAATCCATCGTCTCCAGCAATGCCTCAAGCATTTCTGGAGTGTGAAAGTTCAGATCAGGCTGCGAGGTTAGGAAGTTGTGCAGGTAATACTGGCGACGACGCGGGTCGAACATCCACGCCGAGCCACCAAAGACAGATGGCCAGTTGTTGGGCGCGCTGCCGTCCTTTTTGGGATCAGCCCAGACATACCAGTCCGCCTTCGGATTTGTCTTGTCCTGACGACTTTCCTCAAACCAGGGGTGCTGGTCGGAACTGTGCGATAGCACCTGATCGATGATCACTTTCAGGCCCAGTTCATGGGCGCGGGCAGTCAAAGCATCGAAGTCTTCAACCGTGCCGAATAGCGGGTTGACCCCGGTATAGTCGGACACATCGTAGCCCATGTCCTGATCAGGCGAGGTAAAAAAGGGCGAAAGCCAGATCGCATCCACCCCCAACGATGCCACATGATCCAGACGGCGCGTGATGCCCGGCAGATCGCCGATCCCGTCGCCATTGTCGTCCTGAAACGACCGAGGGTAAATCTGATAGATTACCGCGTCTCGCCACCATTCGCGCATCACATGTCTCCTGATCACCCGGGCGTGCCCCGTCGCGGGGATGCCCTGTTAGCGCTAGCTATGCGCAACAGACGTGCCAAGACAACTGTTAAGGCGACATATGCGGCCCTTGATGCACATGTTTTTGGGCATGCAGCGGCATACTGAAAAACCGCGCCTCGTTTTGATCATACGCCGGTGACGCAAGGCCAGTGGTGCATCCATCGCCATCGATGAGAGGTGGTACGGCGCTTTGATCTTTTAGGTCATGTCGCGGCGCCTGTGAGGCACAGAACAATAGACAGCACGGAGCGTTCACCAGCAGTTTACTGTGGGTTCGACGTCTCGAACTAAACAGCGCGCAGGGCCATTGGTGCCGTTTGCGCCCGTTCCTGAACGGCATCCGTGCGCCGCAAGAACAGGATGGCGGGGCTCACAAGGTCGTTCTGCGCGATCTGATTCACCAGATCAGACGCTGCACAGTCCAGTACCTTTTGATCCGGGCGCTGGGCGTTGCTGACGGCGGTCACGTGGACATCCCCCACCAATCCGGCCTCGTCCAGAACGTCCACAATCTGCGCCGCACTCTGCACGCCCATGTAGACAGCAACATTGCTGCGGGCACTCAGGTGTTGGACCCAGTCAGGGCGATCTGCAACATCCACCTTGCGCCCCGTGGTCAGCACCAGCGTGTCGGTCTTGCCCCGTTCAGTCAGAAACCCACCAACAGCGGCAGCAGCACCGCTTGCTGCCGTCACGCCGGGCACGATCTCATAACTCAGCCCCGCCTCGGTCAGCGCGTCAGCCTCTTCCGCCCCACGGGCAAACACACCCGGATCGCCACATTTCAGGCGCACGACACGCTGGCCACGCAACGCCGCCGATACAATCAGATTGTTGATCCGATCCTGTGGCCAGGCGTGGCAACCGGGCGCCTTACCCACATAGACCCGTTCGGCATCCCGGCGGGCCAGTTCGAGCACGCCCGGATCGACCAACCGGTCATAGAAAATCACGTCAGCCTCTTGCAGGCGCTGCACGCCGCGCAATGTGATCAGGTCGCTGCTGCCGGGGCCAGCGCCCACAAGGGCAACGGGGGCGGGGCCTTTTTCCGGGACTGTGCCAGAGGCGATAACGGATTTGATGGCGGCAGCCACTGGGCCGTCGCCATCCTGGGTATGCTGGGCGCGCACAGGCCCGCCAAATACCCATGCCCACAGATCGCGACGCTGACGCGGACCCAAACGGGCGGCAGCATGTCCGCGCATACGGCCCGCAAGAGCGGCGAGATCGCCAAGACGAGGCTCCAGCATCTCTTCCAGCTTGGTTTTGATTTGACGGGCGAGCACGGGGGCAGTGCCCTCGGTGCCGATGGCGACCACAACAGGGTCGCGATCAATGATCGATGGGGTGATCGCATCACACAGGTCGGGACGGTCCACTACATTCACAACCGCGCCACCTGCCTTGGCCAGCATGTGCAGGCACGCATCCTGCGCCGGACAGCCTGTCGCGACAAAAACCAAAGCCGCACCTTCAAACTGCGCCGGGGTGATCGGACCCTGCGTCCAGATGATCCGACCCGACTGCGCAAGGCAGTGCAACTCTACGTCCAGACCGTCCGCGAGGACCTCAATCTGTGCTTCGGTCTTCAACATGAGGCGGCACTTCTGGGCCGCCTGCTCGCCACCACCGACAATCACAACGCGGCGGTCGGTCATGGTCAGGAACATTGGGAATGTCTTCATCAGGTGGGCTCCTGTCTCATTCAGCGGCGATGGCGTCAGCGGCGGGGGGCAACAGCCCGGCCAGTTCGGGGCGGCAAGCCCCACAATTTGTGCCCGCACCCGTCGCTGCCCCCAAGGCATCAAGGGTACAGGCGCCTGCGGCCACAGCACGGCGGATATCGTTCAAACCGACAGACATGCAGGCACACACGGTGGCACCCGGGTCGGGGGCTGCGCCGCGCGCGCGGCCCGACAATGCGTCAGACACTTCGATATGCGTCCCGATCAGCGCGACGACATGGCTGCGGGACACAGCCACAGGGGTTGGCGCGCAATACATCACCGCGTTCAGGACGCCCTCAACACGATGCGCAAGGCGCACCAGGCCTGCCGTATCATCGCGCATCTCGCTGATCTCGCCGCCCGTGGCCGAAGTCAGAACCTTGAACGCTGCGCGTGCATCAGACAGTGGCGCGGCATCTGCCAGTTCCGCCTGCCAACCCGTCGTCGTACGCGCCACAGCGCAATATGCGC
>JBCCBC010000145.1:0-7737 GCA_039814435.1 Pseudomonadota bacterium
CTAAAGTCTATTTGCGCACGAACGCGTCACCAAACCCGGCAGCCCGGCTGCGTTGCAAACCCGCCGTCAGCGCCGCCGAGGACGTGAACGGCCCCGCAAGCACAACCTGATAGCTTTTGCCGCCCCGGGTCACTTTGCCGATCCGTGCAGGCAAGCCTGCGCTTGCGATCCGTTGTGCCGCCGCTTGCGCGTTTGAGGGCACACCAAACGTTCCAACTTGAACATAGCGACCCGATGCTTTGACCACGGTTTTCGCGGACGCTTTGGTTTTGGCCTTGGGTGTTGCGCGGGTCGTTGGCTGCACAACGGGTGTCTGCGCAGATTTGGTTGACACTGTGGGCTGGCGCGCCTTGGCTTTGTTGCGCACGATGCGTTTCATCAACTGCCCGTTGCGCTCAACCAATGTCACAGTGCCCAGTTCGCGCTGCTGCGTGCCCTGGTCGGTGTATGGGTACACCAACGGAATGGTCGTTGTAACATCGCGTCCGGTTTGGCGTTCGATCAGGCGGCGTGGAACCGTGTTTGTCCATATCAGCCGGGTTCGCGCGATACCTTCAAGGTTTTGCTCGGCACGCTGCGGGTTCAGGCGGTCGTCTTCCCAAACAGGGCGAAAACCCGTTGGCACGCGGAACGCATCCGGCCGCGGGCGAGCATCGTAGACGTGGCGGGGCACGACGCGTGTGCCAGACTGAGCGTTTTGATTGGCTGACGCACGGGCCACCGGTTGTGGTCCGCACCGCACGGGGGCCTTGGCACCCGAATTGATGTACCGCGCACTTATCGGCGAAGCGCCGGGGCAGGCCGGACTGTGGGGGGCTGCCCGGACTGTACGTGTCGTAGCGGGCGCGGGTTTTGGCGCTGGCGCTGTGACCACTTTGCGGCCCGGTGTCGTCGGTGTTGCGGCCGGGCGTCTGACCGTGACACGTTGCACGGGTTGCGGTGTGGGGGCCGGTTGCACAACGACGCGTGGTGTTGGCGTGGCCACCGCTGCGGCGCGGGCAACGGGTGCCGGCCGTGGTGCCGCCGCCGTTGCAGTGCGCGCAGGTTGAGCTTGTGCAACCGGGGCTGTGGGCGTTGGTACGGTGATCTGTTCAACGCCGGAGGAGCGTGCAGACTGCTGCGGGGTCGCGCGCGCGGCTTGCGCAGCATTCGCGCTCAGTGTCGGAGTTTGTCCGCATATCAACTGGCGTTGTCGGTTGACCCGGGGGACCCACGTGACGTTGCCATCGATGCCAGCGCGAATGTAAACGCACCCTTGGCTGTCGATATATTGTGATCCTCTAAAGGACGACGGCGGAAACTCTGCCGGGGTTTGTGCACTGCGCAGGTTTTGCGCGTGCGAGGCACCTATACCAACCGAAGCCGCGATGACGGCCAGAGCAACGACTCTTGTAACTTTCATCATATCCCCCACAAGATATGGGAGAAAAGATGCCCCAAGCACCGCGCGGAGTAAAGCGCCGATGCGCGCTATTTGGTGCCAAACATGCGATCACCCGCGTCACCAAGGCCTGGAACGATGTATCCCACCTCGTTCAGACGCTCGTCGACGGACGCTGTCACAATTGGCACGTCAGGATGCGCCTCGTGCATTCGGGCGATTCCCTCAGGGGCCGCCAAAAGGCACAGGAAACGGATGTTTGTGGCCCCGGCCCCTTTCAGCAGGTCGATGGCGGCGACGGATGAGTTGCCCGTGGCCAGCATCGGATCGACGGCGATCACCAACCGATCCTCCAATGCTTCGGGCACTTTGAAATAGTACTGGACCGGTTCCAGCGTCTCTTCATCCCGGTACAGCCCGACAAATCCGACGCGTGCCGAGGGGATGAGTTCCAGCACACCGTCCAGCAAACCATTCCCCGCCCGCAAGATCGAGATCAGCGCAAGCTTTTTGCCCGCCAGCGTCGGTGCGTCCATCTGGGCCATGGGGGTCTGTATCTGCTTGGTCGTCATTTCCAACCCGCGCGTGACCTCATAGGCCAACAACTGGCTGATCTCCCGCAGCAATTGGCGGAAGACGGCTGTCGGCGTGTCGACATCGCGCATGATGGTCAGTTTGTGTTGGACCAGCGGGTGATCGACAACGGTCAGGTGATCAGACATGGGGCGCTCCTTGTTTGGTTCCTTCTGCCGTGCGTCGGGATGCAACACAATCCCCCGGGCCCGTCCTTGGCATAGCTCACTGTGCAAACAGAGCTTGAGCTCAGCGTTACGGGGGGGACACGCCCAAATGCGCGGCAACACGGTGCGCAACGTCCTGAAACCCGATCAGGCCAAGCGGTGCGTGCCCCGCACCCGAAACCAGAACGGGCACACGTTCGCGGGTATGATCCGTGCCAACCCAAGTGGGATCATTGCCATGATCTGCGGTCAGAACCAGCATATCATCGGGTCGTAACATCGCGCGGACCTTGCCAATCTCGGCGTCAAACCACTCCAGCTGCCGGGCATAGCCGGATACGTCCCGGCGGTGACCATAAAGGCTGTCAAACTCGACAAAATTGGTGAATGTCAGGCTGTCATCTTCGGCATCCCTCACAAGTGCGCTGAGGTGGTGCATCAGGGTGGCGTCGCTTCCTTTGAGCACCTCGTCAAAGCCTTGCATGGAGAATATGTCGCCGACCTTGCCAACGCCATAGACACGCCGCCCGGCAGCCTGAACCCAGTTTGAAAGGATCGGGGCAGGCGGCAACATCGCGTAATCGCGTCGGTTTGTTGTGCGTGTGAACGCGTTCGGTATGCCAACAAACGGGCGGGCAATGACGCGACCAACACGCATCTCATGCAGCATTGGGGCGATGGTTTCGCACAAGGTCAACAGCCGCCCGAGGCCAAAGTGCTCCTCATGTGCCGCGATCTGGAACACGCTGTCAGCGGACGTATAACAAATTGGCCAGCCAGTTTTCAGATGCTCCGACCCGAGGGTCGCGATAATCTCAGTTCCGGATGCGTGGCAGTTCCCCAAGACGTTTTGGGTGCCCGCTGCTGCGCAAACGGCCTCAACCACATGGGCTGGGAATGCCGGTGTGGCATCTGGAAAGTAATGCCAATCCCATGGTACTGGCACGCCCGCCAACTCCCAATGCCCTGATGGCGTATCCTTGCCACGCGACACCTCTGTTGCGGCACCGTATGCACCAGCCGGCGGCGTGCCACCGTTGGCCAGATCCATCGCGTGTAACACACCCATCTCGACAAGATTGGGAATGTCCAGCGGCCCTTTGCGCCCGTTGTTGGCCTGACCGTTTGCGCAGGCGTCGATGATGTGACCCAGGGTGTTGGCTCCGGTATCTGGAATGGAGCCGTTGAAGTAATCCGCCGCATCCGGGGCACCGCCAATGCCAACAGAATCCATGACCACCAAAAACGCGCGGGGCATCAGCCGATCCGCTCAGCGATCAAATCGGGGACCGTGGCGGGGCGCGCGGCGGTGGTGATGGCTGCGCGCAACGTCGCCTCGGCGCGGTCTGCATCAACAGCGCGTGCGGCATGTATCACCGCCAAAGGCTGGCCCTTTGTGACTTTTGCACCCAAGCGGGCCACTTCGGAAAAGCCGACGGCGGGGTTGATCTTGTCCGTTTCTACAGCGCGCCCGCCACCCAAGGCGACAACAGCTAACCCAAGGGCTTCGCCATCAATGGCGGTCACATGCCCGGTCGCGCGCGCAGGAATTTCGCGGATCACCGTCGCTTCAGGCAGGAACCTGGGCCAGTTTTCCACAAACTGCACCGGACCGCCCATGGCCGCGATCATGGTGCCGAACCGGTCGGCGGCACGCCCATCTGCAATGGCACCAGCTATGGCATCGGCCCCGGCTTGCACATCATCTGCGAGCCCGCCATTGGCCAGCAGAACGCCGCCAAGCGATGCGCAGATCTCGACCAGTGGACCTTGCACGTTCCCGGTCAGGACCTGCATCACCTCCGCGACTTCAAGCGCATTGCCAAGGGCGGGGGCCAAAGGCTGGCTCATGTCACTGATCAGCGCCGTCGTTTTACAGCCAGCCGCATTGGCGGTTTTCACCAGTGCATCAGCAAGGGCGCGCGCGTCCTCCATATCTTTCATAAAGGCACCCGACCCGACCTTGACGTCGAGAACCAGACCATCCAGCCCTGCGGCCAGTTTCTTGGACAAAATGGACGCCGTGATCAGGTCAAGACTTTCGACCGTGGCTGTTACATCCCGCACCGCATACAGCCGCGCGTCGGCTGGCGTGATATCAGACGTGGCCCCGACAATGGCGCAGCCCGCACGCGCAACCACATCGCGCAAACGCCGCTCGCTCAACTGTGTGGAGACACCCGGGATCGCGTCCAGTTTGTCCAGTGTGCCACCTGTGTGCCCCAAGCCGCGTCCCGAAATCATGGGCACGTAGGCTCCGCAGGCGGCGAGTGCGGGTGCCAGGATCAGACTGACACAATCGCCCACGCCACCCGTTGAATGCTTGTCCAACACAGGGCCGGGCAAATCCCAGTCCAGCACACGCCCGCTGTCGCGCATGGCCATGGTCAGAGCGACGCGGCCAACATCGCCAAGGCCGTTCAAGCACACGGCCATCGCAAATGCGCCAGCTTGGGCGTCCGTCACAGATCCATCTGCAAGCCCTTGGGCAAACCAGCTGATTTCGTCCCTGTTGGGGGTTTGGCGGTGGCGCAGTTTTGCGATAATGGCGCGGGCATCTGTCATCAGGTTGGATCCATATGTGCGGGACCAAAGGCGCCGGGCAAAAGCTGCGCAAGTGTCATGACCTGTTCGACGCCGCCGGTTGTGGCCATGGTGATGACCGCGTCGCCGCGACCAAACTCAGCCAGCTTTTGACGGCACCCACCGCATGGGGTCACCGGCAGTGCGCTGCCCGCAACCACGTAAGCCGCGACAATCTCGCGTTCGCCGGCGGCCACCATTGCAGCGATTGCACCAGCTTCGGCGCATGTGCCCTCGGGGTAGGCGACATTTTCAACGTTGCAGCCTGAAAATACCCGACCGGATGCCGTCTGGATCGCGGCCCCAACCTGAAATTCGGAATACGGGGCATAGGCATTTTGGCGCACGGCCAGGGCGGCCTCTTTCAAGTCTGTCATCTCACATCCTCACGGGTCGACGGACCGCGTTGCAAACGCCCCGGGCAGCGAAACTTCGAGCAGTTCCAGATCGGTCGAAGGGTCTGCATAGCGCACTGCCATGCCGGGAGGAATAACAAAGGCATCGCCCGGCTCAAGGGGGAAAGGATCACGTCCTTCCCCCTCAAGCTGCATTTTCCCCTCCATCACAAAGGTAAACAGAATGTCGCTGTCATGGGTCGTCCATCCCGTTGCACCATTTGTTCGCCGCGCAACCTGAACGCCCGCAACACCCTGCGTGCCTGACGTGATGCCGGTATCGCGCGCCTCAAACCCCGCCATGCGAAACGGTTTCCACACGGCATCGTCCACTTTGTGATGCACAAATCGCTGACCTTGGAACCGGCGATACGGATTGGGCGGGCCGTTGGGCAGATCCATATCGTGATCGATTGTGGTGACGTGCTCGGCGGGTACTCCAATCTCGATCACTTCGATATTGTCGCTGGCAAACAGCACCCGGTGGCGAATTTCGGGGGGTTGGATCACGCAGCATCCCGCATAAAGGCGAAACGGCTCCCCCTGGTCTTCGTATACAAGGTCGACCCAGCCCCGATAGCAAAAGATCAGCTGAAACCCGACGGTGTGGTAGTGCACGCTGTCCGGGACCGGACCACCGTCGGGAATCCGGATATGGCTGGCAATAATTGATCCCCCCAAACGGTCCGGGATCAGATCGCGGTAGTGCATGCCAGCCCGCCCGATGATCCAAGGGGCCTGATCCGCAAGGCGGCGGACGACGAAACTGTGCAGCGTTTCGGGCATCTCGAGGGGCGGGTTCAGCGCATCAATCTCGATGCGGGTGCCGTTCGGCGCGATCAACAATCGGGCACCATCGGCAAATGTGTCCGGGTCCTCGGTCAGAATGCGCAGCGTACCTGCGGCCTCTCGTGCGCCCGCCTCGATCCGCACGCGTAAGCCGTGCCCGGAAAAGACCGCAACGG
Source organism: Pseudomonadota bacterium (assembly GCA_039814435.1). GTDB lineage: Bacteria > Pseudomonadota > Alphaproteobacteria > Rhodobacterales > Rhodobacteraceae > Tateyamaria. The sequence continues at coordinate 6,065 of JBCCBC010000145.1, forward strand.
ATGGATCATCAGCCGGATAGATCATATCCATTCGCATCCCCAGGGTTTGGGTGAAAAACGGAATGTCGTTGCGCAATTCATTTGTCGGCAATCTAACTTCTGCCCGCGTCTCGCTCATCGCTGTTCCCCTTTCACTTTGCCAAATAAACTCCGGGGGAAACGGGGATGCAATGCACCTTGGGGCTGTCCGGGCCCTAAAACTTGATGGGCGCGAACCGCACACATCACACAGCTGCTGCGCGATCTGCAAGCAACTGGATCACGATTTATGCGCGCAAGGCAAACGTCATTTGGCGCGTGCTCAAAAATAGTTTAACGCTAAACCAAATTCTTTTGGGGGACCCCGATGTCAGACCAGCCAAACCTGCGCCAAGCGGCACTTGATTATCACGAATTCCCAAAGCCCGGTAAGTTGGAGATCCGCGCAACCAAGCCGATGGCAAACGGGCGGGATTTGGCACGGGCATATTCCCCGGGCGTGGCCGAAGCCTGCCTTGAGATCAAAGAGGATCCGGCTGCGGCTGCGCGCTTTACATCGCGGGGCAATCTGGTGGCTGTTGTGTCAAACGGCACGGCGGTGCTGGGCCTGGGCAACATTGGGGCGCTGGCCTCCAAACCGGTGATGGAAGGCAAGGCGGTTCTGTTCAAGAAATTCGCCTCTATCGACTGCTTTGATATCGAAGTGGACGAAACGGATCCGGAAAAGCTGGCCGATATCGTGTGCGCGCTCGAACCGACATTTGGGGCAATTAACCTCGAAGATATCAAGGCCCCGGACTGTTTCATTGTGGAAAAGCTGTGCCGCGAGCGTATGAATATACCCGTCTTTCACGACGATCAGCATGGGACTGCGATCGTGGTCGGGGCTGCGGTCAAAAACGCATTGCACGTCGCGGGCAAGTCGTTCGAAGACATCAAGATCGTTTCGACCGGTGGCGGCGCGGCTGGTATCGCATGTTTGAACATGCTTCTCAAACTGGGCGTAAAGCGCGAAAATGTCTGGCTGTGTGACATTCACGGTCTCGTCTATGACGGCCGGGTTGAAGACATGAACCCGGCCAAGGCTGCCTATGCGCAAGCCACTGACAAACGCACTCTGGACGATGTGATTGACGGGGCCGATCTGTTTCTGGGACTGTCTGGCCCTGGCGTGCTCAGTCAGGACAATGTGGGCAAAATGGCCAAACGTCCGATCATTTTCGCCCTCGCCAATCCGACACCGGAAATCCTGCCTGACCTCGCACGAGCGGTTGCACCCGATGCGATCATCGCGACGGGGCGCAGCGATTTTCCCAATCAGGTCAACAACGTTCTGTGTTTTCCTTTCATCTTTCGGGGCGCGCTGGATGTCGGGGCGACAACGATCAATGATGAAATGCAACTGGCGTGTATTGAGGGGATCGCGGCCCTTGCCCGTGAAACGACAAGTGCCGAAGCCGCCGCAGCCTATCAGGGCGAACAGCTGACCTTTGGGGCTGACTATCTCTTCCCCAAACCGTTTGACCCGCGTTTGGTGGGCATTGTCAGTTCGGCCGTCGCGCGCGCGGCCATGGAAACCGGCGTGGCCATGCGGCCCATCGAAGATTGGAAGCCTACAAGACCAAGCTGGACGGATCGGTGTTCAAGTCAGCGCTGTTGATGCGCCCTGTGTTTGAAGCCGCGCGCGCCAAAGC
>JBCCBC010000178.1:0-6234 GCA_039814435.1 Pseudomonadota bacterium
CCTGACTTGGCGGCTCGACCGGGCGCGCCTGCCCGACATCCTGCTCATAACCGTGATACCAGCGCACAAGCATTTCTTCCTCGTCGCTTAAAGGGCGGCGAACACGCGCGTTGATGTCCTCCATATCCACAAGGTTCACCAGATCGAGATGATATAGCGGCTCGTCGACACGCATGCGCCACGCATGGTCCGTCAAGCCCAGCGCGTTCAGCGCTGCAGTGACCTGCGTGGGCACACCTGTCATCCCATGCACTGTGCGCCCCGAAATGGCAGCCGCGAATGCTTCCCAGTCCTGCGCACTGGCTCCGGGGGCCTGCGCCATCAAGAACCCGCTGTTGGACAGACCAAACACACCGGTCACGATGCCATTCTTTCTAGTCAGAAAGAATGTCGATCCATGGCGCGTTGTTCGGTCTTCGGTCCCGTGTGCCGCAAGGTTTGAACGCAGAAACATCGATGTTGGCGCAAACCCGGCCAGAAACTGTTCCATTGCCAAGGCATCATTCGGACCTGCTTGCCGTAAGGCGCAGGTGTCCTGCGCCGTCACCGCCAGTCCCCCAAACGCTGCTGCCAGAGCGTGAGTGCGGCAACTGCCGCCGTGTCAGCACGCAAAATCCGCGGGCCCAACGCCACCGCATGGGCGGTTTTCATGGTGTGCAGCCTCGCCCGCTCCTTGTTGGAAAACCCACCCTCCGGCCCGATGAGGATCGCCCAAGGACCGGTATCATCAGGTAAGGCGCAGGTGTCCTGCGCCCCCGCCAGCGCCTCATCGCAAAACATCACACGGCGCGGACCCAAATCAGCCAAAGCGCGATCAAGACGCACCATATCCGCCACCTCAGGCACATACGTTCCACCACATTGCTCAGCGGCCTCAACCGCATGGGATTGCAAGCGATCCCGCTGTACCCGGCTCGCATTGGTGAACTCCGTCTGGACCGGGACAATCCGGCGCGCGCCCATCTCTGCGGCCTTTTCCACGATAAAATCGGTACGTGCCTTCTTGATCGGGGCAAATAGCAGCCACAGATCCGGAGGCATCGCCAAGGGACGGGTCAGCGCGTCACACAGCAGCACGCCGCCGCGCTTGCCGGCCTCGACCACATCGGCGCACCACTCACCGTCCACACTGTTGAACAACAGCACTTGCGCGCCCACCGCCAGACGCATGACGCCAAACAGGTAATGCGCCTGCTCCCGCGACAACGCAACGGATTGCCCCGGCGCCAAAGGGTGCTCTACATAAAGACGGATTTTGGCATCACTCATGAGCCCTACATATGACCAACACCTCCTCTGCACCAGACGACCAGGTGGCTGACGCCGTAAAAGGCAACTGGGTCGACACGGTCGCACCCGCGGCAACGCGCCCCTACCTGCGGCTGTCGCGTGCGGATCGGCCCATCGGGACATGGCTGCTGCTGATCCCCTGCTGGTGGGGGCTTGCATTGGCGATGCTGCACGATCAGACAGCCAGCTGGCACGACGCATGGATCGCTATCGGCTGCGCGGCGGGCGCGTGGTTGATGCGCGGGGCTGGCTGCACATGGAACGACATCACCGACCGCGACTATGACGGACAGGTGGAACGTACCCGCTCGCGACCCATCCCAGCCGGGCAGGTCACAGTGAAAGGGGCGGTGATCTGGATGTGCCTGCAGGCGTTGATCGCCTTTGGGATCCTGCTGACATTCAACACAAACGCCATCCTGCTCGGTGTACTCGCCTTGGTGCCCGTAGCGATCTACCCCTTTGCCAAACGGTTCACATGGTGGCCGCAGGTCTTCCTCGGGCTCGCTTTCAACTGGGGCGCACTCCTGGCCTGGACCGCGCATACAGGCGCGCTTGAGGCACCTGCCGTGGTGCTTTACCTCGCCGGGATCACTTGGACACTGTTTTACGACACAATCTATGCACACCAGGATACTGAAGACGACGCGTTGATCGGGATCAAATCCACCGCGCGCCTTTTTGGGACGGACACCGCAAAATGGCTGCGGCGGTTCCTGATGGCAACAGTGGGGCTGATGGGCATCGCCACGATCTTTGCCGCCCTGGACGACGCATCAGTACTGGCCATGGTGATCGCTCTTGGCGGGCCTTGGGCGATGGGCTGGCACATGGCCTGGCAACTGCGTGGGCTCGACATCGACGACCCGGCCAAATGCCTGCAGCTGTTCCGGGTCAACCGCGACACCGGCATAATCCCGCTACTATTTTTTTGCACCAGCCTGCTCGTATGATTGAACAACGCCGCGCACGGGATTAGACCCTAACAACCTGTCCCCAACAAAAGGCCGCCCATGCGCCTGTCTTCGCTCTTGATGATTGTCGGCACCTTTGCCGTTGCGGCCGTGCTTGCACTGGTCACAGCCAACCTTTCGGTCAAACTGATCGAGGAAAGCTCGGAAATCGGGGTGCGCGACGCACTGGATGACAAGGGAATGGTCTGGGCCGAAGTCCAGGCAGACGGGCTGCAGGTGACACTGGCCGGGATCGCGCCAACCGAAGCTGTGCGGTTTGCCGCGCTGTCAACGGCCGGCACCATCGTGGACGCAGCCCGCGTGATCGACGACATGCAAGTCGAAGCGGCAGCGGCCATCGCACCGCCCCGGTTCTCGGCCGAAATCCTGCGCAACGATGCGGGGCTGTCGATCATCGGGCTGATCCCCGCAGAAACGGACCGCGAGGCCGTGCTGGACCGGGTGCGCGGCATCAGCGGACGCCGCCCCGTCACCGATTTGATCGAACAGGCAGACTATCCGACACCGCAAGGCTGGGATGATGCACTTGGCTTTGCCCTGACAGCCATGGAACGGCTGCCACGGGCAAAAGTGTCGGTCTCGGCAGGCCGGGTCGCAATCACCGCCATCACCGATAGTTCCGACGAAAAAGCGCAGCTCGAGGCGCAGCTGAACCGCGCCGCCCCCCCGGGCTTGCGGGTGACGCTGAACGTGGCCGCACCACGGCCTGTGATCACACCCTTTACCCTGCGCCTGGTCAAGGACGAGGACGGCACGCGCTTTGATGCCTGCTCTGCCGACACAATCGCAAGCCAGACACGGATTATGAATGCGGCCATGGCTGCCGGCCTGACGGGGCCGGGCAATTGCACCGTGGGGATGGGCGTGCCGAGCCCGACCTGGGCGCGCGCCGTCGAACAGGCCATTGGGGCGCTCAGCGATCTGGGGGCGGGCAGCATTACGATTTCTGATGCAGACATTACACTCGTGGCCGCCGAGGGCACGGCACAAAACGATTTTGACCGCGTGGTAGGTGAGTTAGAAAACCGGCTCCCGGATGTGTTTGCGCTGTATGCCAAGCTGCCCGAAACCGTGGACCCAAATCAGGGGCCGCAGGAATTTGTGGCCACACTCAGCCCCGAAGGGCTGGTGCAACTGCGCGGGCGGCTGTCGGATGAGAACCTGCGCAACGTAGCCGACAGTTATGCCAAGGCGGCGTTTGGATCCGACGCGGTCTATACCGCCACGCGGGTGGTGGACGACCTGCCCAACAGTTGGCCTGTGCGCGTTCTGACCGGGCTCGAGGCGCTGTCGCAACTGTCAAACGGGGTCGTCACGGTGACGCCCGAAACGGTCACAGTCTCCGGCAATACCGGCGATCCAAAAGCCTCGACAGCCATTGCATCATTGCTGGCGGCCAAATTGGGAGAAGCCGAAGAGTTTGACATTCGCGTCACCTATCAGGAAAAACTGGACCCTGAAGCGGCCCTGCCCACCCCGGATCAGTGCGAGGCAGAAATCTCGGGAATCCTCGCCAGCTCGAAAATCACCTTTGAACCGAGCAGCGCCACAATCGATGCTTCGGCACTTGGGACAATTGACGACATCGCCGAAGTGCTGCGGCTGTGCGGCGACATCCGGCTTGAGATCCAGGGGCACACAGACAGCCAGGGGCGTGAAGAAATGAACGCAAGCCTTAGCCAGGCGCGGGCTCAGTCGGTACTGAACGAATTGCGAGCGCGGCGGGTGCTGACGTCGACCTATTCCGCCAAGGGGTACGGTGAAGCGAACCCGATCGCAGACAACGAGACCGAAGAGGGGCGCGAAGCCAACAGGCGCATCGAATTCAGGCTGATACGCCCCGCCCCCTCGGCACCTGAAACTGAAACAACGCTGGAAACCCTGGCCGGTTCAGGCGATACAGAGGCTCAGCAGGATACCGGCACGACCGAAGGACAGAAAGATGAGCAGAACTGAGTTTGTCATAGCGACAGCGATCATTCTCTTCATTGCGTTCTGCTTGGGCTGGTTTGCGAACTGGCTGATTCACCGCTTTACCCGTGTGGCGGCGGGCGATGTGGCCGAATTGGACCGGATGAGCCAGGAACTGCACGAGGCCGAAGAAACGCGCGACCAGGCGATCACCTACCTGCAGCAGCGCGAGGCCGAACTGACCAACCAACTGGCCCAGACCGAAGCAGAATTACGCGCGGCCATGGACGGCTTGCGGGATGCGCGCCACGAAACCGAAGAGCTGCGCGCCTGGATCGATCGCCAGCACGCCAGCTAAACATGGGCGGACGATACGTCCGCCTTACGGCTCGTCGCGGCTGTATGTTTACAATGTAAGGCGGAGCTTGTTCCGCCTTTTTCCGGCAGAGCCAAGGCGCAGGGCACTTGCACCTTACGCAGCGCGCGTCTTGCGTTAAACCCGCAAGGCTCCCGCGATGTGCGTGCACAGGGGGTGACCCCCTGTTTCTTAGCCAAAATATCAAAAAACGAACGCTGAACGGGACTCCGTAAGGCGGATTTCAATCCGCCCTGCACCGCACCTCACCAACGGCGCAACGCCTCTTCATCCGCGTCCTTTGCGCCAACCCACGTCGCTCCGTCACGGGTGATCTCCCGCTTCCAGAACGGCGCGCGGGATTTGAGGAAATCCATCAGAAACTCTGCCGCCTCAAATGCATCCTTGCGGTGCGGCGCCGCGGCGGCGACCATCATGATCATCTCTCCCGGGGCAAGCCGGCCATGGCGGTGAATGATCAGCGCCTTTTCCAAAGACCAGCGTTCTTTTGCCTCGCTTGCAATCTGACTAAGCGCGGCTTCGGTCATCCCTGGGTAATGCTCGATCTCCATCGCCTTCAACCCGTCCGCCACATCGCGCACAATGCCGGTGAACGTCACAACCGCACCCGAGGATGCGCAGCCAGAGGCAAAGGTCGCCGCCTCCACTCCAAAATCAAACGGAGCCTCCTGAACGCGCACATCCATATGGGCTAACCCCCTGTCATGGGGGGGAAAAACGCAATCTCGCGCGAACCAGATATGGGTGCGTCGAACTCTGTCAGCGTCTGATCCACGGCGACACGCAACGCACTGAGATCCGCAAACGCAGCGGCATAACGCTCTTCCCTGGCGCGCAACTCCTCCACCAGATCCATCACAGTTGCGGCGTTGGTATCCACCCGCTCACGGGGAATGCCGATGCGCTCCCTCACCCATGCAAAGTAAAGAACATCCATCGCGCTACCCTTTCAGATACGGAGTTGCCTTGCGGAAATAATCCCAGCCCGTGACCAAGGTGAGGGCCGCAGCCCCCCACAGCAACCACAACCCAACACGGCCCGACCACTCCGCACCCGCCAGTTTCCACCCAAGGCCCTGCAGGTCCGGCTGATCCCCATTCAGGATGGCCGACACCATGTCGCTGTCCATGCCCCACACCGACATGCCAAAGTAATGTTCGAACACGCCTTGGGAAAACAGCACTGCAATTGCAACCATTTGCAGGGTGGTTTTCCACTTCGCCAGTTGGGTGACCTTTAGCGTGCCGGCTGTATCGCCCAGGAATTCACGCAAGCCGGACACAAACACCTCGCGAAACAGGATCATGGTCGCGGGCAGCACCAGCCATGGGGACCAGGACGAAAACCCTATGATAACCATCAACGCGATGACCACCATCGCCTTGTCCGCGATTGGGTCCAGCATTGTACCCAACTTGGTCTGCTGGCCCCAGGCACGCGCCAGGTAGCCGTCAAACCAGTCGGTAATGGCGGCACCTACAAACAAAACAACCGCAAACAGATCCGCATAAGGCCTTGTGAAATAGAGAAACATCACGGCGACAAGCGGGGCGGCCAACAAGCGAAGTACAGTCAGGATATTGGGAATATTCCACGTCATACCGATATATCTAACCCTTTCGGCAGGGCGCAGAAAGGGCCACCTTACGTATCGTGAAAGAAGTCGTAAACCTTTTGGGCCA
>JBCCBC010000022.1:0-17112 GCA_039814435.1 Pseudomonadota bacterium
AGAATTTACACATCGTAATGGGCGTACAGCACGTATGCATAGTGAAGGAACGGCCTATGTTTTACACTGGCGCAAGGAGCGGCTACCGGACTTTATGCCTACTATGGAGGAGGCCATTCCTTGGCCGGGCGGTTCGTCTTGGTTTCAAGCCACGGCATGATGCTGGCGTGCTGGGCATAAAAGTGCGTCAGGTCGGGGATCAGGTCCTTGACCACGGGCATGTGCGGCAGGGGGTAGATTTTGACGTCTCCCTTGACCTCATCCATGCCGTAGATGCAGGCCAGCGTGTTGATCCCGTCGATGTTCATCGCGCAGGATCCGCAGATCCCCTCGCGGCACGAGCGGCGGAAGGTCAGCGTTGGGTCAATCTCGTTTTTGATCTTGATCAGCGCGTCCAGCATCATCGGCCCGCAAGTGTCCATATCGACCCAATAGGTGTCGAGCTGCGGGTTTTTGCCGTCATCGGGGTTCCAGCGGTAGATCTGGAACTTGCGCAGGTTTGTGGCCCCTTCGGGCTTTGGCCACGTCTTGCCCGTGGTCATGCGCGAGTTTTTGGGAAGTGTCAGTTGGACCATTGTGTGGTTCTCCTCATCACGACGACAGGGCGGCTATGCCGGCCTGAACGATGCACTGTTGCGTTTCGGAGCGCGCGAGGACGGTGCGCACTTGTGTTGCGGTGGCGTCGGTGACGCCAATAACTGCAGCTTTGGCGAATTCGGTGATCTCGCCCGCGCTGGAATTGTCGATGATGCAATCGGTGAACGGGGTGATCATCTCTTTGGGTACTGCGGGGAAGCGGGTTGCCAATGCCTCGGTCACCGCTGATTTGGCGCTGCGCCGGGCCAGTTGGTCCGCGGCCTGGCTGGTTTGTTCACAGCCCATCAGCGCGACAAGTCCGGCCAAAAGGGTCATCCGTAGCATCATCATGGCAGGCTCACCTCGGCTTTGGCTGTGTCCAGCAGTTTGGACAGCCGTTTGGCATCATCGGGAAAGGTATCAGCCAGCCGGACCATCAGCCCAAGATCGCGCGCGGCTGTCCAGAGCAGCAGCTTGTATTCCAGATCTTCGGCCATCTGGTCGCTGCGCTGGTCGGTGGCGAGATCGCGCACCTTGGCCACCTTGCCCTGAAAGGACGACCCGCCGCCGTATCGCTGCACTGCCCCCCGGTCGAGGTCGCGCCCCGGCAGGTCGAGCCGCTCCAGAGCCGTGGCCCTGTAATCATCATCCGCCATCCAGTCGTCATAACACAGCGGAATCACGTCCTCGCCCTGCACCCGGTCCAGCATGTCGGAGTAGATACAGAGCGATTTTGACATCACGCGCGCCCGATCAAGCGGGCCATAGCCGTCATTGCCTTGAATTTTGCGCAAAAGCGATGCGGACCAGTGCAGAAAGCTGCGATAGATGATCACACAAACCTCGGGCGCTTCAAACAGCGGCTTGGGTTGGGGTGGCGGCACGCGGTCTTCGTATGAGACCACGGTAAAGGGCGCTTTGCCCGCCGCTTGCAGCTTGCGCCGCAGGGGTTTGATCGGCAATTCGCTGCCCTGTTCGAACACGGTCACGCCTTGGGCCGTTTTGAACGGATCGCCCGCGTGCCGACAATCGTTCAGGAACAGGCCATTGCCACCCGGCGCGTTGCGCATGATCCAATTGATCAGCGCGTGATTGCCCGATCTACGCATCCCATAGACGCGCAGCACCCGCCCGGGGGCGAATGCGTCACTGGAAGGGGTGCGCAGGGCTTGGGTCATGCGGGTTTAGTAAACCCGGGCTTTGGGTGCGATCTTTTTCAAATCGATCCCGCCGTCATTGTGGCTGGTAAGCGGCTGTGTGTGCACGCCGCGATAGCCCAGGCTGGCTGCGTTCCCTTCGAACCACACCAGGCTGTGCTTGCGCCAGTTTTCGTCGTCGCGGTCTGGATAGTCTTCGTGGGCATGCGCCCCGCGGCTTTCCTTGCGCGCAGCCGCTGCGGTGATTGTGGCCACGGCGTTGGGCATCAGGTTTGTCAGTTCCAGCGTTTCCATCAGATCCGAGTTCCAGACCAATGAGGTGTCGGACACTTTGAGGTCGGACTGTTTGCCCGCCACGTCCTTCATCTTTTCCTCGCCTTCGGCCAGTGTCTTGTCGGTGCGGAACACCGCCGCATCGGCCTGCATGGTCTTTTGCATCTCGAGCCGCAGTTCGGCTGTTGGCACATGACCGTTCGCATAGCGCAGCCCGTCAAAGCGGCTGAACGCCGCCTCGACCGAGCGTTGGTTGGGCGTGGGCACGGGCGCGTCGGCATCCACCACTTCCTTGGCACGGATAGCGGCGGCGCGGCCAAACACCACAAGGTCGATCAGCGAGTTCGACCCCAGACGGTTGGCCCCATGGACCGAGGCGCAGCCCGCTTCGCCCACGGCCATCAGACCGGGCGAGACGTTGTCGGGGTTGTCCTTGGTCGGTGCCAATACTTCGCCCCAATAGTTCGTCGGGATGCCGCCCATGTTGTAATGCACGGTGGGCAGAACGGGGATCGGTTCCTTGGTCAGGTCCACGCCCGCAAAGATGCGTGCGGATTCTGAGATACCGGGCAGGCGCAGGTCCAGCGTTTCCTTGGGCAGGTGGTTGAGGTGCAAGTGGATGTGATCGCCCTGTTCGCCCACGCCGCGCCCTTCGCGGATTTCCATCGTCATGCAGCGGCTGACCACGTCCCGGCTGGCAAGATCCTTATAGGTCGGCGCATAGCGCTCCATAAACCGCTCGCCCTCGGAATTGGTGAGGTAGCCGCCCTCGCCGCGCGCCCCTTCGGTGATGAGGCAGCCCGCACCGTAGATGCCGGTGGGGTGGAACTGTACGAACTCCATATCCTGCAGCGCGAGGCCTGCGCGCGCCGTCATGCCCGCCCCGTCGCCAGTGCAGGTGTGCGCAGATGTGGCCGAGAAATAGGCCCGCCCGTAGCCGCCCGTCGCCAGCACAACCATCTTGGCCGAGAACAGGTGCATGGTGCCGTCATCGAGCTTCCAGCACAGCACGCCCTGGCACACGCCGTCGTCGGACATGATCAGGTCGATGGCGAAATATTCGATATAGAACTCGGCGTTGTTCTTGAGGCTTTGCCCATACAGCGTGTGCAGGATCGCGTGGCCGGTGCGGTCAGCGGCGGCGCAGGTGCGCTGCACCGGGGGGCCTTCGCCGAATTCGGTGGTGTGGCCGCCGAACGGGCGCTGGTAAATCTTGCCCTCTTCGGTGCGCGAAAACGGCACGCCGTAATGTTCCAGCTCGTAGACCGCCTTGGGGGCCTCGCGCGCCAGATATTCCATTGCGTCCGTGTCACCCAGCCAATCCGAACCCTTGACCGTGTCATACATGTGCCACTGCCAGTTGTCGGGCCCCATGTTGGACAGTGACGCCGCGATGCCGCCTTGGGCCGCGACGGTGTGTGACCGGGTTGGAAAGACTTTGGTTACGCATGCCGTGCGCAGCCCTTGTTCCGCCATGCCAAGTGTGGCGCGCAGTCCGGCACCACCGGCACCGACGACCACGACGTCATATTCATGCGTCTCGTAATCATATGCAGCCATCTGTCTGGCCTCCTATCTCTCAATGCGCGGGTGCGCTTGGGTATTTACAGTGCCATCCGCGCCAGCGCGAACAGACCAACAGCGATCAGTGCGTAGGAAAACGCGCTGGTTGCGATCAGGGTCAGCTTGCCTGCGGGGCCGTGAATGTAGTCTTCGATTGCGGCGTGTGCCTCGCGCATCAGGTGCAGGATCACCACGACCAACGCCAGCGCGCTGATGATCGCAGGATATGGCCGGCTGAAATGGGCGATCACCTCGTCATAAGTGCCCCCGAGTGCGCTCGCAAAGGTAAAGACGAAAAGTGGCACCAGTGGCACCAGCAGGATCGAACTGACCATCATCTGCCAGTGGTGGTGTGTCCCCTCGCGCCCCGAGCCAAGGCCGATGACGCGTTTGCGGTCAGTGATGTAGCGCATCGATACTCTCCTGTTACAGTGCAACGGCGACGATCAGGGTCAGCACGGTTGCCAGCCCAATCATCCCGATTGCCATCTTTTCCGACACAGGCACCTCAACGAAAAAGCCAAAGTCCCATATCACGTGGCGCAGCCGGCCCAGCATGTGGTAAAAAATCGCCCAGGTCGCCGCCAGCATGATCAACTGGCCCAGCACGCTGCGCAACAACCCGTCCACGACCGCAAAGGCCTGTTGCGAGCTTGCCGCCGCGATCAGCCACGCCACCACAAGCAGGGCCGCGCCCAGGCATGCGATGCCGGTGATCCGCACCAGGATTGACGACATAGACGTCATCTGGGGGCGGTAGATCTGCAGGTGCGGCGATAGCGGGCGGTTGCCCCGATTGACGTCGGCCATGTTGCGTCCTTTTTGTTCCCTGCCCCCTTTCTAGAGGTTTTTCACCTTGAGTCACGTGCCCAGCGATCACAAGTGGCGCGGTTTTTTGGCGCATTTGCGAGAAATTTCGAAATTGTGATCACACAAGAAAACGGTGTGATCACATACCCGATTATTTCTGCAAGATCGTCACCTGTTTGAGGGTCTCACGCTGCAATTTCCGTTTGATCTGTTCGGGATAGTCCTCGAATCCGTTTGCTGTGACAACAAAGGCCCCCGGCCCGGTGATCAGGTTTTCAAAGAAATAGGCGGTCAGGTCCGTTTGGTCCGTTTCGATAGCAATGGCGTTGACGGTGATCTCGGCGGCGCGCAGGTGCGGGCGTTCATCCGCCGGTGCGCTGCCTTCGTTCGAGACGCCGTCGCCGGACACATCCATCACATGCTTGGCGCAATGCCCGACCGCATCAAAGGCCGCGCGCCCGACGCTGAGCGCCTCGCCGATGGCGGTGGAATAGTTACGCCAGATGCGGGGATCAGAGGCAATGGTGTCGGCAAGCCGGATGACATCGGCGTGGCTGTGCATCGCCGTCCAAGGCACCGTCAGGCGCTGGCGCGAGGATCCAGTCCATTGCAGCAGAGCGACATGGGCACGCTGGTCCACCAGGGCGTCTGCCACGATCCCATCCTGCAATGCGGTGGCAAGCCCATCCATCTGGATGCGGTATTCCTGCGGATCGACTGACCCCGACACATCCACGGCCAACAGCAGCGCAAGATCGCAGGCCCGTGCAGCCGGAGCGGACAGGGCGAATGCAATTACAAACACAAAGGCGGATGAGGGGCGCAACATACCTGCACTCTATCCGCGGGGATAAATTGTGCACCTGACATTTGCGACAACGCGCAGGTGTTTTAAGGGACGGCGGGTGGGGCGTCATTGCTGCGCATGCAGCCAATGCGCGTCACGCGTCGTCGTTACCGTTGTCGTCCTCAGATCACATCGGCATAAGCGCCCAATAATCGAGATCGAGCAGAACGTCGGGCGCGTACTTGCCGTCCGGGCCGCGCAACTCAAACGGCGCACCGCCTTTGGTCGCCACCAACCGCAACCGGATCGCCCCCACACCGGGCGCATGCGTTTCGGCCTTGTCCAACACTTGGGACCACGCGCGCACCGTGTCGCCCGCCACACACGGATTGGCGTGGGCGCCTGCATTCAACCCCACAACCATCTGCGCGTTTGCCAACCCGTTGAACGACAGCGCGCGCGCCATCGAAATCACGTGCCCGCCATAGATCAGCCGGCTGCCATCGGGGCGCGCGGACGTGTCAAAGTGCACCTTGGCCGTGTTCTGCCACAGCCGGGTGGCCATCATGTGCTCGGCCTCTTCGATCGTGACACCGTCCACGTGATCAATCTGTTCGCCCACGTCATAATCGCCCCAGCGGTGCGGCTCGCCAGCTTGGGCAAAATCATAATCGGCAAAACTCAAGCCCTCGGGCACCGCCAGCGTTGCGGGATCCACAACGCCGGACAAATCCGGCACCACCGGTGTCGGAGCCGGAGCGTCTATATCCCCTTTGCGCACCATCACCCAGCGCACATAGTCCAGCACCACCTGCCCATGCTGGTTGCGCCCCGTTGTGCGCACCCAGACAACACCGGTTTTACCGTTTGAGTTCTGCTTGACCCCGATCACTTCGGAGTGCGACATCAGCGTATCACCGGGCCAGACCGGCGCGCGCCAGCGTCCCTCAGCATATCCGAGGTTGGCCACCGCGTTCAGCGAAACATCCGGCACAGTTTTCCCAAAAACAGTATGAAAAGCGATCATGTCATCCAGCGGGGACGCCACCAGCCCGCACGACTGCGCAAATCCATCCGAGGAATACATCGCATGCCGCGCCGGATAGAGCGCATGATAAAGCGCGCGTTCACCCCCGGACAAAGTGCGCGGTACGGCGTGCGTCAGCACATCGCCGACGCTGTAATCCTCAAAGAACCGACCTGTGTTTGTCTTGGCTTTGCCCATCACTGCGCCCCCAGTTTCGTATCCGGCGTGTAGGTGCCAGCCACCTCTTTGGTCACGGCCTGACCGCAGAGCATCACATTGGCTTGGGGATCCCAGGTCTGAGTGGGGCTGCCATGCAAGTCCCAACCTTTGTTCAGGGCTTCGGTGACCTTGTGACAAAAGGCTGATGTGTCCTCTTCAGACAAAAAGCGGTAGAGTTTCATAAGGTTACCCCGGGAATGGCCAGACGCCCAGCCAGTTGTGGATCAGTCCGAATATCCCAAGCAGCACAACCGAGCCGCCAAGGAACATCGCATCTTTGACAAGCGTGCCGTCAGTGTTTGTTTGGGTCCAGTCAGGCTCAATCCCATTGATCAGACGCGTGGTCATAACCGCCCAGATCAGCAAGCCGCCAAACAGGATCAGCGACGCCAGATCGCCATTCACCAGCAAATGCACAAACGCCCAGATCGAAAACCCCGTCAGCATCGGGTGTCGGATCCCGGCCACCAGCTTGCCCCGCTTTGGTGCCGGGCTGAGCATATAGATCGCAACAAGCATGCCCAGATTGTTGATGTGCACCATAAAAGCAGGCGGGTTCCACACCGGCACAAACGCGGTGCTCCGGTAACCGATCACCATCAATACAATCGACACCGCCAGCGCGCCGGCCACCATCCCCTTGGCCGGATCGCCCAAGGCCGCGCGGCGCGCGGGCGCCACCCGTTTGAACAAGTGCGCGCCCCACCATATAGCGACACCTGCGCATAAAATGATCCAGTACATCTGCTATTCCTTTTCCATCGCGGCAATCGCGTCCGCCCGCGCCAGTGTATCGCGCGCTGTCACGATGTGCAGATTTTCCACGATCCGTCCATCGACCACGGCAACGCCCTGGCCTGCGGCCTCAACCTCTTGAAAGGCCGCGATTTGGCGGCGCGCGAGGTCAATGTCTGCATCACTTGGCGAAAAGGCCGCATTGGCAACGTCGATCTGGGCGGGGTGGATCAGCGTTTTGCCATCAAAGCCCATATCGCGGCCCTGTGCGCATTCTGCCGCAAGCCCAGCCTCGTCCTTGAACGCGTTATAGACCCCGTCGATGATCGCAAGCCCATGGGCTTTGGCCGCAAGCAGGCACAGGCCCAGCCCGCTCATCAAAGGCAGCCGGTCGGGACGAAACCGCGTTTGCAGCTCTTTGGCGAGGTCATTGGTGCCCATCACCATCCCGTCCAGCATGGGATGGGCAGCGATTGCTGCGGCATTCAGCATCCCCAAAGGGGTTTCCATCATTGCCCACAGGCGCGCCTCGCCCGTCATCGCCCCCAATGCGTCAAGGTCGCACGGGGCAGAAACCTTGGGCAGCAGGATCGCATCCGCGCCCATGTCGCGGGCCGCTTTGGCATCCGCGCCCCCCCATTCGGTATCAAGGCCATTGATGCGGATGATCTTCATCCGGGCGCCGTACCCACCCGTCGCCAACGCCTCGGCCAAGGTGGCGCGTGCGGTTTCCTTTTCATCGACCGATACCGCATCTTCGAGATCAAAAATGATGGCATCCACAGGTAAGCCGCGCGCCTTGTCCAAAGCGCGTGGTTTGGAGCCGGGGATGTAAAGAACCGAGCGCAAGGGGCGGGCAATGGCCATGGTGAGACTCCTGCAAGTTATAAAGTTGCGCGGAAAGGGGCATTTTTTGCCAGATAGTTCAAGAGCCATTGTGCTGCGGTGCAGAAAAAATGCACGTTCAACATGCGGTCCCGGCGCTCGATTCAAATTGCACAGATCACCGTGCGCGACGTTAACCATTATTTCAGGCCCTGCGCGCAGGCTGTGCTCACTCCGATCTTTCTGGGAGGGCCGTTTCAGCAGGGCCGCTGAACAGTTTACGGAAAGAAAGACCGCGAGTGCGACATGAAACGGGGCCGCCCGGTCATCGCCGGAAGATCCGGTTGGGCCAGATGACCAGAGGTGACGCCTTTTATTTGAAAGGCTGAACGAGATGAAGAAATTGATGATGTTGGGCGCTCTGGCCGTGGCTGTGGTGATGAACACGGGTGCAGCATTTGCGCAGCAGACCCGCAATTGCGGGCCCCGCGACCTTGTGGTGAACCGCTTGGCCGAAGGATATGGCGAGACGCGCCAGTCGATGGGGCTGGGCGCAAACAACGCGGTGATTGAGGTGTTTGCATCCGACGAGTCGGGCACGTGGACAATCACAGTGACAACGCCAAACGGCATGACCTGTCTTGTCGCCAGCGGTCAGGCCTTCGAAGAGCTTGCCGAAGCCTTGCCGGCCATGGGCAACGATGCGTGACAGTGAAAATGTAAGGCGCACCCTGGTGCGCCTTTCGCCTCAATCGATGTTTTGGGTGTGATCTTTGGTAAGGCGCACGTGTCGTGCGCCCACGGTCAGGTCAAACCATCCCAGATCAGTTTTGATCCAGTCATGACCAGCAACACGTAAGTCAGCAGGAAAAACGCACGTTCCGGCACCAGGTGATGCGCCTTGACGCCCAGCCAAGCCCCAAGCAGGGCAAAGGGGGCCAGCGCCAAATTCGCGATCCCTGTCTGCAGCGTGAACATCCCCAAAAATGCGTATGGCACAAACTTAAAGACGTTGATGGCCGTAAAAATCAGCACCGTATTGGCCTGATATTCGGTTTTGCCCGGTTTCAGTGACAGCAGATAGACTGCTGCCGGTGGCCCGCCCGCGTGGCTGACAAAGCTGGTGAACCCCGCCACAGTGCCCGTCACCACCCCGACCCAACCCGGCAGAGCGGTTTCAGCCAGCCGTATCCACCCTTGAGACCGGCCGACCTGCCAGATGACAAACCCGATCGAGATCACACCGATCAACACCCGGAACACATCCGCATCGGTGCGCGCAAATAACAGCGCGCCCAAGGCCACCCCCGGCAATCCGCCAAGGATCATCAACATACTGACCCGCCAGTTCCATTTGCCCCAATAGGCGGGCAACGCCGCGGCATCCATCAGCATCAACAGCGGCAGAATCACGCCCAGCGCGAGCCCCGGCTCAAGAACCAGCGCCAGAATCGATGCCGAGGCAAAGGACGCCCCCGAGCCAAACCCGCCTTTGGAAA
Source organism: Pseudomonadota bacterium (assembly GCA_039814435.1). GTDB lineage: Bacteria > Pseudomonadota > Alphaproteobacteria > Rhodobacterales > Rhodobacteraceae > Tateyamaria. The sequence goes on from JBCCBC010000022.1 coordinate 9,472, forward strand.
TACCGGCAAAGACCACAGCCGGAGCTGCGAGGGCAAAAAACCAGAAATCCAGTTCCAACATGGGCCGCCGCTCCAAAAAACATCGCGATCCTCTACCTTTAGCGCGCCGCGCCGATGCCTGCCAGCGCCGATGGAACCGCGTGCCGCAATGCAGCGCACTTGCACCACGCCCCGCGTCGCGCTACGCACCCCGTCAATTAAAACCCCAACGCGCGGAGACTTTCACCCATGGCCAGACCCAAGATTGCCCTGATCGGCGCCGGTCAGATCGGCGGCACGCTCGCCCACCTCGCAGCTCTCAAGGAGCTGGGCGATGTTGTACTGTTCGACATTTCCGAAGGCACCCCAGAGGGCAAGGCCCTCGACATCGCGGAATCTGGCCCCTCTGAAGGCTTTGACGCCAAAATGAGCGGCACACAGTCCTATGCCGACATTGCTGGTGCAGACGTGTGCATCGTCACCGCCGGTGTCCCGCGCAAGCCGGGTATGAGCCGTGATGATCTGCTGGGCATCAACCTCAAGGTCATGAAATCTGTCGGCGAAGGCATCCGTGATCACGCGCCAAACGCCTTTGTCATCTGCATCACCAACCCGCTGGATGCGATGGTTTGGGCCTTGCGCGAATTTTCCGGTTTGCCCCGCGAAAAGGTCTGCGGCATGGCAGGTGTGCTGGACAGCGCCCGTTTCCGCCATTTCCTGTCCGAAGAGTTCGGCGTCTCGATGCGCGATGTGACAGCGTTTGTTCTGGGCGGCCACGGCGACACCATGGTGCCCCTGACCCGCTATTCCACAGTCGCCGGTATCCCGCTGCCCGATCTGGTCAGCATGGGCTGGACCACCCAGGAAAAGCTGGACGCGATCGTGCAGCGCACCCGCGATGGCGGTGCGGAGATCGTTGGCCTGCTGAAAACCGGGTCGGCGTTTTATGCCCCCGCAACGTCTGCCATCGAGATGGCAGAGGCATTCCTGAAAGACCAGAAACGCGTGCTGCCATGTGCCGCGTATGTCGACGGGGCACTGGGCCTGAAGGGCATGTATGTTGGCGTGCCGACCGTGATTGGCGCAGGCGGCGTCGAAAAAGTCATCGACATCCAGATGACCAAGGACGAGCAGGCGATGTTCGACAGCTCCGTCAACGCGGTCAAAGGTCTGGTCGATGCGTGCAAGGGCATTGACGACAGTCTCGCGTAAATGCGCCACCACCGAAAATATTCAGGCCGGATGCAGTCGCGTCCGGCCTGTTTTGCATCTATATGATGCTCATGCCCCAATCGCGCCCCATCGAACGTAAGCTGACCACCATTTTGGCGGCAGATGCGGCCAATTATTCCGGCCGCATGACCCGCGACGAAGAAGGCACTGTGCGGGCCTTGCGTGCTGCGCGCGATGTCATCGACCGCGCCATCGCGGATGCGGGTGGCCGCATCGCCAACACATCGGGCGACGGGCTGATTGCGGAGTTTCCTTCCGTTGTCGGTGCGGTGCGCTGTGCCATCGGTATTCAGACGACGTTGAATGCGGGCACGGATATGCTGCCCTTTCGGCTGGGTGTGCATCTGGATGATGTGATTATCGAAGGGCAGGATTTGCTGGGCGACGGCGTGAACCTGGCCGCACGTTTGCAGGAGATGTCAGAGATCGGCGGTGTTCTGGTATCTCAACAGGTGTACGACCATGTACGCGGCAAGCTGTCTGGTGTGGAATTGCGCCCGCTGGGCCCTGCGACCCCAAGGCATTTCGTGGACGAGATTGGGCTTTATGCTGTGATCAGCGATGGGCTGGTTGCGCCGCGCTTGCTGGACAATCTGGGGCCCAAAGTGGATGTGCCCCCTGACCTGCCCGCCCCAGACCCGGTGGCCGCAGCTGCTGCCAACCCCGAACTGGCGGACATGCGCGCCCGGTTTGTCACGGATCGGTGGCGTATTGGTGGATCGATTGTGGGTCTTGCGGTTATCGACATTGCGGCAGGTTTACCCGCTCTTGTGACGGGCATACCGACCATTGCGCTTGTCTATGTGCTGTATCGCAAATGGAGCAAGTTGCGCGCGGCGGAACGTGGCAAAGCCTAGTCACCATTTCCGGCGTCAATAAAATCATGCAGCCATGGATTGCGCGCCAGCAGATCCGCATCAAAGCCTGCGCAAGACAGGTCTGGTGCCTGTGTGCCCAAGATATCGGTGGGATCAAAGGCCAATTCATCCAGCAGGTCGAACTTTTCCAGCCGCGCGCGTCGGTCAGGGGTCAACTTAAACAGCGTTGTATGCGCGGCTTTGGCCGCTTCCAGCGTCTCGCTCCGCTCAACCATCCAATCAATTTGCGCCATACGGTGCGGTTGCAGGATCGAGGTTTGCACATCCGGCGGCGTCAATCGGTAGCGGATAAATTTGAGCGCCCAGTGCAACGGCGTCAGCCCATCAAAATGCAGCAGCCGCGTGCCTGTGGCGATGTGCCGATCCGAACGGCGCCATTTCCCATCCCGCCGCGTCAGCGCATTATGCACCCCAAGCTGGAGCCCGGCACCCGCACGCACACCGCTTTTTCCCGCTCCGTGCGAATATTGCCCTCGCTTCATAAACGCCGCGAAGCTGCCATAGGCTGCTTGCGCGTCCGGATCGGACAGATCAGCGGTTTTTCGAAACGCGCCGTCAAACAAGTGGGCCTGCCCGCCCATGGGGAACAGCCGTTCCACGACCGGCAAGCTGACCTCATGCAAGGATGTGCTGACACTGGCCAACTCCCTGTGCAGCGGGTTGTCTTGCCAGATGAATTCATCCGCATCGATATGAAACAGCCAGTCGGCCTTGGTCTGTCCTTGGGCTGCGTTTGCATTCACTGCCTGACGCCGCATTTGCGAGCGAGGGCGCCCCTTTTTCCCGCGGGCCGCTGACCAGTAGCGTTTGTCACACGATACCAACCGGCAGCCTTCGATGACCTGCAGCGCCGCAATGGCCGGGTCCTTGGGGTCATCAAAATAGACGAACACTTCGCATGCGCCGGTCTTGAGGTGCCAAAGCACATTTGCCAAAATCAAGGACGCCGGTTCGCACACTGTCATCACAACGCCCCATGTGGCGGTGCGTGCCCCGTGCCCTGCATCCCCTTGTCCGGTCACAATTTGATTCCCTTTTTAGTCATTTAGTTCGATTTGTGATCACACGTTTTTTGCAGTGATCACAAATGTCGTTTTTATCCCCAAAAACCGCCACTGCTGCATATTTCCCGTTTACGCGGCGTTCAGTGTTGGTCGTATAGGGCCGAACGATATGCATATATACGGGACCGATCTGTCATGAACATCCATGAATACCAAGCCAAAGCCCTTTTGCGCAGCTATGGGGCTCCGGTCTCTGATGGCCGTGTTGTGTTGCGTGCAGAAGATGCCAAGACGGCGGCGGGCGCAATGGACGGCCCGATGTGGGTGGTCAAGGCGCAGATCCACGCAGGTGGTCGCGGCAAGGGCAAGTTCAAGGAAGCCGATGCCGGCGACAAGGGCGGTGTGCGTCTGACCAAATCGGTGGAAGAAGCCGCTGAAGAGGCCAAAAAGATGCTGGGCCGTACGCTGGTCACACACCAGACCGGCCCTGTCGGCAAACAGGTCAACCGTGTCTACATCGAAGACGGCTCCGGGATCGAAACAGAACTGTACCTGGCCCTTTTGGTAGATCGCCAAACCTCGCGCGTCAGCTTTGTCTGTTCGACCGAAGGCGGCATGGACATCGAAGAGGTTGCTGCCAGCACACCGGAAAAGATCCTGAGCTTTAGCGTTGATCCCGCCACCGGCTATCAGGCGTTTCACGGCCGCCGCATCGCGTTTGCCCTGGGCCTCGAAGGCAAGCAGGTCAAACAGTGTGTCGGCCTGATGAGCCTGCTGTACAAAGCGTTCACCGAAAAAGACATGGAGATGCTGGAGATCAACCCGCTGATCGTCACCGACAGCGGTGATCTGAAAGTGTTGGATGCCAAGGTATCCTTTGACGGGAATGCGATCTATCGCCATGCCGACATCAACGAGCTGCGCGACGAGACGGAAGAAGACCCCAAAGAGCTTGCCGCGTCGAAGTACGATTTGAATTACATCGCGCTGGACGGTGAAATCGGCTGTATGGTGAATGGTGCCGGCCTCGCGATGGCCACCATGGACATTATCAAGCTCTATGGTGCCGAGCCTGCCAACTTTCTTGACGTTGGCGGTGGTGCAACCAAGGAAAAGGTGACCGAGGCGTTCAAGATCATCACCTCCGATCAACAGGTCAAAGGCATTCTGGTCAACATTTTTGGTGGCATCATGCGCTGCGACGTGATCGCCGAGGGTGTGGTGGCTGCCGTGAAGGAAGTGGGCCTGAAGGTGCCGCTGGTTGTCCGCCTTGAGGGGACAAACGTGCAGCAGGGCAAGGACATCATCAACAATTCGGATGTCGACGTGATTGCTGCGGACGACCTCAAGGATGGGGCTCAGAAGATTGTGAAAGCTGTTAAGGGGTGACGGCGATGTCGGAGACTGAAACCAGTAGCGCCACGGGTGAACGCGGCCGTCTTGTCTTGCACATGGGCCAGCACAAAACCGGGTCTTCGGCCCTGCAGCTTTGGCTCAGGGAAAATGACGCGCTGTTGCGTGCGGCTGGGATTGATTTCCCGGCAAAGTTCGCAGGCCGCAACGGCAACGGGTCCAAGTTGGCGACGATCCTGTGCAATGCGAAAGCGGATCGTTCAGACGCCGAAGCCGCGATTGTGAAGGATTTTCACCGCTATCTCGCCAAAAGTGGCCCAACCACCAAGATCTTTTCCGCCGAGCGGTTTGGTGCCATGATCCTGCGTCCCGGGTTTGAGATGGACGGCTCGCTCAAGAACTTCCGGGAAGAAAAGACGTTTCTGCGCAGTGTGCGTGCCCTTGGCAAAAAGGGCGACGGGCATGACATCACTGCCGTCATTTTATTGCGCAACGTACTGGATTACCGCACGTCGTCCATGAACCAGCGCCGCAAAAAGATCCTGCCCCTCAAACGTAATGCCAAAGCGGAACATGCCGCCAAGATGGACGGTATTTCTTATGCGGAAAAGTTGGATTTCCTACGTTCGGAAGGGCTGGATATCCGCGTGGGCGCGTACCCGTTTTCTCGTGACAAGTCGTTGTCCCAGTACATTTTCGAGGTAGCGGATATTCCATTTCCCGACGCGGTCGAGTTGTCGGTGTCTATGGCCAATGAATCCACTGGCACCCATGGTTTGATCATCGCGGGCTTTCTGCGCCATGTTCTCGCTTTTTCGCCGGAGTCTTCTAACGCTTTGCGCCGCTATCTTGCGGATGAGACCCTCAAGGCCAGCGCGGCAGAAGGGGATGAGCCGTTCCGCTTTTACTCGGCCGAGCAACAGGCCGAAGTTGAGGCGCGCCTGGCCCCTGACCTGGCCAAGCTGGAACCCTATCTGGGCGCTGACGGGGTCGAGACCTTGTCAAAATCCAAATACGCGGTTGGCTATGCAAGCCCGACCTGCTGGCATGACCTTGATGACGCAGGCCGCGCCACATCAAAGGCCATTCTGGCGCGCGTGTTGGCCAAGCTTGATGCAAAAGAAGACGGAACACCGCCTGTGTCGGACGCGCTGCGCCGGTCCTTTGAGGATATCGAAAACTCTCCCATAGGTGCGTGCGAGGGCACTGAAGAAGAGTTTGCCCACACCAAGTCGCACCCGGTGCCCGCATGATCGCTGTTGCGTCAAACCTTGTGATCTTGGTCCGCGCGCCTGTTGTGCCATGTGTCTGCTCAACAGTGCCAATAGCCTGCTAAAACCGAAACGAATTGAATGCTACCTGCCGTCGCCCTTTCTGTTGTCCTGAGTTTGACCCCAAGCATCCATGCTTCGGCCAAAGCGCAGAGCGATCCCATGTCGGACAGCGCGGCGACAGCGCAGGCCGCGATTTCAGCGTTCACGACGTGGTGCTTCAAGGCGGGGCAGACCCAGCAGGTGGCCTTGGCGAATATGCGCACCAGCCATGGTGGTCCGTTGCCCTTTGCCGTGGAGTTTTGGGACAAGTCACTGGCCCCTGCCCCGGACACACCCGCCCATGCAGAGCGGCGTTGCGAAATCTCATTTGACGGGGACCACCGCGACGCGGCCCTGACAGAAGTGTCGGCCAAAATGGCAAAGCCACCTGTTTTTGGCACGCCAATCGCTTTGCCTGCCCCGTATGTGGCCAGCACCGGCACGGCCTACATCGAAGCCCGCGAATTACTGCGCAAACGGGTTGCCGTCGTCCATATCGGGATGCGCGACGGCCAGACATTTATTGGTGTGGACCGGTTGCCAGCCGGATCGGGGTTGCCCCGTGATTGATCTGCGCGCCTGTCCCGGTTGCGACACCGGAACACACACCCGGTGGTCGGCCTATTCACCCGACAGCTGGCAAGTTGTGCAGTGTTCCGGTTGTACGCTGACCTATCTGGGCAATCCCCTGGCCTATGAGGCGCTGGAAACGGATTTCGCCTGGGAAAAGACCTATGAGGGAAAAAGTCAAAAGGGTGGGTCGACCCCGCTGAGCCCAGCCTTGCGCAGGTTCCGCAAACGCACCGGCCTAACCCATCGTGGCCACCGCGCCCGCATGGGTGAGTGGTTCAACAACGGGCATGTTCTGGATATCGGCTGTGGTGCGTCCACGCATATCCCGGAGCCAATGATCCCATATGGAATCGAATTGAGCGTGGCCCTGCACGCGTCGTCCGATGCGCATATGCGCAGCCGGGGTGGCTATTGCGTCCACGGTGCCGGGGCCGAAGCAATCTGGTCCTTTGAGCCCGAGATGTTCGACGGCGTTGTCATGCAATCCTATCTTGAGCACGAAGTCGACATGATGCGCGTGCTGAAAGGCGCGTGGCGCGTGTTAAAGCCGGGTGCCCCGCTTTATGTGCGGGTGCCGAATTTTGGGTCCATCAACCGCATTGTTGTGGGCCGCAAATGGTGCGGCTTTCGCTATCCCGATCACGTTACATACTTCACCGTGTCCACCTTGCGCGACGTTGCCCGGCGTGCCGGCTTCACCCTAGAGGTGGTCAACCGCGTCGGTGTGATCATCGACGACAACATCAAGGCGCTGCTGCACAAAACGCAGGTGCCTGCATGAACCGACATTCATATATCCAAGACACCCCCCAAGGAGACGCCCCACATGGCCGTATTGATTGACGAAAACACCAAAGTGATCTGCCAGGGCCTGACCGGGTCCCAGGGCACGTTCCACTCGGAACAGGCCATCGCCTATGGCACCAAGATGGTGGGCGGTGTCACCCCGGGCAAAGGTGGGATCACCCATCTGGACCTGCCCGTGTTCAACTCTGTCCACGAAGCGATGGATGTGACCGAAGCCAATGCCAGCGTCATTTACGTGCCCCCGCCCTTTGCTGCGGATTCCATTCTCGAGGCGATTGACGCAGAGATGCCCCTGATCGTTTGCATCACCGAAGGCATTCCGGTGCTGGACATGATGAAGGTGCAGCGCGCGCTTGAGGGGTCATCCTCGCGCCTGATCGGTCCCAACTGCCCCGGTGTCATCACACCCGATGCTTGCAAGATCGGCATCATGCCCGGCCACATCCACAAGCGTGGCTCGTGCGGTGTTGTGTCCCGTTCCGGCACTCTGACTTACGAGGC
>JBCCBC010000095.1:0-9943 GCA_039814435.1 Pseudomonadota bacterium
CACACCCTCCCCCGTGTTGGGGGGTAAATCTCCCCACCTCACCGGAAAGCTATGCCAAATGACCGACACCCCCGCCACACGCGCCGCCACGGCCACACCGCCCCGTATGGCGCGCAAGATCCGTGGCCTCAGCGACCGCGCCATCGCGTGGATCTTTGTCGGTCCAACGATCTTCCTGCTGCTGGCGATTAATATTTTTCCGCTGATCTGGACGATCCGGCTGTCCTTCACCAACTTCAAGGCCAACCGTAATCGCCCCATCGAATGGGTGGGCACGCGCAACTACGAGCGCATCCTGACCGACAGCGACATCTGGCTGAACATGCAGGCCACAGCGCATTTTTTGTTCTGGACCATCTTCTTTCAGGTGCTGATCGGCTTTACGCTCGCCTACCTCATCAACAAGAAATTCAAAGGCAACGACCTTTGGACGACGATCATCGTACTGCCCATGATGCTGTCGCCCGCTGTTGTTGGGAACTTCTGGAAATTCCTCTACCAGCCGCAAATCGGGCTCTTTAACTACATCGTCGCCTTTTTCACAGGCAAGGACCCTTCCAGCTTTGAAATGCTCGGCTCGGTCCAGCTCGCACCCTGGTCCATCGTGATAGTGGATACGTGGATGTGGACGCCATTTGTGATGCTGATCTGCCTGGCCGGGCTGCGATCCATCCCCGACTACATCTACGAAGCGGCCGAGGTCGACCGCGCCTCCAAACTTCGTCAATTTTTTACCATAACCATCCCGATGGTGCTGCCATTCCTGATGCTCGCCGTGCTGTTCCGAGGGATCGAGAACTTCAAGATGTTCGATCTGGTGGTGCAACTGACGGGTGGCGGGCCAGGGTCCACAACAGAACTCACCTCGATCAACCTCAAACGAGAGGCATTCGAAAAATGGCGCACAGGTTATGCCAGCGCCTATGCCATCATCCTTTTTGTCACCGTCTTTGGCCTGGCCAGCATCTACGTCAAAGCATTGAACAAGGTGAAAGAACGATGACCCGCACCGTAAACCAAAGTCTTAAGCAAGACTTTGGCGAAAAATATTCCTTAATATTTTTGCCCAGCCCCACTGTTGGAGCCAGACCATGAGCAGTTTTTCCGTCACCGAACCGACGCAGCGCACCAAGTGGGTCTCTGGCACCCTCGTGATCGTCTACGCACTTGTCACCATGCTCCCGCTCGCCTGGATCATGATGACCGGGTTCAAATCCCCCGCTGACGCGATCAGCTATCCGCCCAAAGTGGTCTTTGAACCCACTCTGGAAGGGTACGTGAACCTGTTCACGACACGCACACGGCAAACGGAAGAGTTCCTCGCCGCCAATCCACCCGAAACGTGGTACGAAGAGATCGTGCGCGAATACGACATGGTCATCGCGGGTCCTTCGAAATTCGGCGAACGCTTCCTGAACTCGGTGATCATCGGATTTGGCTCTACCTTCTTGTCCATCGTGCTCGGCACACTCGCCGCCTACGCCTTCTCACGGTTCAAGATCCCACTGGCCGATGACCTCCTGTTCTTTATCCTCTCCACCCGAATGATGCCGCCTATCGCCGTCGCCATCCCCATTTTCCTGATGTACCGACAACTTGGGCTGTCTGACACCCATCTCGGCATGATCCTGCTCTACACGGCCGTCAACATCAGCCTCGCGGTCTGGCTGCTCAAAGGCTTCATCGACGAAATCCCCCGCGAATACGAAGAGGCGGCACTGATCGACGGCTACACAAGGTTCCAGGCCTTTTACAAAGTCGTTCTGCCGCAAGCAGCGACGGGCATCGCATCCACGGCTATCTTCTGCCTGATCTTTGCCTGGAATGAATACGCCTTCGCGGTGCTGCTCACGTCCGGCACGGCGCAAACGGCACCCCCCTTCATCCCGACGATCATCGGGGTCGGCGGGCTCGACTGGCCAGCGGTTGCCGCGGGGGCCACTATTTTCCTGCTGCCTGTGATGATCTTCACAATCCTGCTGCGCAAACACCTGCTGCGCGGGATCACATTCGGAGCGGTGCGCAAATGACCGCTTCATTGTTCTTCAAATATGCAATTCCAACCCCTCCAGAGGCGCTGACATGAGCAACTTTTTCACCGGTCTCCTCGCGCTCAAACGCGGCCCCTGGGAGATGCTGGCCACCATTCTGATCGGGCTTGGCGTCTTTATGCTGATGCAGCCGTTTGTGCTTTGGGCCTTCACCTATTCCTTCATCACCACATTGGTCGGGACGGTCATGTTTATCGTCGTTTCCCACTTCAAAGAGTAATCGCCATGCTGGAACAAGTCTGCCCCATCTTGCCCTCGCGCGATTTTGCGACAACCTCGGCCTTTTACAAGCGTTTAGGGTTCCACGAGGCGCTGCGCGTTGCACATCAATACCTGATCATGAACCGCGACGCGGTTGAGTTGCATTTCTTTCCGCATCCCCAACTGCAGCCCAAAGACAACGCGCACGGCGCTTACGTGCGGCCCGCGGATGTCGATGCGATCTCGGCAGAATGGAGCGCGCTCGATCTGCCGCATGACACCGGATTTCCTCGTTTTTTGCCCGCCGAAGACAAGCCTTGGGGCATGCGCGAAGCCACTGTTTGGGACCCCGATGGCTCCCTTCTGCGTATCGGAACGGAGATTTAGAGATGGCCCAAATCATCATCAAAAATGTCCGCAAGGAATTTGGCGACTTCACGGCTGTGAAAGAGTCGAGTTTTACCATCGAGGACGGCGAGTTTTTCATGCTGCTCGGGCCCTCGGGCTGCGGCAAGACGACAACGCTGCGCATGATCGCGGGCCTCGAACTGCCCACCAGCGGAGAGATTTATCTCGATGGTGAAGAGATCAGCCAAAAGCCGCCCAGCCAGCGCGACATTGCCTTTGTTTTTCAGATGTTTGCGCTCTACCCGCACATGAATGTGCGCAAGAACCTCAGCTATCCCTTGGTGTCCCAAGGCATGGGGCGCAAGGACGTGCGAGCCAAGGTGGACGAGGTCGCAGGTATCCTTGGCATCCACGACATTCTGAACAAACCCGTCGGGGGCCTGTCAGGCGGGGACCGCCAGCGCGTGGCCTTGGGCCGGGCCATCGTGCGCGACCCCAAGGCGTTTATGATGGACGAACCCCTTGGCGCGCTGGATGCAGAATTTCGCGAACACATGTCCGAAGAATTGCGCGCCCTGCACGACCGCATGGGGGCCACGACCGTCTATGTAACCCACGACCAACTTGAGGCGATGCAGATGGGCGACAAGATCGTGGTGATGAACAACGCCGTGGTCGAACAATTCGGCACCCCGCAGGAAATCTATGACAAACCCGCCACCATGTTTGTGGCGGACTTTATCGGCTCACCGTCGATGAACTTCCTGAACTTCAACGGAAAAGTGGGGGATGGGGCGACTTCTGTGGACCTTGGCGGCCAGTCTCACGCTGTCCCCCGGCAAAGCCAGGGGGCCTCGGGTGACCTTGTGTTTGGCGTGCGCCCCGAACATATCACTCTGTCTGACAGCGGCAGCTACCGCGGCGAGGTGCTTGCCTCAGAATATCTGGGCACGACGCAGATCATCACCCTCGCCACCCCAAATGGCGAGGCCAAGGCCCGTATCGACAGCACGCAAGTCGCCCGCGTTGGGGAACAGGTTAGCCTGTCGTTCAACGCGCCCAAAGTCACGCTCTTTGACAAATCCTCCGGGCACGCCCTGCGCTCCGAACTCAATGAAAAGGTGCTGTCACATGGCTGAGGTCGTACTGAAAAACTTGAGCAAATCCTTCGGTAGTGAAGTTGGGGTCGAAGACATCTCTATGACCATCCCGGACGGCGCTTTTGTTGTGCTGCTGGGGCCCACCGGCGCGGGCAAAACCACAACGCTGCGCCTGATTTCCGGCCTCGAAACGGCGGATCAGGGCGAGGTTTGGATAGATGGGCGCAATGTGGGGTCCGAAACACCGGCGCAACGCGATGTGGCGATGGTGTTTCAGCAATATTCGCTTTATCCGCATCTCACCGTGCGCGATAATCTGGCGTTCCCGCTCAAATCGCCGATCCTGAACACGCCCGCTGCCGAAATCACGCGCAAGGTGGACGAGGTCGCAAGCGTTCTTCAGATTTCCCACAAGCTCGACAACAAGGCGACCGCGCTGTCGGGGGGCGAAATGCAGCGCGTTTCCATTGGCCGCGCGCTGGTACGCGATCCATCGATTTACCTCATGGATGAACCGCTGAGCTCGCTTGATGCCAAGCTGCGCACCGATCTTAGGGTCGAGCTAAAGCGCATCCAGGCGAGCCTTGGTGCGACCCTGCTCTATGTCACCCACGACCAGATCGAAGCGATGACGATGGCCACTCATGTGGGTGTGCTGAACGAAGGGCGGCTGGTACAATTCGGCACGCCACGCGACATCTACGAAAATCCGAACTCGCTTTATGTTGCGTCGCGCCTCGGCTTGCCCCGCATCAACGTGCTGCCCGCAGATGTTTTTAGCGGCATGCCCCCGGGCACCTCTCAGATCGGTCTGCGCCCCGAACATATCGCCCAAGGCGACGGGCAAGAGGCCGAGGTCCTGCGTGTCGAGCACCTTGGGGATCAGAACCGCCTGCACCTGACGCTTAAAGGGCACGCCATCACCACCATTGCTGATCCGACGATCGATTATGCCCCCGGCACGATGCTCAAGATCGCCCCCAAGAACCCGCTGTGCTTTGACCCGCACGGCAACCGCATCCGCTAAAGGGAGACCGCGCATGACCCAGTTTATCAACACCAAAGACGCGCTTGTCACCGACGCCATAGACGGGCTGCTCGAAACCTCGGGCGGGGCGCTGATGCGGCTGGATGGCTACCCCCATATCAAGGTCGTGTGCCGTGCGGATTGGGATAAATCCCGCGTCGCACTGATCTCCGGCGGCGGGTCGGGGCACGAGCCCGCCCATGCGGGATTTGTCGGTCAGGGCATGTTGACGGCCGCCGTTTGCGGCGAGGTCTTTGCGTCACCGTCCGTGGACGCAGTGCTGGCCGGGATCCTCGCCGTCACCGGGCCTGCGGGCTGCCTGTTGATCGTCAAGAACTATACGGGCGACCGACTGAACTACGGGCTGGCTGCAGAACGCGCGCGCGCCTTTGGGCTGAACGTAGCGATGGTGGTTGTGGACGACGATATCGCCCTGCCCGATCTGCCTCAGGCACGCGGCGTGGCAGGCACCCTGTTTGTGCACAAGATCGCCGGATCACTGGCCGAGGACGGTGCCACCCTCGACACCGTCACCCAAGCCGCCCAAGACGCCATTTCCAACATGGCCTCCATCGGAACATCGCTGGACACCTGTACCGTGCCCGGATCGGCCAAGGAAGACCGGATTGCCCCCGGTATGGCCGAGCTCGGCCTTGGCATCCACGGCGAGGCCGGCGTCCAGCAGGTGGCATTCAAAGACGCCAAGAACGCAATGGACCTTGTGCTGGACAAGCTGGCGCCCAACATCGGCGATGAGCCCCATGTGGCGATCCTGAACAACCTGGGGTCGACCACACCCCTGGAAATGAGCGTTCTGGCCCACGAGCTCGCCACTTCGGAAAAAGCGCGCAAGATCAAACACATCATTGGCCCAGCACCTATGATGACGTCACTCGACATGCATGGGTTTTCTGTGTCTGTGCTGCCCTTGGATGACGCAATCAAGGCGCATCTTGAACGCCCGGTTGACCTGCCTGCGTGGCCCGGTATGAACACGATTTCACCGGTGCATGTCTCTCCACTTCCCGACGGGCTAAGCCCCATCAAACCGGTGGCCTCGGCCAAACCCGAAACCCGGGCGCTGTTGGTACAGTGCTGCGATCTGCTGATCGGGGCCGAGGTGGATTTGAACGCGCTCGACGCAAAGTCGGGCGATGGCGACACGGGAAGCACGCTCGCGACCGCCGCGCGCGCGCTGAAAGGGTCTTTGGACACGCTGCCGCTGGCGGACCCAACGCAGCTGTTCCGCGCCGTGGGCAACGAGTTGAGCCAGACAATGGGCGGCTCTTCGGGGGTGATCCTGGCGATCTTTTTCGGGGCCACGGGGGATGCCTGCGCCAATGGCAAACCAACGACCAAAGCGCTGTTGGCAGGGCTCGACCGGATCAGCCAGGTTGGCGGGGCCACCAAAGGCGATCGCACCATGATCGACGCACTCGATCCTGCCCTGCGCGCACTGCCCGACGGGATTGATGCAGCGGCCGCTGCCGCGCGGGCCGGGGCCAGCGAAACGGCGCGCATGGGGCGGGCCAAAGCCGGGCGTGCCTCCTATGTTCCGTCTGAAAATCTGATTGGCCACAACGACCCCGGCGCCGAAGCCGTCGCACGGCTTTTTGAAGGCTTGGCCAAGGCAATGTAACCACGCATAAGGACGCGATGAAGCACGGACTCACCCCACGTACGACCCCCACGGTCAATGATATTGCCCGTGTCGCCGAAGTCAGCCTTGCCACGGTTGACCGCGTTCTAAACGCGCGGCCCGGGGTGCGCGAAACGACGGTGAAAAAGGTCAACAGCGCCATTGCCCAACTTGGCTATGTGCGCGACACAGCCGCGGCCAATCTGGCACGGGGCCGGGTTTACAACTTTGTCTTTATCCTGCCCTCGAACAGCAACGAATTCCTCGCCTCACTGATGGCGCAGATCGAACAACTGGGCAGCGGGATCCGCCACGAACGCACACAGCTGTCCTTTGTACGGGTGGCCGCCTTTGATCCGGTTGCGCTGGCCGATGCGATTTCTGCCATTGATACCAACACCGTAGACGGGGTCGCGATCTTTGGTCCAGAAACACCGTCGGTGCGCGACAGCATTGCCCACCTCAAGGCACATGGGGTCACGGTGGTGTCGCTGGTGGCGGACATCCCCAGTTCTGAGCGTGACCACTATGTGGGCGTTGACAATATCGCGGCCGGGCGCACGGCCGCGCAATTGCTGGGGCGGTTTGTGGGTCGGCAAAACGGCAAGATCCTTGTGCTCACAGGCTCGATGCTGGCGCGCGACCATCTTGAACGCCGCCTCGGTTTTGACGAGGTGATGGCGCGTGACTTTCCCCATCTGGACGTGCTCGCCTCGCTTGAAGGGCGCGACGACCCGGATCTGATTGCGCGGCTGATGCCGGGCGCATTGTCTGACAATGCCGGGGTGATCGGTATCTATTCATCGGCCGCGGGCAACGAAGGGTTACTGCGCTTTTTTGAGGCCAATCCGCTGGAACAGCGCCCTGTCGTGGTGGCCCATGAACTCACACAGCTGTCGCGCAACGCCCTGATGTCGGGACTGTTTGATGCCGTGATCAGCCAGGACACCGGCCACCTGGTGCGCAGTGCGGTGCGCATCATGCGCGCCAAAAGTGACCGCATGCCGATCTACACCGCGCAGGAACGCATTCGCATCGACGTCTATCTGAAAGAAAACATGCCGCTGTGACGCGGCTCCGATTTGGGAGGATCAGTTATGAAAACCATCAAAGGGCCAGCCTTGTTTCTGGCACAGTTCGCGGGCGACGATGCCCCGTTCAATTCCTGGGACAGCATCACAAAATGGGCTGCGGATTGCGGGTACAAGGGCGTGCAGGTGCCCAGTTGGGATGCCCGCCTGTTTGATCTGGCTCAAGCCGCCGAAAGCAAGGATTACTGCGACACGTTCAAAGGCCAAGCGCGCGAAAACGGTGTCGAAGTGACCGAGTTGTCCACCCACCTGCAAGGTCAGCTGGTCGCCGTGCACCCGGCCTATGACGAGGCGTTTGACGGCTTTGCCGATCCATCCGTGCGCGGCAACCCCAAGGCGCGCCAGGCCTGGGCGGTTGATCAGGTCAAAAAAGCGATTTCCGCATCGGCCAATATGGGCATAGGCGCGCACGCGACGTTCTCGGGCGCGTTGGCCTGGCCCTATATCTATCCCTGGCCTCAACGCCCCGCGGGTCTTGTGGAAACCTCGTTTGATGAACTCGCGGCGCGCTGGCGTCCGATCCTCGATCACGCCGAAGATAACGGCGTCGACATCTGCTATGAAATCCACCCGGGCGAGGACTTGCATGACGGTGTGACGTTCGAGATGTTCCTGGAGCGCGTGGACAATCATGCGCGTTGCAACATGCTTTATGATCCCAGTCACTATGTGCTGCAATGCCTTGACTACATTGATAATATCGATGTTTACCGCGACCGGATCAAAATGTTTCACGTCAAGGACGCGGAGTTTAATCCGACGGGTCGTCAGGGCGTGTATTCGGGGTATCAATCTTGGGTCGACCGCGCGGGCCGCTTCCGCAGCCTTGGCGATGGCCAGGTTGATTTCGCCGCGATTTTTTCAAAAATGGCCGCCAATGACTTTGACGGGTGGGCTGTGGTGGAATGGGAATGCTGCCTGAAACACCCCGAAGACGGGGCGCGCGAGGGTGCCCAGTTTGTCAGCGATCACATCATTCGCGTGACGGAACGCGCCTTTGATGACTTTGCAGATGGCGGAACCGATGAGGTCGCCAATCGCAAAATGCTCGGGATTGATTAGACTTCGGGACGCCTCCGGCGGGCATATTTGAAGAACAATGAAGAGGGGGCGCGGCCCTCGAAAGGGAGACGACATGGGACGGATCAAGCTGGGCATGGTGGGCGGAGGCAACGATGCCTTTATTGGTGGGGTGCACCGGATTGCATCGCGTATTGATGACCGGTTTGAGCTGGTGGCGGGTGCCTTGTCTTCTACCCCGGAAAAGTCACGTGCTTCGGGCGAGGCGTTGGGGTTGCCCCGTGTCTACGATGATTTCAAGGCTATGGCGATCCGCGAGGCACGCCTGAAGGATGGCATTGAGGCCGTCAGCATCGTCACGCCCAATCACATGCACTACGCAGCCGCCAACGAGTTCCTAAAGCGCGGCATTCACGTGATCTGTGACAAGCCCCTGACATCGACCCTTGCGGATGCGAAGAAGTTGGTGAAGGCGGCAGAGAAGTCCGACGCGCTGTTTGTGCTCACGCATAACTACACAGGGTATCCGATGGTGCGCCAAGCACGCGAGATGGTGGCAAATGGTGAGATCGGCAACATCCGTGTGGTGCAGGTTGAATACCCTCAGGACTGGCTGACAGTTGAGCAGGATTTCAAGCAGGCCGAGTGGCGCACAGATCCCAAACGTTCGGGCGCTGGTGGATCCACTGGCGACATCGGCACTCACGCCCATAACCTCGCCTGTTTTGTCACCGGCTTGACGGTAGAGGCACTGGCTGCAGACCTTGATGCCTTTGTCCCGGGCCGTCAGGTGGACGACAACGGCCATGTCATGCTGCGCTTTGCGGGCGGGGCAAAGGGCATGTTGTGGTGCAGTCAGGTGGCCCCTGGCAACGAAAACGCCTTGCGCTTGCGGGTTTACGGCGAAAAAGGCGGGCTCGAATGGGCTCAGGAGGACCCCAACTACCTGTGGTATACCCCGTTTGGCGAGCCAAAGCGCCTGATCACCCGCAATGGTGCCGGCGCAGGCGACGCCGCCGCCAAAGGCAGCCGGATCCCGCCGGGCCATCCCGAAGGATACCTCGAGGGGTTTGCCAACATTTACAGTGAAGCGGCTGACGCGATCGAGGCCCACCGCACAGGTGCCGCGAGTGACGCGGTCTATCCAACGATCCATGACGGGTTGCGTGGCGTTCAGTTCATTGATGCCTGCGTCCGCTCATCCGCGCGCAATGCGGCCTGGGTGACACTGGCATGACCGTCTTATCCTGGGCGGCTTAGTGCGTCGCCCGGCACCGTCAGATGCGGAACAATGGTCGCGGGTTATGGTGGGCCCTTGGGCGCGTAGACATTCACACGTTGCGCACCGCTTTCACAAATTGTCGGCAGAGCGCGCTAAGCGTTTCTCAAAAAACAGGTCGGGATATGGGTCATCATTGAACCTGTCGATTTCTTCCCACCCCATGTTGCGATAAAGACCCACGGCC
>JBCCBC010000143.1:0-7767 GCA_039814435.1 Pseudomonadota bacterium
CATCGCTATCCGTTTCTTGGCTTCATTGAGGGCTTGGCGAACTTGAGAAAAGCCAGTGCCGCCGTAGCTATTGCGGGCAGCGACAACTTGTTGCGGGGTGCCTTTGTTGAGCTGGAGCCCGGTGTCGAAGGCCTCGTTCACGTGTCCGAGATGTCCTGGACCAAGAAGAACGTGCACCCCGGCAAGATCGTGTCGACCAGCCAAGAAGTCGAAGTCATGGTACTGGAAATCGACGGCTCCAAACGCCGCGTGTCTCTGGGCCTGAAACAGACTATGCGCAACCCATGGGAAGTGTTTGCAGAAACCCACCCCGAGGGCACCGAAGTCGAAGGCGAAGTCAAAAACATCACCGAATTCGGTCTGTTTGTTGGCCTGCCAGGCGACATCGACGGTATGGTTCACCTCTCCGACCTCAGCTGGGACCAGCGCGGCGAAGAAGCGATCCAGGACTACCGCAAAGGCGACGTGGTTGGTGCCGTTGTCTCCGAAGTGGACGTCGAAAAAGAGCGCATCTCGCTTTCGATCAAAGCCATCGGCGGTGACAAGTTCGCCGAAGCCGTTGGCGGCGTGAAGCGTGGCTCGATCGTGACGGTCGAAGTGACAGCCATCGAAGACGGTGGTGTCGAAGTGGAATATGAAGGCATGAAATCCTTCATCCGCCGCTCTGACCTCAGCCGTGACCGTGCCGAACAGCGCCCCGAGCGTTTCTCGGTGGGTGACAAGGTCGACGTGCGCATCACCAACATCGATGCCAAAACGCGCCGTCTTGGCGTGTCGATCAAAGCGCGCGAGATCGCCGAAGAGAAAGAGGCCGTGGAACAGTACGGCTCGTCGGACTCCGGTGCATCGCTGGGCGATATCCTGGGTGCAGCCCTCAAGGGCGACGAATAAGCCGGCACCGGCACCTTCAAAAACCAATATGGAAGGGCCCCCACCACGGGGCCCTTTTTGCATTCAGTTGACCGCGCACGCACGGATGCGAATCACGCGCCTGTGAGCATCGCGTCTCGCGTATGGGTTGTGGCCTTTGCGTGGTATGTGGGGCATAAATCCTGCGCAGGTGGCTGTTCTGTTGCGATATGAGGGGGTAAAAACCCGCTCAGACCAAAGGCTTCCTATTCACGGGGCCACTTATTGTTCCTATAGTCCTGTTCTGAATATCGATAATTAAGACGCGCCCATCAGAGGCTGTTCACAGGGGGAACCACCATGATCCGGTCAGAGCTGATCCAAAAGATCGCCGACGAAAACCCGCACCTCTATCAACGCGACGTAGAGCGGATCGTGAACACCATTTTTGATCAAGTGACCGACGCAATGTCGCGCGGCGACCGGGTGGAGTTGCGCGGCTTTGGCGCGTTTTCGGTCAAACGACGCGATGCCCGGGTGGGCCGCAACCCCCGCACCGGCGAAACGGTTTCGGTCGAGGAAAAGCACGTGCCGTTTTTCAAAACGGGTAAGTTGTTGCGAGATCGCCTGAACGGGAAAGCCTGATGCGTTACATTCGCTATGCCTGCATCGCTGTGTTTGCGATTGCGTTGATCGCTGTTGCGCTGGCCAATCGGGGCCTTGTGACCCTGCAATTGCTGCCGGGCGAGATTGCGGGCCTGTTTGCGCTGACGCCCACGGTTCAACTGCCGCTGTTTGTGGTCATTTTCGGGGGCATCCTGACCGGCCTGCTGGTTGGCTTTGTCTGGGAATGGCTGCGTGAATATGCGGTGCGCTCGGAAAACGCGCGCAACGCCCGCGAAGTGCGCCGGCTTGAGCGTGAAGTCAAACGCCTGAAATCCGAAAAGCACGAAGGCCAGGACGAGGTGCTGGCCCTGCTGGACGAGGCAAGCTAGGCCCCATTGATGTCAGATGTGTCTGTCAAGATTTGCGGCCTGAGCCGCCCCGAACACGTGTCGGCTGCTGTCAGTGCGGGCGCGAAATACGTGGGCTTCGTCTTCTTTGAAAAATCACCGCGCAACGTGTCGCTGGACACGGCGCGCGCCCTGGCACTTGAGGTGCCCGCTGGTGTCGCCAAGGTGGCGTTGGTGGTGGATGCAACCGACGCCTTTCTTGATGAGCTGACCCGCACGGTTCCGATTGATTTTCTGCAACTTCACGGCAAGGAAACGCCCGAGCGGGTGAGCGAGATCAAGCGCCGCTATGGCTTGCCTGTGATCAAGGCTGTTGGAGTGGCGGGTGCGGCGGATCTGGGCGCGCTTGACGTCTATGCCCGCGTGGCCGATCAGGTTCTGGTCGAGGCCAAGCCGCCAAAGGACGCTGATCGCCCCGGTGGCAACGGGCTGACCTTTGATTGGCAATTGATCGCAGGCCGTCGCTGGCCCGTGCCGTGGATGCTGGCCGGTGGGTTGACCACTCAGAACGTGGCCGAAGCGGTGCGGATCACGGGCGCGCGCCAGGTCGATCTGAGTTCGGCCGTCGAATCCGCGCCGGGGCAGAAAGACAGCGGGTTGATCCGTGATTTCCTTGCGGTCACGCACGCGATCTGATGGTGGTGTTTCGCCATGCCGTGGCAGAGGATCTGCCCGCAATCCTGGATCTGATGAGTGATGATGTGCTGGGGGCAGGGCGCGAAGGTGCGGATGTGGATCGTTATACTACCGCCTTTGAGCAGATGCGTGCAGAATCCCACAACCACCTGATCGTGGGAGAGCGCGACGGGCGCATCATCGCCACCTACCAGTTGACCTTTATCTCGGGCCTGTCCTTGCGCGCCGCCCGCCGCGCCCAGATCGAGACGGTGCGCGTGGCCAGTGATCAGCGTGGCCAACGGGTCGGCGAGGCGATGATTGCCGACGCTGAAACCCGCGCCCGCGCCGCAGGCTGTGCCATCTTGCAACTGACCATGAACAAAAGTCGCACCGACACAGCCCGGTTCTATCAGCGCCTTGGCTTTACCCCTTCTCACATCGGGTATAAACGCGATCTGACCTGAACGCGGAGGCCTGAAATGGCGAACGATCTTTTCAACTCTTTCATGACCGGCCCGGACGAAAACGGCCGCTTTGGCGACTTTGGCGGGCGGTTTGTGTCCGAGACGCTGATGCCGCTGATCCTGTCCCTTGAGGAAGAGTACGAGCGCGCCAAGACCGATGACAGTTTCTGGGCCGAGATGGATTTTCTCTGGAAGCATTACGTGGGTCGCCCGAGCCCGTTGTATCACGCCGAGCGCCTGACCGCGCATTTGGGTGGTGCCAAGATCTATATGAAGCGCGACGAGTTGAACCACACCGGCGCGCACAAGATCAACAACGTCCTGGGCCAGATCATTCTGGCCCGCCGCATGGGCAAGAGCCGCATCATCGCGGAAACCGGTGCGGGCCAGCACGGCGTGGCCACGGCCACTGTTTGTGCGAAATTCGGTTTGAAATGCGTGGTTTACATGGGCGCGCATGATGTTGAGCGTCAGGCCCCCAACGTGTTCCGCATGCGTCTTTTGGGTGCTGAAGTGATCCCTGTCACCAGTGGCCGCGGCACGTTGAAGGACGCCATGAACGACGCCCTCCGCGACTGGGTGACCAATGTGCGCGACACGTTTTACTGCATCGGCACTGTTGCTGGTCCGCACCCGTACCCCGCCATGGTCCGAGATTTTCAAAGCATCATCGGCAAGGAAGTCCGCGGCCAGATGGAAGAGGCCGAAGGCCGTTTGCCCGACACGCTGATCGCCGCCATTGGCGGGGGGTCCAACGCGATGGGCCTGTTCTATCCGTTCCTGGACGACAAAGAGGTCGGGATCATCGGCGTCGAAGCCGGCGGCAAGGGTGTGAACGCCAAGATGGAGCACTGCGCCTCGCTGACGGGCGGGCGTCCCGGCGTGCTGCATGGCAACCGCACCTATCTGTTGCAGGATGATGACGGGCAGATCCTCGAAGGGTTTTCGATCTCTGCCGGTCTCGACTACCCCGGCATTGGCCCCGAACACGCGTGGCTGCATGACATTGGCCGCGCTGAATATGTGTCCATCACCGACAAAGAGGCGCTTGAGGCGTTCCAGCTGTGTTGCACCCTCGAAGGGATCATTCCCGCACTTGAGCCCAGCCACGCCCTGGCCCATGTCATGAAAATCGCCCCGGAGCTGCCTGCCGATCACATCATTTGCATGAACATGTGTGGGCGCGGTGACAAGGACATCTTTACCGTGGCGCGCGCACTTGGGTTTGACATGTCGGGTCCAGAAGGGCGCAACGTCGAGTAGCTTGCCAGATCCCTAGTCGGGCTCTGCGTGCGCCTCAAGAACGCTGAGGGGCACGACGTCCAGCGCGCGCTTGTGCGTCGCGCTCAGGCTCACATGGGGCGCGCACCCTTCTTCGTGTGCTTGCAGGAAACGCGAGGCGCACAGGCACCACCGATCCCCGGGCTTCAGCCCTGCAAACCGGAACTCGGGTCGCGGTGTGCTGAGGTCGTTGCCAACATATTTGGAGTAGGCGAGGAACTCGGCTGTCATCACTGCGCAGACCGTATGGCTGCCCTGATCTGCCGCACATGTGTTGCAGTGCCCATCGCGAAAGAACCCGGTGACCGGGTCCCTGCCGCAAACATCAAGGGCTGTGCCGATGACGTTGACGCTTTCCTCTGGCTCCATTGTGTTACCCTTTGGTTGCGGCGACGATTGCGCGGAACATGTCTATATTGCTGTTGCTCACACCGCTGTCGCGAAATCTGCGGTCGGCCCCGGTTGTGACAATGACCACCCCCGCCTGCTGATCAATATAGAGGTACTGGCCGTAGATGCCACGGCCCATGAACTGCCCGTCGCTTGCCCCGACGGGGATCCACCATTGATAGCCGTACCCGATCTTGCCCGCTTGTGTCGGGGCGCTTGGCGTGGTTGAGGCTGCGACCCAGTCGGCGGGCACAACTTGCTGCCCTTGCCATTGCCCGCCTTGGGCGATCATCTGGCCAAACCGCGCATAGTCCCGCGTTGTGATGTTGAGCCCGCCCAGCACAAACGCCACCCCCACACCGTCCGTGAGGTACAGCGCAGAGTGTTCCAGGCCGAGCGGCGCGATGAGTTTTTCGGCCATCAGGTCGGGCACGCTGCGCCCCGTTGCCCCACGCACAACCATGCCGACCACATGGGTATCGATCGAGGTATATTGCCACTGTTCCCCGGGCGCGACGAAGGTTTCGGTCAGGCCGGCGGCGAAGTCATCCATCTTGCCACCAAGGGCAAGGACGCGGCCCATCCTGTTGATATCACTGCTTTGATCGAGGTAATCCTCGTCGAAGGTGACGCCGCTGGACATCTGCAGCACGTTGCGGATTGTGGCCTGATCATAGGCCCCGCCCGCCAGTGACGGCGCGTATTTGGTGACCGGATCGTCCAGCGACTCAAACGCCCCTTCGGCCTCGAGGATACCGAACAGAGCCGAGAGGTAACTTTTGGCCACCGACCAGCTGATGCGCAGGTCATCCGCGTGAGTACCTTGGTAATAGGCCTCGTGTACGATGGCCCCGTCCTGCAACACGAGAGTTGAGGTGACGCTGCGCGCTGTGACCCAATCGTCATATCCTGCTGGCATGGTCATCGATGGCCCGTCCGGCAGTGGGCTGACCGGCCCATCCCCCTTGGGGATAACCTGGTGGAGAAATGCGGCGTCCATGTTGGAGAAATTGGACACGATCCGATCCGCATCAAACAGCGTGTTGACGGCGAGCAGTCTTGTGATCTCTTCCCGCTTCCACAACCCAACTGCGAGGGCTGCGATTATCAACGCCAAGCCGACCCGGACCATCCATTTCAGAACTATTCGCATGTTTCGTCCTCCGTTTCGTGGATTAGTCCACAGCTGACGGAGCCGTGCAAATGATCCGTGGCGTCAGCCTGTTCATTCGATCAGGTGGCGATCAGGCGCATGTGCGGGTCTGCGCGCGCCAAGCCGCGTTTGATTGTGGCGGGTTCGGTTCATAGCGTGGGTGCACTGCGTGCTCAGGCGCGCGCACCCTGAACCGTGGGGCGTGGTGTTTTCGGTTATATCGTTGTGCCGTTGAGGCGGCGCGTTAAGCCGGGAGTGCAACCGGTTGATTGTGTCGTCTTTTTCTTGTGCCGCTGTCATCTTGGGTGCTGTTGCGGGTGGCACTTGGTTTGCGGTTTCGGGTGTGCAGACATGGAGTATGTGCATGCAGTGGAGTCAATGGCTTGGGGGGCGATGCTGATCAATCCACACCCTGTGGATTATCTGAGGTGTGGTGGTTTGCCGGACTGTGCAGCGGCGGAGCCTGCCGGGTGTTGTTCGTGTAGAGCGCGTTCGGTGAGTGGCCAGCCCATGGTGTGCGCGGGTTAATGGTGAGGGCCGCAAGGCTCACGGCAGGTTTACGAAAAGCGGTCCATGAGCTTTTGCAGTGGGTTGCGGGTGTCGGCTTTGGCTGTCTGCTCTGCCTTGGGGGGTGTTGATTTCGCTTGTGATTTTGCGGCTGAACCAGATCCGGAGCGGGGTGGGGACAGCCGCATGCCAACTGCGTTCATGAACTTGGCCCCATCCCCGGTGCCCAGATAGGGTGCCCCGTCCGAGCAGCCGCGCAGCACGTCGTCGAGCCATGCCTCATCCGCTTTGGGGAAGTCGCGCAGCACGTAACCTGGCACCGCGTCCTTGTGACCGGGGTGCCCGACGCCCAGTCGGACACGCGCATAGTCTGCTCCGATATGGGCGTGGATCGAGCGCAGGCCGTTGTGCCCGGCATGTCCACCGCCGATTTTCCATTTGACCTTGGCCGGGGCGAGGTCAATTTCGTCATGTAAAACAATGACATCCTCGGGTTCGAGTTTGTAAAACCGCATGGCTGCGCCGACGCTGTCGCCGGATTTGTTCATATAGGTTTCGGGCTTGAGCAGGACGGCGCGGTCAGAGCCGAACCGCCCTTCGGACACGACGCCCTGATGTTTGGATTTCCAGGCTGGAAAGCCGTGATCCTGTGCGATCCGGTCCAGCGCCATGAAGCCGATATTGTGACGGTTGCGGGCGTATTTGCCCCCGGGATTGCCAAGGCCGACGATCAGTTTCATGGGGTCCTCATCTGCAGTCTGCTGCGCAGCATAAAGGGGTGGCGAGACCCGGACAAGGACTGTGCGCTGGCCAAGCTGCGCGACGTCTGTCGCGACGTCAGGGTTTGCGCCTTAACCCGTTGAAGTTGCGTGATTTAGGGGCGACGGCTCCTTGCACAAACCTTCGGGCGCGTATGGTGTAACAACGGCGTTGTTAAGCGGGTGCGCGCAGGGTCATGTCGGCGGGTGAAGAGTGCTGTGACACGAGCAGCGCGTTGGGCAAATCGTTGCCTTGCGCCTTTTGCCGGGCCGTGTCGGCGTCATGGCCGTGATCGCCCCAGCGTTTGAGCAGCCGCCGTTCAAGTTCGCCCCCCGGTACATCCAGCATGATGGTGAAATCCCACAGGCTTTTCAGCGCATCCCATGGGGCCTCGGACAGCAGCAGGTAGTTGCCTTCGACCAAGACGGTGTGGATGGTTTTGGTGATCACCCCGCCGCGTGGCACAACCCGGTCGCTGTGCCGATCAAAGGTGGGGAAGGGCACGTCTGCGTGGGTGCGCACGTCACGGACCACGCGCGTGAACCCGTCAACATCGAACGTGTCGGGCGCCCCTTTGCGCGCCAGCAGCCCGTGCTGTTTCAGGTCGGCATTGCTGCGGTGAAACCCATCCATGGGCAAGACGCACGACCCCGCAATCTGTTGGTTCAGGTCGTAGGCCAGCGTGGATTTGCCACTGGCGGGTGCCCCTGCAATTGCGATGATGCGCCGCCCG
>JBCCBC010000211.1:0-4810 GCA_039814435.1 Pseudomonadota bacterium
AGATGCTGCGCGACGGGCAGAGCAAGGTGATGGAGAACATGACCGCGATGAACCCGATGGCCAAAATGCCGGGGTTCGAGATGATGCAGGCGCAGCAAGAGGCGTTTGTAAAAGCGATGACCGGCGGGTTGAAGACCCCTTGGACTGGTGCCAGCAGCGAGCCGGAACCAGCGGAAAAGTCCGAGGACCTGGACGCCATCAAAAAGCAGTTGGCCGAGTTGCAGGACAAGCTGTCAAAGCTGTCCTGAGGCTGCCGCCTTTAGGTGGATCGCACCGCTGTGCGGTGGTCATCGCGCATGATCCAGTCAAAGCAGCGCTGCCGCAGGTCGCTGGCCACAGGGCCCGCGGCTGCGTTGGAAAAGTACCGGTCGTCCACGCGGGCCACCGGGATCACGCCACCACCTGAGGATGACAGGAACACCTCGTCCGCTTGCAGGAATTCATCCAAGGGCAGGGGGCGGGTTTCGGTGCTGAGCCCGGCCTCGCCGCACATTTCGAGCACTGTGCGCCGCGTGACCCCGTGCAGCACGCCATGATCCGAAGTCACAACCCGATCCCCGAACACAGCAAAGACGTTGAACCCGGGCCCTTCGGTGACATGACCGTCGTGATCCAACAAAAGCGTGGTTTCAAAACCGTTGTCCTTTGCTTCGAACAAGCCCGAGGTGAAGTCGCCCCAATGGTAGTTTTTGACCTTTGGGTCCACGCTGTTGGCCGGGATGCGCCGCACCGATTTGGCGATCCAGACAGAAGTGCCTTTGGCTGCAGCCTCTGGTGTGATGATGTGTACGTAGGGCACGCACCACGCATAAAAATGGTTGGCGCAATCGCGCGGATCGCGGCTGCCGGGCACAGGGTTGCGCCCGCGCGCGGCGACCATGGCGACATAAGCGTCTTGCAGGCCCGATGCGGCGACCATCGCGTGCAGTGCAGTGCAAATGGCCGCGTGATCCATGCTGATATCGTACCGCCCAGCCGTGAGCGAGGCGATGAACCGATCCACATAGTCGTCAAGGCGAAAGAACGCGCCACGCCAGACAGGCACCACGTCATAGGCAATGTCGGAATGCGTCAGCCCCCAGTCCGTGACCGGCAGGGCCGCATCCTGAATGGGCAAGATTTGGCCCGCCATCCACGCGGCCCCGTGACTGAGATCATTCATGCCCGTCAGCCTATGCGAATTGTATGTAGGGGCAAGGGGGCTTTGCCCTTCGCGCTATGCACCTTCCCGGTGATTTTTAGAACAGAAAGTCGGGATTAGGCAGCTTGCGCCTTGGTGGCGCTGTTTACGGCCCCAAGCAGTACATCCGCCACTCCGTTCAACGTGTCTGTGGGCAGGTGGACGGGCAAGCGCACGTCGCAGGCCCGCATCAACATGGCGCGTGTTTTGGGCAATTCGGGCAAATCGGGAATGAACTGCCAGTTCCAGAAGGCGCGCGCGTTGTCGGCACTGGCTCCAAAGACCTGCACCTTGACCCCGTGTTGCGCGGCGTGGGAGACGAATGCGTCGACTTCCCCGTCGTTCATATCAACGAGGTTAAATTGGATTGAGTCCGGCGCGCGCACTTCGCCGGTCAGTGGTGCAGGCACGTCGATGTAGGGGTTCTGCGCCAATAGACCCGCCACATGATCGTGGTTGCGTCGCCCATCCACGACCCGGCGTGCCAGATGCGGTAACTGCGGGCGGATGACAGCCGCGCTTAGGTTGGACAGGCGCAGGTTGTAAAGCGGCAGCTGGTTTTGGTGCGTCGCGAATGCGTCCTGCAGCACCGGGTGCTTTTTCCAGTTATGTTCGTATGCGCCTGACATGATGATGGCGCGCGCCACGAGGTCGGCATCATCCGTGATCATGATCCCCCCTTCGCCCGCGTTGATCATCTTATACGACTGAAAGCTGAAACAGCCGATTACGCCCATCGTCCCGATCTTGGCCCCGTTCCAAGTGGTCCCCAACGAGTGCGCCGCGTCTTCGATCACGGGGATGCCGGCCGCCGTGCACAGCGCCATGATCGCATCCATGTCCGAAGTGTGCCCGCGCATATGGCTGACGATCACGGCAGACACGCTTGGCAGTTTGGCGATGAAATCGTCGATATCGATGCGGTAATTTTCGCCAACCTCGCACAGTACGGGCAGGCAATCGGCGTGCATCACTGCGGACGGCACAGCGGCAAAAGTGAACCCTGGGATCAGCACGCGCGCATCGCGGGGCAAATCCAATGCCTTGAGCGACAGGAACAAAGCTGCCGAACAGGACGAGACTGCCAGTGCAAATTTCGACCCCATCATCTGGGCAAACTCAGCTTCGAGCAAAGACACAGGGGCATCCGCCGCCGCTGTGTAGCGGAACAGGTCGCCCGAGCTAAGCAGGCGGTCAATCTCGTAACGGGCTTCGTTTGGGATGGCTTCGGCGCTGTGCATGTCGGGCAGGTTCATATTTCAGATTCCTTATGCTCGGATTTTGGTTTTTTAAATCCGTTAGATGCAAAAGGAAACAGTTTTGTGACAAGACTGCGGGTTTGCGCCGATGACCCGGTGTCGCACCTCAAAGGCCGAGGCGGTCGCGCAGGCTGTACCAGGTCATCGCCAAGGCAAGCAGCGGAGTGCGTAAGGCGGTGCCGCCCGGAAACGGCGCGGTGGGGATCGCGGCCATGGTGTCGAACCCGTCCGATTGCCCGGCGATCGCTTGTGCCATGAGTTGCCCGGCATGGGTTGCTGTGCCCACCCCGTGCCCCGAATAGCCCGAGGCCGACAGGATGTTTGGGGCTACGCGCGCCAGATAGGGCAGCCGTTTCATAGTGATCGCGAGCGTCCCCCCCCAGGCGTAGTCGATGGGGATATCCGCCAGGTGCGGAAAGATCTGCGCCATCGGTTTGCGCACTTTCGCAGCGATATCGCCGGGAAAGCGGTAGCCGTAGCTTTCCCCGCCCCCGAACAGCAGCCGTTTGTCGTGACTGAGCCGAAAGTAGTTCACCACAAAGCGGCTGTCAGACACGGCAATGTCTTGCGTTAACACGCGCGCCGCGTCCTCGCCCAAGGGAGCGGTTGCGGCGATAAAGTTGTTGATGGGCATGACGCGTCCCGCAACTTGTCGGCTGAGGTCGCCAAGATACCCGTTGCAGGCCAGGATTACGTGATCGGCTGTGACGGTTCCTGAATCGGTGCGCACGGTCGCAGGGGTGCCCTGCGACAGGTCCGTGACGGCGCTGTTTTCGTACAGGACTGCGCCCGCAGCCTCTGCCGCTTTTGCCAGACCAAGCGCAAACCGCAGCGGGTGCAGGTGTGCGGCATCGCGATCCAGCACGCCCCCCTTATAGGCGGGCGAGGGGCACAAGGTGGCAAAGCTTTCTGCATCCAGCACATCAACGCTGTAGTCATAGTGTTGCTGCATATGAGCGGCATAGCGGTGCAGATCATCGACGTCGCTTGTGTCTTCGGCTGTCCAGGCCACACCAGGGCGCAGGTAACAGTCAATGTCGTGCGCAGTAATCAGCGATTTGACCAGCGCCTTGGCATCCTGACCCAAATCCCACAGTTTCATCGCATCTGCGCGGCCCACCATCTGTTCCAGATAGGGCTGTTCGACGCGCTGCCCTGATCCCAACTGGCCGCCATTGCGCCCCGACGCGCCAAAGCCTGCGCGATGGGCCTCAAGCACGACAACACTCCGGCCAGCCTGTGCCAGATGCAGTGCAGCAGACAGACCGGTATAGCCCGCCCCAACGATGCACACATCTGCATGTACCGTGCCTTGCAACGCCGCTCGCGGGGGTGGCGTATCTGCACTCGCCGCATACCAGCTGTCAGGATATGCCCCCGCAGTGTCATTGGAATAGAGCAGGTTCATCTTCTCTTTTCCCACCAAAATCTTACCCAAGGGCCGATTTGCCACTTAGACGTTCAGCAGCAGGTGTTCGCGTTCCCACGGGGAAATCACTTGCAGGAATTCATCGTATTCAGCGCGCTTTACGATGGAATAGACGCGAGCAAACTCTGGACCCAACACCTCATGAAGGGCGGTGGCCCCGTCAAACAGATCAAGCGCCGAGCCGAGTACACGGGGAATGTCGCCGTCCCCCTCATAGGCATCCCCGCGAAACTGCGGCGAGGGGCGGTCTTCGTTGATTAGGCCAAGATAGCCGCACGCCAGGGAGGCCGCGATTCCAAGGTAGGGGTTGCAATCCATACCCGCGATCCGGTTCTCCACCCTGCGCGACTGCGCATCCGACAGCGGAATACGAATGCCGGTGGTGCGGTTGTCCCGCCCCCAGGCCAGATTTATCGGGGCGGCGTGATCTTTGACGTAGCGGCGATAGCTGTTCACAAACGGGGCCATCACGGCAAGCGCGGCGGGCATGTAGGTTTGCAGCCCGGCAATAAAGTGGAAAAACGCGTCTGTGTCGCCCTCTTGCGGGCCGACAAAGATGTTCTTGCCGGTCTCTATATCAAGGATCGAATGATGGATGTGCATGGCCGATCCCGGCTCGTCCTCGATCGGTTTTGCCATAAAGGTGGCAAAGCAGTCGTGGCGCAGCGCCGCCTCGCGGATCAGCCGTTTGAAGTAGAACACCTCGTCCGCCAGCTTGACGGGATTGCCGTGGCGCAGGTTGATCTCCAGCTGGCCTGCGCCGCCCTCTTGGGTGATGCCGTCAATCTCGAACCCCTGGGCTTCGGCAAAATCATAGATATCGTCGATCACGGGGCCAAACTCATCGACCGCCGTCATGGAATAGGCCTGGCGCGCTGCCGCCGGGCGCCCTGAACGGCCCGTCATCGGCTTGATCTCTTGGGCAGGGTCCAGATTGCGCGC
>JBCCBC010000136.1:0-8054 GCA_039814435.1 Pseudomonadota bacterium
ACTTGTGGCCCCCGACGACTCTGACACACCCGGGGATCGCGCGGTCAAAGTGCTCAAGTCGCTTGGCGGGCTCAGCGATGAAAGAATGACAATGGTCGGCACGCGCGGGATGCACTCGTTCAACGCGCTGCCCCCCGAAGGGGACTATAAAACGCTGATGACGGGCGATGTGGACGCCAATATCACCTCGATGCTGGTCGAACCGGGCCGCAAGATGGCCACCGAAAAGCTGACCAAAGAACGCGCCGTCTATCTTTATGACAAACAGATGGAAGCCGCGGCATCCTCGATCGGGTCCGACAGTGAAAAAGATCTGATTCGCGCCGCCTTTGGGGATCGCCCCACAACCGAGATGACGCCAGCCGAGCTGAACACCCATATCTCGTCCAAGCTGGATGCGGCGAAAACAGCCATCGCCAACCGCAAGGCCACAAAATGGCAGGCCAACCAAACAACCCCGCCCACGCCCGAAGAGCTGCAAAAGAAGAAAGACGCGGTTAAGGCAGATTACGACTCGTATCTGACCGGCAAGCTGCAAGACACGCTGATCCGCGAGCTGGGAGCGCCCGAATTCGTCGTGGCGGACTCCAACTGGGGGGACGCAAAGGACCACAATTTGTTTGTCATCGCCCCTGATCCGCTGACAGGTGAACCGCGCATGTGGCAGAAATCCATCCTCACCGGATCCATGAACATGATGGATGACGACTGGCTGAAAGCAGAGTGGCAGGTCGAAGAATGACGCGCACCCGGCATGAAACACCCAAAAACAAAAAGGCGAATTGACCGTGGACCTTCCCCCGATTGATCTCATGCTCGACACATCCGGCGCGCCCATGGTGCGGGTCGACGAAGACCAGCACTACACCGACATCGCAGGGCTGATGGGTGCAGTCCCAGATCTGACAGCGCCTGACAACGCGACCGAGGCAGCGCGCGCCGTCAATCACCTGTCCGAAGGGTTCGGGTTTGGCGTCATTCTGGACCCCGAGGCATTTTCCACGACCTATTTCGAACGCTATGACGCGGAAAAGGTCGAAGAGTGGAAACAGGGACGCCCTCGGCTGCGGGACTTTGGCCGCCCCGACCTATCGGGGCTTACGCCCCCGCGCGTGGACGGCGCAACGCTGGTGTTCTTTGCAAACGATAAATACCTGGGGCTTGCCTATCAGGTGATCATGCCGTTCGACAGCCTCACACCTGATTACCAGCCAGTGCCCATGGGGCAATGAGCGCCGCGATTACGCCGCCTTGCTCAGCGCGTCATTGACGGCCGCCAGCGCCGTTGTGGCGGTGCCCGTGACGCTGACGGAGGCAAACCCGTTATTGCCATCCACATCCTTGAAGAAGGGTGTTTGCAATTCGGTCTGATACTCACCCAGAACCTTGCGCGCATCGCCCTTCAGGGTTTCGCGGCGCGCGCCATCGGGCTCAGCTTCCAGTGCAAACAGCGCCGCTTCCAGGCGATCATCCAGCGTCTCAAGATAGGTGAACAACGCTTTGGTGTCTGACGCCATGCCCGCGAATTCCTCGCCCTGGCAAGCCGCCAGTATCGCGTTTTCCAGCTTCATCATCTCAGATTGCAACTTGGTGCGTGCCTTGGACCAGCTGATCCGCGCCCGCACAAAGGGAACGATGTCAGCAGGAATGTCCTTTTCCGCATCCGACTGCTCTGCCGCTTCGGCTTGGGCAATCAGCTTTTCAAGACCGGGCACCACCCTCATCCCGTCAGCAAACGCTCCGGCCAGACCTTTTTCCGTAAAGAACGACCAGGCGGCGCGCATTTTGCTGACGTCCCCCATGCCGCGCTCAAGCAGGCTCAGCACAACAGGTTCAAACGTGGCGCGCGCCGCGTTCCAGGCTTTTCCGTCTTCACTGGCATTCGGGTCCACTTCGGCAGTGGCGTTTTCGTTTGCGTCTTGCTGATCAGAATCGGTCGGCTGATCCGTGGGGGCCGCTTGCGCCTGACCCGCGGACACTTTGGTGATGGCCTCACCCAGTGCCTTGGCCGTTGCCGCGGCTTTGGGATATTCACCCGCTTCGATTTGGGCCAACAGCGATGCGTGAACAGTTTCCAGCTTGGTCTTGCCCTCGCTGTCCTGCAAGGCCGCGATGCGGTTGCCCAATTGGGCGGCGACAGTCAGCAGCTTGACCTTGGCAGGATCCGCCTCGGGCGGTGGGGGCGGCGCGGCACCCTCGCTGCCACCGACTTTATCAAGGGCCGCTTCCAGCTTGGTCAGCGTTGCGTCTGCCACATCAAGGTTTCCACCTTGGATCGCGGTCACTGCGGATTTGAACCCTTTGATCAGTGGCGCTTGCACCGTTGAGGGGGACGCCTTGATGCCCTCTTGGACGTCGGCCGCACGGGCGCGCAGTGCCTTTATGCGGTCCTCATCGGCATCGTTGTCTTCGTTCTCGTTCCCGGTGTCCTCTTGCGAACCAGACCCGTCATTTGCGTCGTTGCCATCTTCCGCGTCCAACTCCGCGTCCATGGCATCCAGTTCCGGATCCTCGGGCAGATCCTCAATGTCCTCTTCCAGAACATTGCCGTTCTTATCCAGCACCACGACGTTCATCGGGCACTTTTCCTGCTTGAGATATTTCTTGAGCTTCTTGGCCATCCCGGCCATTTCACGGTCGCAGGTCAGCGTCATAACACGACCCTTGGTCTTGGCCATGCCAAAACCAAGCTTTGACCCTTCGCTTTCGGCCCGCGCCGTGCGGCCAATCACATCCGGTTTCTTTTTACGATCCAGATAAAACACATCGTCAGGGGTTGTTCCGGCAGGGCAGTACGCAAAGGCCAGGTCCCGCTTCTTGGACACGGCAACCAGCTTTTTCAGCTCTGCCCCTCTCAGTGATGTATTCGACATCGCAATCATCCTCTTTATGTTGCAACACCAACCCGTGGCATCCGCTTTTTATTCACTTGATCGGCAAGACAGGCCGCAAATTTATAAAACTATGGTGATCAGAGTACAGGATTCCCGCCCTCTGACAATTTCAAACTCACAGGTACGGCCGAAGCTGCGCACAGATCAGCGGAACACACCTGACCCGCCAATCGACAATGTGGGCTTGGCGGGTTTGGCCGCAGGGGCTGGCGCGGGCTTGGGCGCCGGTGCGCGCTGCGTGGTGGTTGTACGACGCGGTGTCGTCGACCGCGCGGTCGAGGCCGCAGGACGCGGTGCCGCAACCGGTGTCGGGCACGCCACATCTCCGTTCAGTATGATCGCACGGAACAAATCAGACGATGGTTGCTGATCGGGCCACGAGACTGATGCCAGTTGGGTAAAGTATTCGCCAACCGACCGCCGCGAGCCCGGACCCCAGGCACCATCAATGCCGGACCGGTAACAGTTCATGCGGCTCAACTCGATTTGCAAGACGCGGTTCAGCTGGTCCGCATCCGGATCAAGGTGCCCCTCTTCGATCAGGCGACGAAACAAATCCGGGTCCTCTGCGCGCATCGCTTCCCGCGCTGCCAGATCATCCAGCGAAAACCCAACCTCTTGCACGGTCGCAGGCAGCAGACGCTCGATACCGAACACCTCTTCCTGCCCGGCCTCGATCACACCCAGAATGATCGACGGTGTCGGCAACCCATCGGACGAGCGCACGGCGGCCTGTATGACCCCAGCCGATTCGATGAAGCCGCCCGAGAAAACCGGCGTCGCGCTCGCAACCGGCAAGGCCGCAAGCAAAAGTTCGCCACCCTCAGGTGCGACGTCAATTCCGATCGGTTGGATGTCCAGCCCCTGCGCCGCAACGCACAGCGGAGCAACAGCACCAACAGCCATCCCAAACATTGCATTTCGACAAAACCGGATCACGCCAAAGGCCCTCAAATACCAAAAATAACTGAAAACGAGTATATCCACGCCAGCAACAGGCCTGCAAGTAAATCATCCGCCAACAATGACCGCAGGGGGTGGCAACTGTTTCCCGGTGCGCAGGTGGCAGTGGCGCTGCGACCCACCATCCCTAGCGTTCCAAGGCCTCCAAACCGCTAAATCCATACAACTGTTGCAAGAAATCAGCGCGACGCGGCGTAAGTTCGCCGACGCAAGGTGAAATCTGAAAACGGGCATGCTATATCGTTTGACATGAAAAGTATGTTTGCCCTCTCGCTGTCCCTCGTCGCCTTCTCGGGCGGTGCCGGACTTGGCCTGTCGATCTTGCATGACTACAGCACTTCGGTTCAAACCGCCGCGCTCGCGTCCCCCGAGATTCAAAGCGATGCCACATCCGGCTTCGTCATCCCGCAGCACGTGCCATCTGTGACACTGCCCAGCTTGGCCGCGCCCGCGCTGCCACAGCCGGTCGCAGCAGCAACCGCGCCCGTGATCGAACTGCCCGCACTGACGACGCAGACGGCCGCAACCGTGCGTCCGCAGATGCGGTCGGCCGCCGTGGCCGCACTGGCAACGCCAAAAGCGCAGACGAAACCGGCTCAGGCACTTCCAACAGCCCGCGCGGCAGTCAAGAAACAGCCGCAGCGCAGCGATGTCTACAACCCACGCGCCAAGGCGCGGGCCCAGGCACCCACAGGCTACGTTGCCCAGGCATTCACAACGCTGGACGGCCTCGCACCGCGCAATGGTCCGGACTATGTGGTTGGCGTTTACCGGTAATCCGGTCTGCGCCACCCCGCAAAAGGGTCGCTAGCCTCCCAATTGAGAGTTGACAGTCTTCAAGCCAAGACCGCTAATGCACGCGTCTATTGATTACATGCATTCCGGGGGCTTCTATGAAGTATTTCACCACCATCCTTGCAACGTCTTTGATGCTGTCAGGCTCATTCGCCGCAGCGCAGGACGCCTCCCCGAACATCTCGCTTGAACTGAACCGCGCCACTGCGTCCTCCGACGGGGGCTGCCAGGTCATCTTTTTCGGCAAAAACGGGCTCGACCAGGATTTCGAAGAAGTCACATGGCGCCTGGCGGTCTTTGGAGCCGACGGGGTGTTCCGCAACTTGCTGGCCTTGCCACTGGGCGCACTCAGCGCGGGCAAACGGCGGGTGGTCCAGTACAATCTGCCATCAGCCTGCACCGAACTCTCTGAAATCATTGTAAACGACGTGGCCAGCTGCGCGATTGCAGGGACCGCTGACAGCAGCGATGTCTGCCTGACCCAACTCACCGTCACATCCCGCACCGACATCGCCTTTGGCCTGTAACTGACGGCCCAAGCAGGAAACCACATGACCATTTTCGAAATTGCAACGTTCACTGTTTACGGCCTGCTCGGCTTTCTGTCGCTGGTCGCTTTGGGAATCGGCGTCTACAAACTGTTCCAGTTCGCGCGCATGGGCGTCGGGCGACGCTCCGAAGCGGAAAAGATCCTCGATGACTGGCTGAACGGGCGCGTGGACGAGGCGATCACCGCCGCTGGCAAACGTCGCTCTGTCCTGTCGCGGATCCTGCAAGCGGTGTTCTCGGGCATTCAGGCCCGGCCCACAGACGTCAGCTACGCCGAGGAACTCAGCCGCCAGACCGCCATCATCGAACTCGCCACAATGAGCGAACGCATGCGCGCCCTCGACATGGTGGTGCAAGCGGCCCCGATGCTTGGCCTTTTGGGCACGGTCGTGGGTATGATCGATGCGTTTTCCGTGCTGGCCGTGACCGAAGGGGCGGTGGATCCCACCACCTTGGCGGGCGGTATCTATGTCGCTCTGACGACAACTGCCGCAGGCCTTGTTATCGCGCTCTTTGCGTTTTTTCTCGCCACCTGGCTCGAAGGACGGATCGACCGCGAACGCAACATGATCGAAGCCTTGATGTCTGCCGCGATCCACGGGCGGGTTGATCCGAACGCGGCGAAGTAAACGGGTCCACAACCGATGGCCTCTAAAAAAGCTCCGCTACCGGAACGGCCGCGCCGCTACCGGTTTGTGCTGACACCTCTGGCAGACGCCATGTTTCAGCTGCTGATCTTCTTCATGCTATCGACAAGCCTCACACCCTATTCCCTGATCACGCTCAAAACAGCCTCTGGCCCCGCGCCGGATGCCGAAGCGGCCGAAAATGCCGGGCCCGGTACGGACGAAACGCAACCGGCGCCACCTGCCGGTGCAGACAACGATAT
Source organism: Pseudomonadota bacterium (assembly GCA_039814435.1). Taxonomy (GTDB): domain Bacteria; phylum Pseudomonadota; class Alphaproteobacteria; order Rhodobacterales; family Rhodobacteraceae; genus Tateyamaria. The sequence continues at coordinate 6,091 of JBCCBC010000136.1, forward strand.
CACGCTCTGGACCATCACAAACGGGTCGGTGCGCACCGCTGGCCAAGACTACGATATCGACCAGTTGGGGGAACTGGCCGATGCCATCGGCAGCCAGGATTTCCCGGGCAGCGTGGTGTTGATCGTCAGTGATACCGCACGCGTGCAGGACGTCGCCCAAGCCCTCGAGGCGCTTGAAGGCGCAAATGTAGCGGGCGTGCAAATCACCCGCGAGGGGGTCTAGAATGCCCCGCGCCCGCCTGCCTGAACGCCGCAAGGGGGCTGTCTTTGACAGCTCACTGGCGATTATCAACATCGTGCTTTTGCTGATCTTTTTCTTTATCACCACCGGGTCGCTGATGAGTTCGCGCACGGTCGAAGTGGCGCTGCCCGAAACAACCCGGTTGCCCCTTGATCTGCTCCCCGAACCGCTGCTGATCGTCACGGACGGCGGCAACATGCTTCTCGACGGGGTCGAGATTGAGGCCGGCACACTGGCCGACGCCCTGATCGACAGCCCGACAGTTCACGTTCTGACAGATCGCGAACTTGGTGCTGCAGAACTTCTTGGGCTTTTGGATGACGAGGCCTTGATCGCGGTCGAGGTCAAACTGGTTACCCTCCACCTCAAAGACGACGGGGACGGGGGCGACGTGGAATGAGCTTTCTGCCGCACGCCTCCTCCAGCAGTCTGACCTGGTATGGCTCGATGACTGCGTCCGCCGTGACCCATGGCGGCGTTGTGGCGTTCTTCATGTTCTCCGGCATGGTCGCGTTCTTGCCAGACGCTCAGGAAACCGCCGCGCGTGAACCCGAATTTGCGGTCAGCCTCGAAATTCTGGATGCAGACATTGTTGATGAGACTGAGGTCATTGACGAAGGGGCGGTAATCCCACCCGACGCGATCCCCCTCGATCCCAACGAGCTTGAGGCCGCCGAACAGCCCGACGACCTGGCAGCACTCAGCCCGGATGACGACACGCTGGTGCCGGATGACACGCTTCTGGCCCCGCAAGAAGACGAGGCGCTGGCCCCGGACGAGGATCTGGCACTGCCGCAAGAGGCCGACGTGACGGAACCAGATGTGGCCGAACCCGACACAGTTGAACCCGAGGTTCTGGAACCTGAAATCGCAGAACCGGATGTTGTCGAACCGGACGTCACGGAACCAGAGGTGACAGAACCCGACGTGGTTCAGCCCGCGCCGACGGAACCGGCCATTGTGGAACCGGACCTCGCGGAACTGCAGCCCGAATCGTCTGTGATCGAAGTGCCCGACACCGCGCCGATTGTCCCCCAAGCGACCCCCCTGCCCGTTCCCGTCCCTCTGGTGCCAGAACCGGAAACGCCGTCACCCTTGGCGATCGACAGCCTGAGCCCGATTGACGACACAGTGCTGAACCCACTGGCAGACGGTGGTGCAGCCGCCCCCCTGCCCGACGTGGGCCCCGAACAAGACGACGCACTTGTACTCGCGCCCGAACCAACGCCGGATCCCGATGTATTGGCCCTTGTCGCCCCCGAACCGACGGCGGAACCGCCCGTTATCGCGCCAAGTACGGATACGACAGAACCGGTCGTGCTTCCCGAACCGGTTGAGCCTGAAGCAACAGCGCCCGTCGAAGATCCCGCGCCGGACCCAACAGCAGTGCCAGATGTGGACACTGCCGCGGACGGTGGCGGTGATAGTGCGGGCGAAGACGCAGAAGGCACCGAAACAGCCAGCGCGCCGGCAGCCCCAGTGGCGCCCGTTGCCCAGCCCCTGCCAAACCCCACCGCGTCCGACATTGCCATCGGTCAGCTCTTGCGCCGCATCCGAGCAACCCCGCAGCCGCAATGCACGCTCGCCCTGCCCCGCCGGGCGGGTGGTGACCCGGGTGCGGGTGTGTCCTTTATCGGGGCCGATCTTGATATCCTCGACGATCTGGCCGAACGGATCACTGACGGCCTCGGCTTTGCCCCCGTCCAAACCCGAGAAGAGATTG